>JBCCZX010000214.1:0-4779 GCA_039186735.1 Verrucomicrobiota bacterium | reverse complement strand
GCCGGTGAGAGCGGTGAAGAGGGACCAGAAAGTGACTACCGAGGCGAGGATAGTACGGGGTCCGAGTCGGTCGGAGAGGAGTCCGGAGGGGGTTTGGGCAATGGCGTAACCGAAGGCGAAAATGGAGAGAACCCAGCCGAATTGTTTGTCTGTTAAGCCCAGGTCTCCGGTGATGGGGCCTTTGGCAGCTGAGATACAGGCGCGGTCAATGTAGAGGATGAGAGAGAGGGTGAAGGTGTAGAAAACGAATTGGTGCCGGGTTTTCATGAATACGATTTCTTTGACTTCAGCATAAAAAGGGTGGGGGTGGCACGCAGAAGTTTTTTGCAATTGTGGCGGCAGGGTTACGAAGGCGAGTTTTCGAGAAAATTTGTGGGAGAAAGGTTAAAGGTTTGAAGGAAGTGGCGTACGGGCTGCGTAAGGGGGGCAACTTAAGGGAAACTATGAAGCACTCTGTGAATATCTGCGCGCTGCTGTTGGGATTTTTAGGAACGACGTTTGCTGTGGACGGTCCGTTTTTTGTGGAGGGGGAAGACCCTAAACCTGAGGGAAAATTTTGGAAACCGGTGTGGAAGATGACCGATGAGTTCAATGGGACTGAATTGAATACGGAAAAGTGGCAGTCCAACCCACTCGAGAACGGTTGGACGTGGATTGGTCGCCCGCCTGGTTTGTTTCAAGCGAAGAATGTGGTGGTGAAGGATGGGAAGATGAATGTCACCGTAGGCGTTCTGGATGAACCCGTTGTTCGAGACGAGAATGAGTATCTTTACGAGGGTGCGATTGTGCGTTCAAAGCATGCCGGTGAGAAGGGTTGGTACTATGAGACTCGTATGAAGGCTAACGCGACGGAGATGTCATCGACGTTTTGGTTGATGACGCGGGGGCATACGAAGAAGAAGCTAGAGCTTGATATTCAGGAGTGTGTGGGTGTGGTGAGTCCCAATGCGGATAGTTGGGCACGGAACTGGGATGAAGTCTTTCACTCGAACCTCATTCATCGGGTGAACCGGTTCAATCCGGAGAAAGTTCAAAGACAGGGTCAAACAAAGACGCCGACAAAAAATCACGAGAGATTTTATGTTTACGCAGCGTGGTGGAAGTCGGAGGATGAAGTGCAGTTTTTTCTAGATGGGAAGTATGTCTATTCTATCAAGCCGAGCATTGAGTGGGATGTTCCTGCGTTTATCCAGATGGCGATTGAGACTTACGACTGGAATCCGGTGCCGGAAGACGGTGGAATGGTGAAGAGAGGAAATTGGGAGCAGCGAACGACCAAATACGACTGGGTGCGGGTGTGGCGACTTGAGAATGGTCAGCCTTCGGCGGAAGTGTCGAAAGTGATGCCGTAGCTTGGACCGAGCGCTTAGCCCTATGTCTCGGCAAGCGGCTGCGGAACCCAGGGGTGAGCCATCAGGGATTCGGATGTTTGTTCATTGTCGCCTCTCTGGGCAATCGAGTTTCCAGCTTTCTTTCGGGAACTCCAAAGGATTGAAGAAGGAATCTCAGACGCTCAAGAATCGGTTACACGATTTGTCCAGGGTTGGGTTTGCTTCTCGCTTTGGTCAATGACGGTGGTGAACTTGAAGTCTGTGAATGGAGCGTTGATGGGAGTTTTGCACTGGCTCGAAGATGGAGTGCTGAGGCGGGGTTGATTCAGAGCGGGAAGGGCAACCCGATTGTGGTGATAGTCGATCTCGCTGGAACGCTTGTCTTTTTGTCCAGGTGACTTGCGTGCAAATCCTTCGCGGGTCCTTATAAGACCGGTTGTTAGTTTTGGATGGTGACGCGGTCGCCGATTTTGGTTTCTTTCCAGAAGTATTTGGCGGTGGCGAGGGGGAGGCGGATGCAGCCGTGGGAGGCGCGGGGGGAGCCGGTGTAGCCTTCGTGGAAGCCGATGGGGGAGCAGGAGAAGCGTTGGAAGTAGGGCATTTCGGCGTCGTCGTAGATGTTGGAGCGTTTATCGATGTCTTTTTCGTTGATGACGAATTCGCCGGTGGGGGTGGGGTGGGTGGAGCGGCCGGTGGAGACGCGGGAGGTTTTGGCGATTTTACCATCTTTGTAGTAGCGGACTTTTTGTTCGGAGAGGTCGATGATGAAGTGACGGCGTTGGTGGTGCTCGTGGTAGGAGACGCCGAGGAGGAGTTGTTGCATTTTGATGTCGCGGTTTTCGGCGGCCATTTGGATGGGGAAGACGACGCCGGGGGCATCGGTGCCGAGGGATTTGTCGAAGTTGAGTTGGAGGAGTTTTTCGGCGACGGGGAGGCGTTTCATCATGACGGCGGCCATGAGGGGGTTGAGGCCGGTTTCGTTGCGGCAGTACCAGTCGAAATAGCCTTTGCGGTCGAAGAGGTCGCGGAAGGGTTCGGAGACGGGGGAGAGCATGGGGCGGAAGAGGTCGGGGGAGTTGCGGTGGCTGAGGAGGGCAAGGGCGGCGTCGTCGTTTTTGAGGGCGATGGCGAAGTAGAGTGCGGGTTGGCCTTCGGGGGCGAGTTGGTTGGGGTCGGCGTTGGCGGAGAGGAGGGCGTTGAGGAGGGGGATGTTTTTGGAGCGGATGGCGTGGATGAGGGGTGTTTCGCCGGAGGCGTCCGTGGAGTCGGGGGTGGCGCCTTTTTTGAGGAGGGCTTGGGCGGCGGGGATGTTGTTGTGGTCGATGGCGAGCCAGAGGGTGTCGGAGACGTTTTGGGAGCGGGGGAGGAGGAGGCGGGTGGCAGCGGGGAAGTTGTTTTTGAGGGCGATTTGGAGGGGGCGTTGTCCGTTGGCGGCGGGTTGTTCGGGGTGGGCGCCGGCGACGAGGAGGGTGCCGAGGGTGCGGGTGGTGTCGGCGGGGGAGAGGTGCCAGTTTTTCCAGTTGAGGAGGAGGGATGCGAGGAGGGGTTCGCCGTTGAGGAGGGTGTTGGGGTTGGCGCCTTTGTCGAGGAGGAGGCAGGCGAGGTCGGCGCGGCCGTCTTGGAGGGTGGTGGCGAGGAGGGTTTGGTTGTCGAGGGAGGGGGAGTCGGGGTTGGCGCCATGGTCGAGGAGGAAGCGGAGGTGGTGTTCGCGTTTGTAGCGGTAGTAACCGGGGAGGGCCATTTCGCCGCTGGGGAGGGTGAAGTTGGGGTGGGCGCCTTTCTCGATGAGGAGGGAGGCGGTGGGGAGGTCTTCGCGGTCGAGGGCGAGGGAGATGGGGGTTTGGCCGATGGAGTCGCGGGTGTTGGGGTCCCAGTGGTTGGCTTCGAGGATGGGGAGGAGGTGGAGGTGGCCGTTTTTGAGGGCGAGCATGAGGGGTGGCTGGCCGTTCTCGTCGGGGGTTTGGAAGTCGGCTTGAGCACGGGCGAGGATACGAAGGGTGTCGAGGTCGCCATTGGAGGTGGAGAGGCGGACATTGTGGGCGGTGGGGGCGACGCCGAGGACGCGGAGTTCGCGGAGAGCGACGGCGGGGTCTTCGTAGTAGCCTTGTTCTTCGAGGTAAGCGCGGAGGGCGAAGAGGCCAGCTGCGATGAGGATGATGGCGACGACGCCGACTTGGAGGAGACGCTTCATGGAGAGAGTTCTCAGTGGTATTTTACGACAGTGGGAGACCCATGGCTAGTCACCATTGATTTCGGGGGAGGGGAGATTTTATCAGGTTTTCAGGTGCTTTCCTTGATGCCGGCGGCGTAGGCGCCGAAGACGAGCTGGATTTGGTCTCTGACGGAGCGGAAGATGGCGAGGACTTCTTCGTCGGTGCCGGTGGCTTTGGCGGGGTCATCGAAGCCCCAGTGGTAGCGGTTGGCTTGGCCGGGGAAGGTGGGGCAGGCGTCATCGGCGTTGCCGCAGACGGTGATGACGGTATCGACGCCGGATGCGAGGAATTCGTCCCATTTTTTGGATTGGTGGCTGGAGATATCGATGCCGATTTCTTCCATTACTTCGACGGCGAGGGGGTGGACGTAGCCAGCGGGGTTTGAGCCGGCGCTGGAAACGGTGGCGAGGTCGCCGAGTTGGTGGCGGAGGATGCCTTCGGCGATGTGGGAGCGGCAGGAGTTTCCGGTGCAGAGGACGAGGATGTGTGGCTTTTGAGTGGGCATGAAATTTTTAAGTGAGTGTCGGGAGAGTGCCATGGTGGTTGGGGATATCAAAGGGGGAGTGTGGATGCGGAGAATGTTCTTTGTTTGGTGGAATGAGGGGAGCAGATTGGGGGGGTGAACTTGTTGGGAGGGCCATCGAAGGGGGGAGATGATGAGAAGCGGGAGGCGATACCGGTTTCGCGTTTGTTGAGGCGGATGCGGAATGTGTTAGAGATTGAGATTGGAGAGGTGTGGGTGGAGGGTGAGGTTTCGAATCTGCGGAAGCAGGGGAGTGGGCATTGGTATTTTTCGTTGAAGGATGAGGGGGGTCAGTTGGCGTGTGCGATGTTTGGGGCACGGCGGCGGCCGGGGGCGGATGCGTTGGAGGATGGGGCGGCGGTGCGGGTGTTTGGGGAGGTAACGATTTACGAGGCGCGGGGGACGGCGCAGTTGGTGGTGCGGGAAGTGGAGGCGGCGGGGGCGGGGGCGTTGCAGGCGAGGTTTGAGGCGTTGAAGCGGAAGTTGGATGGGGAGGGGTTGTTTGATGCGAGTTTCAAGAAGGCGTTGCCGGGTTTTCCTATGAGTATCGGGGTGGTGACGTCGGGGAGTGGGGCGGCGCTGCAGGATATGGTGAATGTTTTGTCGCGGCGGGCGCCGTGGGTGCGGGTGTATTTGTGTGATGTGTTGGTGCAGGGGCAGGGAGCGGAGAAGGGGATTGCGCGGGCGGTGTAGCAGTTGGGGAATTGGGAGG
>JBCCZX010000213.1:0-4790 GCA_039186735.1 Verrucomicrobiota bacterium | reverse complement strand
GGATTGTTCAACCTTGGGGCGGCGACAGGTGAGAACGAAAAGTATTTGACTGTCAGGACGGACGAGAAAGGTGCTGAGCCATACGAATTGGTGACGCGGGTACTTGTGCCAGAGATCGTAACGATTGATCCGAAGATACTAAGTTTGGGAATTGGTGAGGAGCCGGAAGAGAGGATCTTCGAGTTTAAAGTGAAACGCGAGGAGCCGATCCGGGTGGTAGATGTGTCCAGTTCGCGAAGAGAGTTTGCTCTTGAATGGGAAACGATCGAAGAGGGAAGGAGATACCGCATCAAACTGAAGCCGGAAACAACGGAGAAGGCGTTGCTCGGGGTATTACGAATCGAAACGGATTGTGAGATTGAGAAGCATCGCCGTTACATGGCTTTCTTCAGTGTAAAGCAGGGGGGGGGAGAGTGATGTGGAAGCGGGCCGTAATCGAATCAGTGGTTATTGTTGTGATCGCAACGGCGTGTGCCATGGCGACGAAGACTTTTCATCCGCTCGCACCTGCGTTGTATTTGCAGAATGAGCCGTTACGGGACGATGAGGTGACTTTGGAGCTGGTGTCGGAGCGATGGGGAGAGGAAGTTATTTGGATTGATGCGCGACAGCAAGATGCGTATGAAGCGGGGCACATTGAGGGGGCGTTCTTGTTGAACAAGCAGGGATGGACCGATCAGCTGTGGGAGATTTGGACCGTTTTGGAATCTGCGACCAAACCGGTGGTGGTTTATTGTGATTCCGGGGGGTGCAAAGCGAGTCGTGAGGTTGCGGACCGGCTACGGTCGACGACACCGCTGGAGGACGTCTATGTTTTGCGAGGAGGTTGGGACGGGTATTCTGGGCGGAGCAGTGTGCGGCAGGGCAACTGATTCCTATTGGGTGCCGGTGGCTGCCGTCTCCTGAGCGGTCGCAGGTTCTTCACTGCTGTCGTTCGGCACGTCAGCATTTTCCCGGTAACGGGCGACGGTGCGCCAGTTTTCAAAGATGATTTTTGTGATTTCGAGGTAAGCGGTTCCGGCTTCGGATTCGCGCCATGTGAGTTCGATGAGGGGGGTAAAGGGGCTACCCCAATCGACCTTTGATCCGATTTCATTTCCGACAGGAGTGGCGTTGTTTACGAAGGCGGTTTTGTCTTGGTCGGGAATCGGGGGATCGATACGATAGGGGGTGAGGTTTTCGATTTCGGGGAAGTCTTTATCGAAGTAGTGGGTTTTGCGAACGATGACGTGGAACTGACCAGAGGTTCCGGGTTGAGGATTTTGGGCGAACTGTTGGAAGAGGTTGTCTTTGAATTCGACAAAAGCTTCCCAGTCGACCTTGTAGCCGTATTCGGTTTCTTCGATTGCGACAGGGAATCCTGCTTCGGCTTGTTCCGTGGTGAGGTGGAAGACGTAGAATGTTGTGTCTGTGGCTTCGTCGGTTTCGCTGTGTTGGTATCGGATTGAGGTGGGGATGATGGGTTCATCCGGATTGCTGAGGTAGTACTTCTTCATCAAGACCCCCACGCGTTCTGGATGAAGCGAGTGATGGATGCGCGTGTTCCAAGTGGGAGCGGCCAGGAAGGCATTGAGGGCTTCCATCGGTTTATCCAGGGCTCCGGCGGCTGGATTATCAGGATCACGAATTTTGTCGAGAAGTTGGGCAGTTTCGTCGTTGGGATCAGGTTCACTATCGGAAGCGGCGGCGGGATTGGTTTCCGTTGTGCGTTCGTCTTCGGCGACGGAGGGTTGTGCAGGCGCGCTTTCCGACGGGGCGAGAGCAGTTGCATCGGGGGTATCGGCTATTCCGGGTGGAGTGTTTTCGGATGGCGTCGGGAGTGGATTTTTGCCTGATTCCTGCTCGGTCTTCAGCATCACCGCGTCGGTGGCGTTTGTGGAATTTTCGGGGGGTGATGCTTGTTTTTTCCAGAAGACGATTTTATGGCGAAGGTTGTCAGGTATGAGAGAAGGTTTGAGAGCAACCGCTCCTCCGGCTGCGATGAGAAGCAAGACCGGGACAGCGATGGCGAGTGCTTTGGTAGGAAGTTTGAGATTTAGTGGTCTCTTTTTTGATGGGTCTGGTGGTAAGTCCGTAGTTTCGGGGTTGGCCCTTTTTCCAGCGAAGGGAGGTTGAGGAGCGTCTGCCTGAGCCGCGGGGATGAAATTGGGTTGGGTTTCCGGCTGACCCGGCAGCGCGAAACGGGAAGGAGAGGCGGCGGGTGCTCCGGGGGCATTCCCGGGAGCAGGTGAAGTCTGGAAAGCCGGGTTAGGGTTGTCACCTACCTGGTTGTGTTGCGTCGGGGTGACACCTGGTGAGGGTGCGGGAGTCCGTTCGCCAATAGGACGCGAACCAAAACCGCTTGCTGGCATGGCGGTGGCTGGTGTGGAAGGCCCGGGAGTGCTGCCGGGGGAAATCGCTGGGAAAGGTGACTCTCCAGTTGGGCTTGCCAGCGTGGGTGCGGGAGTGCTGAAGTCTGCCGGGGTTGCGGGGGGATTAAGCGGTGGCGGTGATCGATCGGGGTTGGACGATTCTTGAGGGGGGAACTGGGGGGCGTTCGCCAGGGCGTCGGTGTGGCCCGCAATTGGGGGGGTGTTTGTGAGGCTGTCGGCGGATGTGTTGGCTTCGGGAGTTGGTTTGGGATTTCCGAAGACGGGAGGAATGGCTCCGAGTGTGGTTTTTCCCACTTCTGGTTCGTTCCCTTGGGGCGGCAGGAACTTGGGTGGAGAAACGGCTGATGGTGTGGGCGCAAGGTCCGGGGTGAGAGGTGGGGATTGTTTTTGAGGGAGAGGCTGCTGGAGGCCGTTCGCTTTGTCGGGTTGTCCGAAGGCAGGTGGAGATTTTGGGATTTGCTGCTGAGAAGGTGATGCTATGGGTGCGGATTCGGCTGGGGTTGGGCTATTTTCGGGATGGGGTGTGGTGAACGCCGGAGCGAGAACGGGCGCTACTGAAGTTGGTGCGGTCGATGAGGGAGGAGTTCCTTGAGGGGGTTCAAACTGAGGAAGCGCGGATGGGGATTCTGGTGTGGTCGCCTTTGGACTTGCGAATGCTGACGCGGTAGAGGCTTCTGGCCTTGGCAGCTGAGTCGCGGGAGGAGTGGCGAGCGCCGATGGGGCTGCCATGTTCTCGGCGGCGGGGCGCTCGGGGGCCTTCGCTTCCGGAAGCGGGGCGTTGGGGTTGGCGAAAGCGGGTGCCGCATCGGATTGGGGCGTTGGTGCTTTAGAAGTTGATTTTGGCGAAGGAGACGCGGTTGCTTGGGGGGTGGAATCTGGCTTGGTGGAAGGTGCTGTTGAGCCGGGAGATGGATGGGCTGCGGAGGATGAAGAAGCGCTTGCTGGGTTGGTTGGGGTTGGTTTTCGTTCTTTGGCGGGGCTGGCCTCCGGGGCGCTTTGGAAGGGTTGTTGGGTAGGGGGATTACTAAGGGAGGCGGGTTGATTGGTCGCGGGGTTTGGGGCGATGATTTCAGTGCCGCAGTGTGGGCAAGGACCTTTGACGCCGGCGAGTTTGCTGGGGACGGAGAGACCGGCATTGCACTGGGGACAAAGGAATCGAATCGTATCGGTGGGCGGAGCAGTGGGCGTCATGGATTCAACAATCTAATGGATTTCCCATAATTATCAAAAGTCTTATGTGAGACGGGATGATTGTTGTCTTGGGGAAGTTCTGAGGACCAAACGACCGGAATCGTTCTAAAAGCTAGTATTTAACATAAATTAAGTAATCGGACAACCGTGGAGTGGGGAAAGTTGGGCGTTGCTGAAGATTGAGAAAAGGTTTGAGACGGTATGATTTGGGGGGATTGGGTTGGATCTACTTTGGTTGAGGGGTGATCTGTGGGGCCACCGCAGAGAAAGTGTGAGACGATGGTCTCAAAAGGTGTGGACAGGGTCGCGACGCGGGTCAGACCTGAGTGGCGTTCGCAGTGAAGGCGACGAGGGCTTGCTCGATGATGGGGGCCAAACGAGCAGGGTCGAGATCTGCGTAGAGAACGGTGAGCCGACGCTCCAAATCTTCCGGGCTTTGGCTCTCAAGGATGGCTGCGCGGACCGGGGCGAAGTGGCCGCGGAAGGCTTGCGCGAGGTCCGCAGAGGCGGCGCGGGCGATCCGCAGGTTTGCTGCGCCAGCTTGGTCGACGGCGAGTTCCTTCGGTGAGATGGGACCGCTGGCAGCGAACAGGGTCGGGTTCCCAGCGGGCGGGATGGACTGTTGGGCGCGCCGGATGTCGAAGCCGAGGCGTTTTGAGATGGCGGGAAGTGCTTCGTCGTCGGGCTCAAGGTTGGCGGATTTGAGGTCGGAGAGGAGTTTACCAGTGGCTTCGGCGGCTTGGTCGGTTTCGTCTCCCCAGGTAATGACGGGGGGTCGACCGGGCAGATTGTTGACTTTGACCAAGGGGGCGAAGAGTTGTTCTCGGATGGTCTCACCAAGGGCGGTGGCGTCGAATTGACGGATGTCTCCCCTGACTTCGTCGTGAACGAGGGCCTGGCTGCCTCCGATGCCCTGGGGCTGCGCTTCGGCGGTCATGGTTTGGCCGAGGATGAGTTTTGAGATTTCTCGGTTGGCGACGTCGTGGAAGGTTTTAAAGGCGTCTGAGTTTTGGTTGGTGCCGGCTTGCTGGATTTCGACTTCGGTGTCTTTTGAGATGACGAGGCCGAAGAGTTTGGTGGCGGCTGCAAAGGCGTGGTTGAGGATGATGCGACTGGCGTCGTCGTTCTGATCGTATTTTCCGACCAGGAAAGGTGACCCGTATCGGTCAAGAAATCGGACCCACCACTCGCGGTCCATGGTTTTGAAGAGCCACCAGAAGACTATGG
>JBCCZX010000212.1:0-4806 GCA_039186735.1 Verrucomicrobiota bacterium | reverse complement strand
CAAACACTGGGGCTCCGTCGGCATCCAATCAGGCACCCTCGAATTCAAAGACGGCCACCTCACCGGCGGCGAAATCACCCTCGACCTCGCCAACCTCACTTGCGCCGACCTTGCCAACAACCCCCTTCACGACGTCCTCATCGCCCACCTCCACAATGACGACTTCCTCGACCTCGAAAAGTTCCCCACCGCCAAACTCACCATCCTTTCCGCCCAAGCCAGCTCGCAGGAAACACCCGGGGCACCCAACCTCAACCTCGAAGCCGAGCTCACCATCAAGGGCATCACCCACGGCCTCACGTTCTCCGCTGCAACCGGAGTCACCCCGGAAGGAAAAGCCGCCGCTCAAGCCGCCTTCGCCATCGACCGCACCCAGTGGGGCATCAACTACGGCTCCGGAAAACTCTTCCACCGCCTCGGCGGCCACCTCGTCAACGACCTCATCGAATTCCAAGCCAAAATCGTCACCGCCTGAATTTCTTGCGGAATAACAAACGCGCCCAACCTTCTCAACACTGATGAAAATTGCATCCCATATCGCCGCCGGCCTCCTCGGACTCATTTACCTCGTCTTCGGACTGAACTTCTTCCTCAAGTTCATCCCCATGCCACCCATGGACCCCGAGTCGAACGCTGCGAAGTTCATCTTCGCCATCGCCACCACCGGCTTCTTCGCCTTCATCAAAATCATCGAAATCATTGGTGCCATCACCATTATCATTCCCAAGACCCGCAACCTCGGCCTTCTTCTCCTCGGCCCCATTATTGTCGGCATCCTCGCCTACAACCTCTTCCAAGTCGGCCCTGCTGCCCTCTTCCAACCACCTGTAATCCTCTCCGCCGTTCTAGCAGCCTTCCTCCTCTTCACGAAAAAGGACAGCTGGCTCCAACTCCTCAAATCCTAAACACTCTGAAAAAACAAACCAATGAAACCAACAATAACCATCATCATCTCTGCTGCCACCCTCACCCTGGTCGCCTGCAAGAATCCCGCCGACGACACAACTGACGCCACCGTCAGCGAAGCCGTCGCTGAGACCTCCAACGTCACCGGCAAAAAATACACCTTCACCGACAGCTCCACCATCGGCTTCGTCGGCTCCAAGGTGACCGGATCCCACGAAGGCGGCTTCAAGAAATTTTCCGGACACTTCACTGTCGATGCTGGCGAACCCACTGGCGGCGAATTCACCATCGACATGGATTCCACCTGGTCCGACAACGAACAACTCACCGGACACCTCAAAGCCCCCGACTTCTTCAACGTCGAGACATTCCCCGCAACCACCTTCATCGTCACCGGATTCAAAAAGAACTCCGACAGCAGCTACGACCTCTCTGGTAACCTCACTCTTCACGGAGTCACCAAGAACATCACCTTCCCCGCCACCGTCGCCACTTCTGATGACGCCATCGGCATCACCGCCGAATTCGACATCAACCGCAAGAGCTTCAACATCGTCTACCCTGGCAAACCCGACGACCTCATCCGCGATGAAGTCATCATCAAATTCAGCCTCATGGCCGAACCAACCGCTTAAATTCAATCAAACCGCTTCGAAAAGAACCCTTGCGTCTTTTCGAAGCGACTCCACCTTACCGAATGAACGAAAAGATCCATACCCTCGCTCACGAACTCAACGAAGACGTCTCCGCTTCTCTCCAAACCCTCCAGACACGACTCGCCCGCGTCGAAAGGGAACTCGACCTGGAGTGCCAAAACCTCCGCAGCCTCGTCGACTCCCGCGACCCCGACCTCAACCGTCAACTCGACGCCCTCAGCCACAGCATCACCGACCTCCACGAGAGCCTCGCCGAAGTCCGGGGTCACCTCGGCAATGCTCAAAACGAATCCCACCAACTCGAGGACGCCACCAACGTCGTCGAGCTCAAGCGCCCATCGACAAAAGCCTCAACGAACACTCTCGGACTCACTCCCCGCGAAATTGAACGCCGGCGTCACGAGGAAGACTTCAGCCTCAGCAGCATCGTCCGCGCCCTCTTCATGGCCGATGAACCCGCCCAACGCTTCAACACCACCACCCGCTAATCCGCGAGGTTATCAATGCGCTGCGCCAACTCAATGTCAGCGTCAGTAATTCCACCCACCTCATGCGTCGTCAGGCGCAAAGTCACCCGCAAATACCGGATATCAATATCCGGATGATGCTGAGCCTCTTCCGCCATCTCCGCGAGGTCATTCACAAAGTCAATCCCCTCCGTAAATTCTTCAAACTCGAGCGTTCTCGAAATTTCCTTCTCATCCTTGCCAATCTCCCATTCAGGACACTTCTTCAAGGCGTCGGCAAGCTCAGCTCCATCAAGTAAGTCAGACATCGTAAATGGCGTAATCCTGCGTTAGATGTCCCTTACAAAATCCGATTTGCAAGGCCGGATCACAGACTCATGAGAAACTTTTTCTGACTTTTCCCGCCTCAAAATCCGTCTACCGTTCCCGTATGAAAGCTCTCTTCCTAGTGTTACTCGGAGCCGCAGCCCTGTTTCTTGCAAGCTGCGCCCCCTCCACCCCTTCCGCCCGAATCGAAAAAAACCCCGTCCTCTACAACCAACTCTCTCTCCGCGAACAAGAACTCGTATCCCAAGGCCGCATCGAAGAAGGCATGTCAACCGCCGCCGTCTACCTCGCTCTCGGAGAACCAGACCAAAAATCCCAAGGCTCCGCGCGGGGCGTCCGCACCGAACGCTGGGACTACACCGCCCTCTACCCCATCTACCGCAACCACTTCTATGGCCATTACGGCTACGGCGGTTACGGCCGCTGCCGTCGCCGCTACGGAGGCATCGGCTTCGGCCCCTCCATCGACTATGTCCCCATCCGCTCCGCAAGCGTCTGGTTCGAAAATGACCGCGTTCGCTCATGGGAACGCGTTCGCCGCTAATCCGTCTTGATTTTCCGAGTCCACCTCGCTTCGCTCTCAACGTCCAACCAACCAAAGACAACATGAAAACACTCCTCCTCTCCTCCCTGGCCCTGGCGGGTCTCGCCATTGTCGCCTGCACCTCTGCAAGCTCTTCGAAGCCCACGAACGCCAACCCGTCCGTTGCCGCCTACCAAAGCTTCGATATCCCCGCGAAACTCCCCTCCAACCCCTCCGCCGTTCGCGTCAAAGTCTCCATCAAAAACCAAGCGGCCTACGTCCTCGAAGGCAACAAACCCCTTCTCGTTATGCCCGTCTCAGTCGGCACCGCCAAAAAGCCCACCCCCCGAGGCAACTTCCGCATCTATGCCAAAACCGCCAAACGCCGCGCCAACGGCCACGGCTGGGCCTACAACTCCGCCGGACAAGCCAAACAAGTCAAACGCGGCGGCCAACCTCGCGGCTGGAAATTCACCGGAACCCCCATGCCCTACTGGTGCGAGTTCAAACCCGGATACGGCTTCCACACCGGCTGGCAAAAACCCTACCCCTGCACCCACGGCTGCCTGCGCATGCACGAAAACGTCGCCCCGAAATTCTTCCGCCTCATTTCCGTCGGCACTCCCCTCAACATCTCCTACACCCAGCCCGAAGATGCCACCATCGGTCGCAATATACCCCGCGCAGTCGATGCCGGCCCTCTCCCCGACTACCCGGCCTCCATGTATATCGGCGACGGATACTTCTCCCGCCACAAAACCCCGACCTTCAACTAGGCCGGCTGGACAAACCAACAACTCCCAAACACATCGCAAAACAAAGCCGCCTCACTCAGGCGGCTTTTTTATTTTCCAATCAACAACCAAACCGCCACCCCCCACACCCCCAGCCCAAATCCGAAATCCAACCACCGGCCCTGCTCGTCAGACCACCTCCTCACCACTCTGGCCTGCAAGACCCATACCCACACCCCCCACAACACCAAACCCTCCCCCACAATCGTTGCCCACAAAAGCACCGGCCACCACCACGTTCTCTCCCCATCCAAAAACGCCGTTGTGATCCCCGCGAAAAAAATCATCACCTTTGGATTGAGCAGATTACACATCAAACCCCTCACATAAGCCGACCGGCCCACGACCTTCTCTTCCCCGACCTTCACAACCTCCTCTCCTCCACGCCACCAAACCCTCACCATTCCCCAACCCAACCATCCCAAATAAATCGCCGCTACTACCCCCATCCCGCGCTCCAACCCCGGCAAACGCCCGAACAAAACCGCTAGCCCCCCAATCGCAATCCCAGCGTGCACACAAAGCCCCGTCACAATCCCAAAAACCATCCCCCAGCCCGCCCGCGGACCTTCCACCAACGCCGTCCGCGTCAACAACACCATGTCCGGACCCGGGCTAAATTGGCCCAAAGCCACCACTCCCGCAAAAAGCAACCACTCACTCCCCACCGCCTCGCAAAGTTGCCGCTCTGAGATAAGTCACCACCGAAGCCTCCTCACCCACCGACAAACCCGCTTGATCCGCCAAAACCGGATCCGGCTCCACCGCTCCCGTCTCATCAAACCCTTCCGTCGCACAACCCACCCAAAGAAATCCCACCTCCGAACCAGACAATCGCTTCACCATTCCAACCTACCCTCCCCCATCTCCTCCCCAAAACCTCCAATCGCTCCATCTCCCAAAAAACCACCCTTGAGTCCCCCCGCCCCCGCACCTATCTTCCCCACGCAACTGGCTGACTCCCCGGTCCTCCAACCATCATGAGCCTCTACCAAGACTACCTGACCGAAATCGAAGAACGCAAAAAAGACGATTTGCATCCCAAGCCAATCGATAACGCTGCCCTGGTCGCAGAAATCATTGCCCAGATCAAAGTCCCCGGACACGAACACCGCTCAGATTCCCTCCAGTTT
>JBCCZX010000211.1:0-4842 GCA_039186735.1 Verrucomicrobiota bacterium | reverse complement strand
CTTTTCACCCTTAGTTCCCCACATGAATACGACCCCGACCGTCTCGGCAGAGACCGTTTCTCCAGTGCAAGCAACAGAAGCGCGCGATGAGTATACGCTGCGCCATCGTTCCCGTCCGTGGTTGGTGCACCAGAAGTTGGTGGTGTTGAGTTTTCTTGGCGATTTGGTGTTTGTGGTGGCGTCTTTGTGTTTGGCGTATCTTGTCCGTTTCGAGACGTTTTTGGGAAATGTGGGAGTGGTGGATTTGAGCCTGACTTTGCAGAGTTACGGGGGGCACGTTTTGGTGGGGACGGTGGTGATGATGGCTTTGGCGATCAATTTCCGGTTGCACGAACCGCGTCGTTTTCTGGGGTATCGTTCGATCGTGAAGGCAATTTTTCAGACCTGTGTTTCGTGGTCGGTTTTGTTTCTTTCGCTGGCGCTTGTTCTCAAAATCGACCCGGCGATCAGCCGGATGTATTGTGTGGTCGCGGGTGGGATTTCGATGGTGACTTTGACGGCTTGGCGTCTGTTCTTTCACTCGCAGGTGCGCAACAGTGCCTGGGGAGAAGCTCTCCGCCAGCGGGTGGTCTTCCTGGGATGGAACGAGGAGTGTGAGAAGGCGGTTGAACGTTTCAATGGGAAAGCTGGTGAAGAGCTTTCGGTAGCGGGAGTGATTCGTCCGCAGCATGGCCAGTTTGAGAGTGAGCCACCAGCGGGAGTGGAAGTCTTGGGTGATTTTGATGAGTTGCGCCATGTGGTGCGCGGAGAAGAGGCGGATTTGTTGATTGCGGTGAATGGTTCTGCGGACCGCGCGACGATGTTGGATGTTTCTGAGATTTGCGGGCGTGAGTTTGTGGACTTCAAGTTGGTTCCCAGTTGTTTTCAGGTTTTGGTTTCCGGCCTTCAGTTGGAGAGTGTGAATGGGATACCTCTTCTCGGGGTGGGCAAGTTGCCTTTGCATCAGGCCTTCAATAATATTTGCAAGCGTACGTTTGATATTGCTGGGGCGCTCTTTGGTTTGGCGGTGTTTGGACCGCTGATCGGGTTGTTTTGCTACATGGTTCGGAGGGAGTCGAAGGGGCCTGTGTTTTACCGTCAGGTGCGCTTGGGATTGAACGGTAAGCCGTTTGAAATTTTGAAGATTCGGAGTATGAAGCTCGATTCGGAAGTGACGGGAACGCCGGGTTGGACGGTGAAGGATGATCCACGCTGTTTGAAGGTGGGCTCGTTCATGCGTCGTTGGAACATCGATGAGCTCCCCCAGTTCTGGAACGTGTTGAAGGGTGAGATGAGTCTTGTTGGTCCTCGTCCGGAGCGCCCTGAATTGATTCATGATTTCAAGGAGGAGATTCCCCACTACAACTTCCGTCACAACATCAAGCCAGGTTTGACTGGTTGGGCGCAAATCAATGGTCTTCGCGGAGACACTTGTCTCAAGACCCGGGTGAAGTTTGATCTCCACTATATGGAGAACTGGAATTTCTTGTGGGATCTCCGCATCATGGCGTTGACCTTTTTCAAGCGCAAAGGTGCTTGCTAAGTTTTGTGTCGGGACTTTGCGCCGTTTGTTTGTCTGTTTTCCCCCGTTTGTTCTTTCCGTTGTCGATTTATGAAAACACTCGTTGTTGAAGTTGTGAGAGTGCTTTGTTCTTTGGCTCGTCCCCGAGTGCTGCGGCCTGTTGAGGTTCGGGTGCGTCGTTCGCGGACGTCGTCACATTTTTTGTCGCCCTGGCTTTGATTTCTGCGATGCGCTTAGGCGATTGGTGAGCGTTCGGGTTTGTGGGTTGTGCGGGGAATCCAGGAGGAGCGGATGAAGCCGGCTTGAGAGAAGCTGAAGGTGGCTCCGAAGATCATGCCGAGGAGGCGTTCGTCGAAGGGGTTGGAGGTGGCGGATTCGGAGAGGATGCAGAAGGCGGCGACGGCGGGGAGGAAGAGGAGCCAGTAGTCGGGGCCGGGGAGGCGGGCGTTGGCGGCGGCGCTGGCGATGCTGTAGGCGATGGCGGCGATGAAGAGGCCGATGAAGGCGACGAGGGCGATGAGGCCACCGGAGAAGAGGGAGTAGGTCCAGATGGAGTGGCCGGCATACCAGATGTCGGAGGACATTTCCTCGAGTTCTTCGGGGTCGTAGACGATGTAGAGTTCGGGGAAGTAGGAGTCGTCCCAGTAGAAGGAGGCGCCGACGCCTTTGCCGTTGAGGTAGGAGAGGGGTTGTTCGTCGAGGATGTCGAAGATGGCTGTGGCTTCGGCTTGGCGGGTGAGGAGGGAGGGGTCGGAGGCCATGTTGCGGTCGCTGGTGGGGCTGAAGAGGCGTTCTTGCCAGCGGAGGGCCATGTGGGGGACGGCGAGGAGGAGTCCGGCGACGACGAAGATGGTGGCGAAGGCGGCGAGGATGAGGGGGGAGAGTTTGCGGGGGAGTTCGGTGATGCGGAAAGCGCCCCAACTGAGGCCGATGAGGTAGAGGACGGAGGTGAGGAGGGCGGAGGCGGCCATGGGGAAGAGGAGGGAGCGGGTGACGGACATGATCATGGCGCCGAAGAGGCAGGCGGCGGCGAGGAGCATGGTCCAGTGGAGTTTGGTGCGGAGGAGGATGGAGCAGCCGATGAAGGCGGCGGACCAGGAGAGGGCGGGGCTGAGGATTTCGACGCGGACGGTCTCGAGGGTGACGCCGGAGAAGAGGAGGCCGTAGATGACGCGCCAGATGATGTTGATGATGGCGGTGACGAAGACGGGGGTGGCGAGATGGGCGAGGCGGATGCCGGAGCAGGCGGCGATGTGGGCATTGAGCATGGCGGCGAAGGAGAGGAAGAAGGGGAGGCCGGTGCGGAGGGAGCGGCCGGGGGGGACGCCTTGGAGGAAGGCGTTGGCGACCATGTAGGTGAGAAAGAGGCCCCAGATAAAGAGGATCCAGCCTCCGGGGCGGACGAGGAGGTATTGGAAGCCTAGTAGGATGATGCAGGTGGTGGAGCCAACGGCGAGGGCGAGGAAGCCGAACTGGGCGATTTTTGAGATGGTGGAGGGTTCGGTGGTTTTGTGGTCGAAGGCGAAGGAGAGCATGAAGAGCCAGAAGAGGATCTGGATCCAGAGGGAGTGGTTGCTGCGGGGGACCCGGACGGGATCGGGGGCGTCGTCGAGGATCATGGGGAGGGGAGTTCTGCGAGGGCTTGGGCGAGTTGTTGTCCGCGGTCTTTCCAGTGGAAGAGGTTTTGGCAGCCGAGGAAAGCGGATTGGGCGGCTTGGTGGAGGGCGGGGAGGTCGTCGATGCGTTGGACGATGGCTTTGACGAGTTCGGGGTGGGTGTGGGCGGAGATGGCGTGGAGGGAGGCGGAGTCGGGGAGGCCGCGGAGGGAGTCGGTGACGGCGGCGAGGGGGAGGCCGCGGAAGATGTAGTCGAGGGCTTTGAGTTTGAAGCCGCCGCCGAGGGTATCGGGGAGGATACCGATGCGGGCGTCGGTGAGGAAGGGGTCGATGGAGGGGACGTTGGGATGGAACTGGGCCCAGGGGAAGCGGGATTGGAGTTCTTGGAAGAAGGCGGGGTCGGTTTTTCCGACGACGGAGAGTTCGATTTTTTCGGAGGGGAAGACGGGGTGGGCTGCTTCGAGGAAGCTGATGAGGTTGCGGCGTTTGGCGAACCATTGGAAGGCGCCGGTGAGGATGAGGCGGCGGGGGGAGGCTTGGAGGGTTTCGAGTTCGGGGGGGCGGGTGTTGTTAGATTGGAAGCCGGGGGTGAGGACGAGGGATTTGAGTTTCGGTGCTTCTTGGCGGAAGCGTTGTTGGTCTTCGGAGGTGATGGTGGTGAGGAGGGAGGATTGAGCGAGGAGTTCTTTTTCGAGTTGGACGTAGCGCTGGGCGTCGCTGGCGAGGATGAATTTTTCGAGGAAGTGGTGGTCGGGGCTGCGGGCGATTTGGGAGCGGACGGAGCTTTCGTGGTTGTGGGCGATGTAGACGAGGGGGGGGAGTGGGATTTTATCGATGCGGAGGACCCAGCCGCAGGCGGCTTGGTCGACGATGAGGGCGTGCCAGTTTTGTGCGAGGAGGTGGGTGAGGGTTTTTCGCATGTGGGGGTTGCCGAGGCGGGCGGCATCGGAGGGGAGGGTGGAGAGGAAGTGGAAGGGGTTGCGGCTGGGGATGGGGGGGGTGAATTGCCAGGTGATGTTGGGGGGAGAGGCGGAGGAGGGGGTGGGAGTTTGGGATTGGTGGGTGAGGACGGTGATTTCGAGGGAGGGGTGTTCTTCAGCGAGGGCGTGGAGGAGGCCATTGCTGTAGATGAGTTCGCCGCTGTTGCGTGGGCGAGGGTCTTGACGGGTGATCCAAAGGCAGCGCACGAGAAGTGGAGGGTGGTGAGGACTTTAGCGGAATTTGAGGGGTGAGGAAAACCTCGATTTGTGGATGCCGAGGACGTAGAGAGGTCGCGTGGAGGTGAGGTTTCCCAGTTTTGTGATGAGTGTGGTGGTGATGGTGATCCTTTTGGGGGATTTGGGAGCGGAGATTTCGATGGGGGTGAGTCCGCGGGGTGGGGAGTCGGGGTTGGGGGAGTTGGAGCGTTGGACGGGGGTGCGGGAGCCGTTTCCGGAGGATTGGCCGGGGGGGCGGGTGGAGTTGATTGGGGAGAGTTTGGGTGGGGCGGCGAATTGGGGTTCGTTGGCGGAGTACGGGGTGAATTTTTTGGAGGAGCAGCGGGGTTGGGCGGGGTTTCCAGGGAAGGAGCGGATGGAGATTGCGGTGCCATTGTTTCCGGATTCGGTGAGGGTGGATGAGGGGATGTGGCGGAAGGCGTTGTTGAATGAGGTGGTGGATGAGGGGGTGAGGTTTGATGTCGATTTGAGTGAGCGAGATCGCTTCGATGATGGGGGGGAGCGGTAT
>JBCCZX010000210.1:0-4884 GCA_039186735.1 Verrucomicrobiota bacterium | reverse complement strand
CCCGGCTGCATCGTCAACATCGCCCGATACATCTCAGCTTTATCTCCATCCGTGAAATTCCGGTTATCAAACCGAATCCCCGAAATCAACGACGCCCGCGAAGGCAAGCACAACGGATAATTCACATAGGCATTCGCAAAAACCGTCCCCTCACTCGCCAACTGATCCATGTTCGGCGTAATCGCCTCTTTCGCTCCATACGCCCCAATCTCCGGACGCAAATCATCAAACGCCAGAAACAACACATTCGGCCGCTTCTCTCCCGCCTGCACAATCAAGCCCGTCGCCCAAACAACAACCACTGCCACCACAGCTCCATTCACCGTCCAAACCCTCTTCACAATTTCTCTCAAAAAATTCACTGCTCACTCGGATCGAGATCATCCGGCCGAAGCCACGGCGGGAGATACTTCTCTCCCGTCTCCGCATCTCCAAACTTCTCGAAATACGCCCGTGATAGTCCTCTCGCCTTCACAAACTCCTCCTCCGAATAATCCCAAAACTCATCCACCACCGCATTAATCGCAGCCATCCGCTTCCGATGCCCCGGATGCGGCATCACCTGCGCATCATCCGCCCGGATTCGCCGCCGCAAGTTCGCAAACTGCTCCTTCAACTCCACAAGCAGCTCCGCATACTCAGCCTCATCCGCCAAGTTATTCCTCTCATGCGGATCCACCTCCAAATCATAAAGCTCCCAAGCCGGCGGAGTCCTCACCGCCGAACGCTCCGACCACTCAAGGTCACCACCCGTGCCATGAAACAGGATCAACTTATACTTCTTCGTCCGCATCGCAATATGCCCTGGCACATCATGATGCGCCATATGCATCCAATACTGATAATAAGCTTCCTGCTTCCACCCCTCCGGCTCTTCACCACTCTCCGCAATCGTCCTAAACGACGCCCCCTGCATCACCTCCGGCCGCTCCACTCCCGCAAAATCCAGCATCGTCACCGGAAAATCGACATTCTCCACAATCGCATCCGAACGCGTCCCCGCTTCCACCGTCTTGGGATACCTCACAAACAACGGCATCCGCATCGAAGGCTCATAAGCCCAACGCTTGTCCTGCATATCATGCTCCCCAAGAAAAAAGCCCTGATCCCCCGTGTAGATAATCACCGTGTTGTCTAACAATCCCTCCCTCTCCAAATACTCCACCACCCGCTGGATGTTGTCGTCCACCCCCTTCACGCAACGAAAATACTTCTTCATGTAAATATTGTATGCCTCCCGCTGCGCTTCCACGTCACTCAGCTCGCTACTCACTTCAAAATCCCGGTCATAACCCCGCCGATAATTTCTCCGCCCAATCGACGTCGCAATCACGTGCTCAAGTTCACCGTCCAATCCCCGCGTCGCAATCGACCCCTCACCCCGCTCCCAAAGACTCTCCGGCTCTGGCATCCCACGGCCTTCCCACAACTCATCGTATCGCGGCGCATTCTCAAAGTAATCGTGCGGCGCCTTGAACTGCAACTTGAGAAAGAACGGCTTCCCCGGATCCCGAATTTCCTGAAACCAATGCAACGCCGAATCCGTCACACAATCGCTCGAATGCCCCTCCATCTTCACCAACTCCTCCTTCCCCTTCTCTTCAAACTCCGGATCGAAATATTTCCCCTGCCCCGGGAAGACTTTGTAGTAATCAAACGCAGTCGGCGAAACATTGAGATGCCATTTCCCCACCACCGCCGTCTGATACCCCGCCTTCCTCATCTCCAGGGCCAAATACTGCTGCTCCTCCGGCACTTCTCCGTAGAGAGTCACCGCCCCGTTCACATGCGAATACTGCCCCGTCATAATGCTCGCCCGACTCGGCGTACAAATCGAGTTGTTGCAAAACACATGATCAAAAACCATCCCCTCCCGCGCAAGTCGATCCAAAGTCGGCGTCGCATTCAAGACATTGAACCTCGACTCATAACAACCCAGCGCCTGCCACGTATGATCATCCGACATGATGAACAACACATTCGGCTTCTCCGCCTCCACCACCAAATCCGATCCTTCCAACGCGCCCAAGTTCTTCCCCGCCATCTCCACCGACTCATGATGCAAAACAATCCGATCCAAATTGAACCGCTGCGATCGCCCCGAAACCACCAGGGTATACGTCTCTCCCCCCTGAAACTCGTAAACTGCTGGCGCCTTCAGGTGCTTCTGCTTGTTAGGAATACCCAACTTCTTGAAATTGATATCCAGCGTCCGCGCCACTCCCCAGCGATCCGCCATCCCTCCGAACAACTTCATGTCGGTCTGCAACGCCACCAACGGCACCTTCACATCTCCACTTTCAAAGTCCCCTTCCATCCGCACAAAACAATCATTGCACTTGTCCCCCTCCGCCCCCTCCAAGCGCTTATGCGCCCGAAACAACAACGAATAACGCCCCGCCTTCTCAATCCGAAAACGATACTCCAACGGAGAGTCCGGCACATCCCACTCCTCGAATTCCCCATGCTCCAAATGCCCCGCTCCCGTCGCTCCCGCCGGATACCCCTCCGCTCCCGCCGGAATCAATACCCACCGCTCCAACGGCGACTCCGTCTCCTCCATCTCCATCACCACCAAACCACCCTTCTCCTGATAAACCCGCCCCCCCTCTTCCGCACCCGCAATCCCCAAACCGAACGTCAAACACACCAAACCAAGACCCCGGCACCAATTCCCCATCTCTCTCATCATCAAAATCATCAACTTGTTCAAACTTCGCATCTATCATTCGACTGATTCCCCCCCGAATCCAAGTAAAAGGATCAACCAGCCTCACCCCGCCGTTCTCCACGCTCGCACGGCTTTCCTCCTCTCAACCCCCACCAAGATCATCCCCAAGCCCAAGAACCAACCCACTCTCCTCGCACCGTTCCTCCCCTCGCCTCTATGACCCAAGCAACTTCTTTCCCTTTTCTCTTTTCAGTTCTGTCATAAATATTTATATTAAAGAGACGCTAACCAACCCATGCGCCACCAACGCCCCAGATTCCCTCTTCATTCGGGTATGACCCTCCTCGAATTAACCGTCGTCATCCTCGTCCTGCTGAGCCTTGTTGCCCTCCTCTTCGTCGGTGTCCGCTCTTGGAAAAAAGGTTCCGACCGCGCTCAATCCATCTTCACCATCCGCAACGCCCAACAAGCCGTTCGCGGAATCCAAAACATCAACCGCGCCGAACCTGGCGATACCCTCGACAACGGCATCGGCCTGCGCGACACCATCTTCGGACCATCCACCGAAAACTTCATCCTCACCCCAGTCACTGGACAACTTCCACCCCATCCTGCTCCAGGCGTCATCTACGCCGGCGCCCTCAACACCTATCCTCCCGTCGGCACCCTCTACATCTACTCCGACAACCCCGACTACAACCCCACCGCCTCCGAACACGCAACTTGGTAATCAGATCGAAGGCAACCACCCCTTCGCCACCTCCTCAAACTCCGCCACCTGCGTCTCAACCCAATCGTCACCCTTCTCAAGCGCCTCCGCCATCCCTTCTCCCACCCACTTCGCCTTCTCCTGAGCGCCTCGCGCATCCTCTACCAAGGCCCGCGTCCGCCGCGCCAGAACATCTTCCACCCGCCGCGCCATCTCCAACTCCACGAAATCCCCCGGCCGCTCCGCCCCACTCGTCTCAATCCGCAAATCCCGCGTCCCGCAATCCCTCCGCTCCCAGCCCTCAAATTCCTCCACCCGATCCACCAAGTCCTCCGCCATCTTCCGATACGTCGTCCACTTCCCACCCGCAATCGTCACCAAGCCATTCTCACTCCGCACAATCGTGTGATCCCGTGAAATCGCCGAAGTCTTCCCTCCACTCTTTGGCGGCCTTACCAAAGGCCGCAACCCCGCATAAATACTACGAACCTCCTCAGTTTTTGGCCTCCTCCCCAAATACTCCTCCGTATGCGCCAAAATAAATTCCAACTCCTCCTCCAAAGGTCGCGGCTCTAGCAACTTCTCCTCTCGCGGCGTATCCGTCGTCCCCACCAGCACCACCTCCTTCCATGGCACCGCGAACAGAACCCGCCCGTCACTCGTCTTCGGTACCATCAAGGCCGCCTCCCCCGGCAAAAACTCCCGCGGCAAGACCACATGCGCCCCCTGACTCACCGTCACCATCTCCTGCTCACCTCGCCGCAACTCATCCACAAAAATCCCCGTCGCATTCACCACCACCTTCGCCCGTACCTCCAGCTCTTCTCCCAATTCGCCATCCCGCACCTTCACCCCCACGACCTTGCCCTCCTCCTCCATCAAACCCACGCACTTCACATAATTCGCCACAAACGCCCCCCGCAAAGTCGCCGTCCACGCCAAATCAATCACCAACCGCGCATCATCAAACTGCCCGTCAAAATAACTCACCCCACCCCGCAACCTCTCCCGCCTCACCGTCGGCAAAGCCTCCACCACCTCCTCCTTCCCCAACCACCGACTCGCCCCCATCCCCAACTCCCCCGCCAAAGCATCATACAATTTCAACCCCAACCCATAAAACGGCCCATCCATCCAACTGTAGCCCGGAATCACAAAGCTCTGCTTCCTCACCAAATGCGGCGCATTCCTCACCAACCGCCCCCGCTCCTGCAACGCCTCCCGCACCAACGACACATCCCCCTGCTTCAAATACCGCACTCCCCCGTGCACCAACTTCGTCGACCGCGACGACGTCCCCTTCCCAAAATCACTCTGTTCCACCAAACACACCGCATACCCCCGCACCGCCGCATCCAATGCTACGCCCATTCCCGTAGCCCCACCCCCCACCACACAAATATCAAACGGCTCCTCCCGGTTCCGCATCGCATCCAATGACTCCCCCCGATTCACAGCCTCCAACCAAAAGCAATTCCCCCAAAAAATCCCCCCCACAACCAGT
>JBCCZX010000209.1:0-4903 GCA_039186735.1 Verrucomicrobiota bacterium | reverse complement strand
CAACTCGAACTCCTATGACGGCACCCGTGTCGTGATTGATGTTTCAGGTGATGGAACCGGCTCTTCAACCTTGGACAGCGCTGCCCGGGACAACGCCCTCGCTGCTGGCGTCACCACCATCAACGGAATCGCAATTGGTTCATCTCGAACTGACCCCAATGTCCCAACTTCGCTCGAACAATACTATCTCGACAACATCGCCGGCGGTAACGGCTCATTCGTCGTCCTCTCCGAAGGCTTCGATGACTTCGAAGATGCCATTCTCACCAAACTTCTGGCCGAAATCACCGGCACCAATCCCATCGCTTCAGGACTAACTCCCATCCTCCCCGCAATTCGCAATACCGAACTCCTCTCCGTTGCTGCCGCATACGGCGATATCAATGCCCGACTCATGCGCATGCGCGCTGGCATTCGCTCCCAACCGACGACAACAACCTCAGCTTCTCCCGTCGCTCCCGCCTCCGCAAAAGGGGGACTCTCCGGAAAAGGCGGAAAAGGCGGTCTTGCGAAAGACGCCCTCATCCCTGAAGCCTCCGTCACAACGTATACTCGTCCCTGGGAAGTCTACGGAACCATCGGCTACACTTCCGCAAGTTACGACGCTCAAACAGCTCTCACTCAAGGCGCCTCTGTTGCCACCGCCATTCCCGGCTACGATGTCGACCTCCTCCACGGAACCGTTGGTGTCGAATACGACCTCGATGAAAACTTCTCAGTCGGCGCTGCAATCGTCGCCTCCACCGGAGACATTGACCTCGATGACGGTAGCGAAGTCGATACCGACCGCTTTGGCTTCGCCATTTATGGCTCATTCTTCAGGAATGTCAGTGCACTCGGCGTCCCCGCTGCCTTCCACGCCGACCTTCTCTACGGCTACAGCCAAGCCTCCTACGACAGTGACCGCGTGACCGGTGGCGGCATCGCTTCTGGCGATACCGACGGCGACTCCCACGTCATCCAACTCCACACCGGACTCAGCTTCGAAAACAACAACTTCACCCACGGCCCAATCGCCGGACTCTTCTACCAAACCGGAACCATCGACGGATACTCCGAAACCGGTCCCGGCGCCCTCAGCTATTCCGACGTCGATGTCGACTCCCTGCGCAGTCAACTCGGCTATCAAGCCTCCTACGAAATCAGCACTCAAGTCGGCAAAGTGGTCCCCCAGGTCCGTGCCGCTTGGGAACACGAGTTCGAAGACGACGAAATCATCGTCTCTGGCCTCTCTCTCGGCGAACCTGCTTCTGATATCGCTGTCCTCGGAGCAGCCGTCTACTGGCAATTCCACTCCAGCGCCTACGCCGTCCTCGACTACGAAGCACGCCTCGCGGACAACTTCGATAGCCACACCATCTGGCTTCGTATCGGTGCCGAGTTCTAAAATCGAACGAACCCACAAAACCATTCAAAACCCGGGGATTGCAACTCTCCGGGTTTTTTCTTTTCGTCTCACAAGCAGTGCTCAACACCATCCTCCTCGCCGCCCGCCCCAAAACCCTCCCCGCCGCCATCGTCCCCGTCTGGAGCGGCTGCGTCCTCGCTTGGAAACTCAACGGCCAATTCTCTCTCCTCCTTGCCCTCTGCACCCTCGGCTCCGCCATCGCCATCCAAATCGCCACCAACTTCTTCAACGACGCCATCGACTCCGATAAAGGCGCCGACACAGAAGCCCGCCTCGGCCCCACTCGCGCCACCGCCTCCGGCCTCCTCCCCCGCAAAACCGTCTACACCCTCGCCACCCTCTTCCTCATCCTCGCCACCCTCCTCGCCCTCCCCCTCATCCAAGCCCGCGGCTGGCTCATCATCGCCATCGGCCTCCCCAGCCTCTTTCTCGCATACGGCTACACCGGTGGCCCCTTCCCCCTCGCCTACCTCGGTCTCGGCGAACTCTTCGTCATCCTCTTCTTCGGTCTCATCGCCGTCACCGGCACCGCCTTCGTCCAAACGGGACAATACCACCCCGAAGCCCTCCTCCTCGGCCTCACCGTCGGCTCCCTCTCCGCCATCCTCATCACCATCAACAACCTCCGCGACATCGAGGAAGACACCCAAGCCAGCAAAAAAACCCTCGCTGTCCGCTGGGGCTGGCCAAAAGCCCGCTGGCTCCCTCTCATCGAAACTCTCGTCGCCTTCACCCCCCTCTTCCTCCTCAAAAACAAAATCGCATCAGACCGATTCGTCCTATTGGTCCTACCTTTGGCCCTTCTCTACAGCCTCCTCGCAAACAAAATCCGTCGCCACAAACCCTCCCCCACCTACAACAAATCCCTCGCCCAAGCCGGCCTCCTCCTCATCGCCTTCGCCATCGTCTGGCACCTCCTTCTGACCCTCTAACACAGTAGTAGCCGCCTTGGTCACAAAGCGGGCTTCTTCAACAACCCCACCTCCACCAATCCGCATTGTCACCAACGCCGCGACACCTCCTTTTCAAAAAACCAAAAAAGACTTCGTGAACTTCGCCATGAATAAAAAACCAATCCGTGGCCGAAATCCCCTACTCTCCCCACCCTCTACCAACCAAACCCTCCACACCCCACCCCAAAAGAAAAAACGCAGACCCATCGGCCTGCGCTTGACTCAAAAGAAGACCAAATCTTTTCGATTCACTTCCGACGACGGAAGAACAAAAGACCGCTGGCCAATCCAAGCAATCCCACGGAGGAAGGCTCTGGAATAGGATCCACAGTGCTGAACTGCAAGTCGTAGTTCCGCGCAACAATCGTTCCGATTCCATTCCTCACGGAATTGTCGAACGTCACAGTTGACGTTGGAGCAAAACTCACACCTTGCGTCAAGAACTGGAAAGCCCCGGTATTCGGTGAGTTCACACTCACAACAGTGCCATTGATTTCCACGGTGCTATCGAGATCACCGTTTCCTCCAAATCCAGCTTCTGCAGCGGTAAATCCATCAAAAACGATAGTCGCTCCAGAATCAGTAGTCGTACCTGATACACTCGAAACCGTAACCGAAACATCGTTCAAGTTACCGAATCCAGTATCGAAACCCTGGTTAAAAGCACGCAAAGAACCTCCATCGGTCCCAAATTTGGACACCGTCAGCGTAAAAGTCACGCTATCGTTGGCGCTGCTATCCCCATCCAAATCCAAGTTCGAGTAGGTCATTTGCACGTTGATCGGGTCTGCAACGACTGTTCCTCCTGGCGCGCTTCCATTGATGGTAACTGCCGAAACATTCGTGCCCTGACCAAAGACACCAGTGGCTCGCACATCGAGATTATCGATAGTGATAGTCGCCGCGTGCGCAGAATAACCCAGCATCAGGCCGAGCACTGAGAACGCAGCTAGTGGTTTAATTTTCATATTTTCAGTCGGTTTTTAGAATGAAGACCATCCACCCTTCCCCAAGCAGGAAATTGTCGACAATCGACTTTCAGCACTCAGACTTTACACAGAGCACTGGGAGTCAATGCCCTTTCCGATTTTTTTTTCAGAAAAACACTCGTCGGGCGCAGATTCATTGTCAGATGAGCAAGAGGTTCGCTCATTAAACAAAAAACGCCTCCTTGCTCCTGTGCCAAACCCGGATTTTGTGCAACCTTCTCACCACCATTGAGCGACAACACCAACTTCGCACCCTACACTCTCCGTACCAGTTCCGCTCTCAATAGCGCCTCACCCCGCCGCGAACACCGTGGCGCCCTCCTGAAAATCGGCGACGGCTACGCCAATCTCCACCCCTGGCCCGAACTCGGCGACCCCCCTCTCGAAAAATGCCTCGCCGACCTCACCGGCAAACAACGCTGGCCCCTCGTCCGCCGCGCTCTCCGCTGCGCCGAACTCGACGCCACCGCCCGCCAACACGAAGACTGGCTCTTCGAAGAACTCGACATCCCCGAATCCCACTTCACCTGCCCCTCCCTCGACCGCCAACAAATCGAACTCGCCCTCGAAGCCAATTTCACCACCATCAAACTCAAATGCGGTCGCGACCTCACCGCCGAAGGCCTCTTCCTCCGCGAAACCTCCGCCGCCCACCCCCACCTCAAATGGCGCCTCGATTTCAACGAACAACCCTCCCGCGAACAAACCCGCGACTTCCTCCTCGCCCTCCCCGACCAAACCCGCGACGCCATCGACTTCCTCGAAGACCCCTGCCCCTTCTCCGAACAATCCTGGGCCCAACTCCACCGCGAAACCCGCACCCCCCTCGCCCTCGACCGCCAGTCCGCTCCCAACCTCGCCACCTCCTCCGCCGCTCAATTCCTCATCATCAAGCCCGCTCTCGATGAACCCTTCCTCCTCGCCGAAGCCGCCCTCAATGCCGGTCAACGCGTCGTTCTCACCAGTTACATGGACCACCCCCTCGGCCAAACCTTCGCCGCCTGGGAAGCCGGCCGTCTCGCCCTCCAATTCCCCGGCCTCATCCAAACCTGCGGCCTCCAAACTCACCACCTCTTCGAGCCCAACCCCTTCACCAAAGCCCTCGGCCCTCTCTCCTCCACCTTCAACCCCTGCGCCTGGACCGGCCTCGGCTTCGACGAACTCCTCGACGAACTCCCCTGGCAACCTCTTCCCTGAAGAGTCCTCACCAATCGCCAGGTTTTTCTCAAATCCCCCGCCACCCGATACAAATGCTCGCCGACAACCTCCTCGAAAAATCAGACGAAACCCAACAAGACCTCCCTCGCTCCATGTCTGGATAAGCCATCAAAACACACAAAGACCGCATCAGGCTCTCAGTTACCAAACACCAAACCAATACCACCAAAACCAATACAAATCAGCAGCCTTGATAACGCTATCGGCTGTCCAATTTGCAGGGGAGCACTACAAGCCTCCCCTCACCTTCCATCACCATTCACTCGCTATGAGAACGAATGAGAGGAAAGACCGACCAGCAAATCCGAAACGCGCTAACATACGCAACGTGGTTG
>JBCCZX010000208.1:0-4959 GCA_039186735.1 Verrucomicrobiota bacterium | reverse complement strand
GTGTCATTTGCGGCGTTTCTCGCAGCACTGCAGTGGGCGCTTCTTTCTGTGGATTGCGAGCCTGTCGTTTTCGTCGGGGGCGGTGATGGTTTTGGCGGTTTCGAGGAGGGTGGTGTAGAGGTTGGCGTTGCGGGGGTTGTAAAAGGTGAGTTTGAAGGTGCCGGGGAGTTTGATGTCGGTGGAGCCGCCGTTGGGGAGGTAGACGAGGTAGATTTCCCCTTCTTTGGCGAAGCAGTATTTGGAGTTGTCGTTTTGGGGGTTTCCGATGAGGTCGTTGCGGTTGACCATGTCATGGAAGGGGATGTTCTGGGTATTGAAGAAGGCGAGGGCGTAGCGGCAGTAGTCCCAGGATTTGTCTCGGGAGCGCCAGTCTTCGCAGAGGAGGTCGTTTTGGGGGATTTTGTAGCCGAAGTAGTATTCGACGCCGGTGCCGCCGGCCATGAGGGTTCCCCAGAGGGTGTATTTGCGGGTGTCGTGGATGGTGGGGCCTTTGTAGTCTTCCATGCCGGGGTAGTCGGGGTCGGCGGGCATGCCGATTTGGGCGTTGCCGGGTTCATCGAAGGCGACGACCCAGGGGTGGCCGGTTTCGCGTGATTCTTGAGACCATTTCAGGACTTGTTTGTGGCAGTCCCTGAGGTTGCTGTTTTGGAGGGAGACGCCGGTGAGTTGTTTTTTACCGAGGAGGGCGTTGTAGACTTTGTCCTGCTGTTGGGGGAAGGTGTGGATGACGATGTGGTGGTTGTAGGGATCGGTGGAGCGGAGGTAGTCGGCCATGGCGAGTTGTTCCTGGGTGGTTTGGGTGTTTTCTTCGCCGAGGTTCCAGTTGAGGGCGAGGAGGTGGCCGTAGCGGGCGATGATTTCGCGGAGGTAGAGTTTGCGCTCGGGGCCGAGTTTTCCGCCGTCGAGGGCGGTGGGGACGGAGCCGGATTTGTCGCCGAGGCCGCGGCGGTTGTCGTCGATTTCGGTTTCCTGGAGTTTGAAGTGGAGGTAATGGCCGAGGGTGGTGGCGTGGTCGAAGACGATGCCCCATTGGTCGAGTTTACTGCAATCGTAGTGGAATTTGTCGTTGCGGGAGACGAAGGGCCAGACGTTGTCGCCATCGCCGCCAGCGTTGTAGGGGAGGAAGGAGAAGACGTTGCAGCCTTCGTAGGCGAGGTAGTTGAGGGCGCCGATGAGGCCTTTGCCTTTGCCGTTTTGCCAAGTGGGGTCTCCGGGTTTCCAGTCGCGGATGTGGGGGGACCAGGTTTTGAGGGGGACGTTTTTCTTTTTGGCAACGGTGCCGTCGAAGTCGGCGTAGGCGAGGAGGGTTTCGGGGGCGTCGGCGCCGGCTTTGAGGAAGTAGGTTTTGTCGCCTTGGAATTGGAGGTGGTGTTTGCCGACGTAGGCGAGGCGGCCGCGGGCGCGGAGGTCGGGGGCTTGTTTATCGGAGGGGGCGATGGAGAAGGAGCCTCTTGATGAGAGGGCGGCGCCGGGGTGTTTGAGGGTGAGGGTAAAGTTCCAGACCCCGGGTTTGTTCGGCGAGAAGTGAGCGCGCCATTTGGTGCCGGATTGAGCGGAGGTTTCGGCGGCGTTGCCGTCGGCGGCGAAGTAGCCGGGGATGGTGAATTTTGGGGAGCCGCTGGCGTGGGTGCAGGTGAGGGTGAGGAGGCAGTCGGTGAAGGGGTTGGGTTTGTTGTCGAGTTCGTGGGCGTAGGGGCCGTCGAGGGTGAGGGTGACTTTGTGCCATTGTTTGAGTTCGCCGGTGATGGCGAGGGAGCCATCGCCACTGGGTTGGCGGGGTTGTTGGAGGGGTGGTCCGGCGGGTTTGGTGGGGGCGGCTGTTTTTGGAGCGGGGGTCTTGAATTGAGCGAGGGCGAGTTTGGTGGCGTCGTTGGCGGGGGTGAAGGCGAGGCCGGACCAGCGGGCGCGAGCGTATTCTTTGCCGTCGGCGCTGTGGATGGTGGAGGAGATTTTGATGACGTCGCCGGGGTTGACTTCGACGCGGGGGAAGCGGGTGTGGTATTTGGGGCCTTCTTCAAAAGCTTCTTTGGCGAGGGGAAGGCGGAAGTAGCCGATGACGGCGTCGTTGATTTCGAGGGAGTAGGTGCATTGGCCGTCGTTTTCGCCGACGGCTTGGAGGGTGAGGTGGTAGAGGCCGGGGGGGAAGGGTGAGGCGTTGGAGACGGTGGCGGTTTTGGCTTTGTCGGGATTGATGGCGGCCCATTTGCCTTGGTCGAGGTAGTAGTTGGTGCCGTCGAAGTCGAAGTCGGAGGCTTTGAGGAGGCCGGGGGAGACTTTGGCGGGGATTGGATTTGCAGGCTCGCGCGGAGTCGCCGAGGCGCTGAGATTTTGTGATTGTTTGGTCTCTGTTTTTGTTTGGGCTGATGGAGTTGCTTTCGGAGCAGCTTGTTTTTTGGGTTTCGGTTTGGGGTCGGGATCAGGTCCGGCTTCGACGAAGGGGAAGCGTTTGGGGAGTTTTCCGGACTTGAGGGTGGATTTCGGCCCGAGGCCCTCGGGGGTGTAGTCCTTGCGGTTGGCGAGGAGGATTTTGTCGAGTTCGAAGCCGTCTTCGCGCATGGAGACTTGGATGGTGTGGAGACCGGCGGAGGGGACGTCGAGGGTGAGGATGCCGGGGACGCCGGAGTGTTTTTTGGCGGTGCGTTGGGCGGAGCGCCAGTGCCAGTGGCGTTTGGCGACGGTTTGCCAGCGGGCGGCGGTTTCGGGCCAGGTGTTGTTGATGCCGAAGTGGAGGCCGTTGTCTTCGGAGTTGGTGGAGTAGGCGCGGGCCCAGAGCCAGTATTTGCCGGGGGTGTTGAAGTGGATTTTGTAGGAGAGGATGGCGAGTTTGCCGGGTTCGGGGGCGAAGTTTTCGCCGACGATGAGTTTTTCGCCGTGGTTGCGGCGGGTGTCGGGGAGGATTTCGAGGTAGGCGCCACCGGAGGCTCCGCCGACGTGGTTGGCGTCGCCATCGGAGGAGGTTTTGGGGGTGTTCTCTTTGGTGGTGAGGTACCAGGCGCGGGTGTCGGTGATGGTTTGGGAGTGGAAGTGTTCAGCTTCGATGGCGATGAGGCCGTCTTTTTCTTCGAAAATGGTGTCGCTGTTGATGAGGGGGGTGGCGGGTTTGGCGGCGAGGGAGGAGAGGGTGGCGAGCAGGAGTGTGGCGTGCTGGATGGGTTTCATCGTTGAAAGGATACGTTTGGGGAGCCGGATTATTCGAAGAAAATGTGGTTCATTTTTGCGTTTCCTTGTTGGCGGACTGGGGGTTTGCGTTGGTGGGGGGGAGGGGTTTAGGTGGGGCGGATGAGGTGTTTTTATTCGTCGGAATTCGAGTTGGATTTGCCGGAGGGGCATCCATTTCCGATGGAGAAGTTCCGGGTTTCCAAGGATATGCTGGTGGGGAGTGGTTTGTTGGCGGTGGAGGAGATTTTGGAGGTGAAGGAGGCGCGGCCGGATGTGTTGCGGCGGGTGCATGACGATTCGTATTTGGATAAGATTTACCGGGGTCAGTTGGACCGGAAGGAGCAACTGAAGTTGGGTTTGCCGGCGAGCGGGCGGCTCTATCAGCGGAGTGCGACGGAGGTGGAGGCGACGCGACTGGCGTGTCACGCGGCGTTGCAGGATGGGATTGCGGTGTGTTTGGCGGGAGGGACGCATCATGCGTTTCGGTCGCATGGGGAGGGGTATTGTGTGTTCAATGATGTGGCGATCGCGATCAAGGATTTGCAGGTGTGGAAGCCGGGGATTCGGGTGATGGTGGTGGATACGGATGCGCATCAGGGGAACGGGACGGCGGATTTGTTGGAGGGGGATCCGCGGGTGTTTACGTATTCGATTCATGTGGGGAAAAATTACCCGACGAAGAAGGCGGTGAGTTCGATGGATGTGGAGACGGTGCGGTATGTGGAGGGGGAGATGTATTTGAAGCAGTTGTTCACGAGTTTGGCGGCGGCGTTGGATGTGTTTTCGCCGGATTTGGTGATTTGGATTGCGGGGGCGGATAATCATCGGGATGACCGATTCGGGCAGATGCTTCTTTCGTTGAAGGATCTGCAGCGGCGTGACGAGGTGTTGTTGCGGGCATTTTTGGGGAATCGGATACCGGTGGCGGTGCTCTATGGTGGGGGATACAACCGGGCTCCGGATGGGACGGCGAAGATTCACCGGAATACGGTGGCGACGGCGAAGCGGATTGCGCAGGAGTTGAGGGTCGGGCGATGAAATCCATTGCGGTGGTGGGTGCGGGTGCGGTAGGGAGCTACTATGGATGCCGTTTGGTGGAGGTTGGGGAGGATGTGCGGTTTTTGTTGCGGAGTGATTTGGACGAGGTGCGGGGGAAGGGGTTTACGGTGCGGAGTGTGGATGGGGATTTCGAGGTGAAGAGGCCACGGGTGGCAGGTTCGGCAGAGGAGTTGGGGAAGGTGGATTTGGTGGTGGTGGCGTGGAAGGCGACGGCAAACCGGTATGCGGCAGAGGTGGTGGGACCGTTGCTGCATGAGGAGACGAGGATTTTGACGCTGCAGAATGGGTTGGGGAATGTGGAGCATTTGCAGGGTTTGTTCGGGAGGGAGCGGGTGTTGGGAGGGCTGTGTTTTGTGTGTATTAACCGGTTGGCGGCGGGGGTGATTGCGCATACGGGTGGGGGGATGGTGACGATCGGGGAGAGGGAGGAGACGGGGATTCTGGATGAGGTGGTGGAGCGATTCGGGAAGGCGTTTCGGGTGAAGAAGGTGGAGGATTTGGCTTTGGCGCAGTGGCAGAAGTTGGTTTGGAATGTGCCGTTCAACGGGCTGTGTGTGTTAGAGGATGTGGATACGCAGGAAATCACCGAGGATGCCAAGAAAATTCTCGATGCTGTCATTCCAGGCTATGCACGTGAGTTGATGAAGAACGATGAGGTTTGGCGAGAAATTTCAGACATTTCGATCGTTGGTCATGCGAGTCCTAGGTACAATGGGCAGGCAGTCAGTCCTGAAGAAAAAG
>JBCCZX010000207.1:0-4960 GCA_039186735.1 Verrucomicrobiota bacterium | reverse complement strand
TTCGCCTCATAAATCCCCTGCGCCACTCTTATCAAACCCTCCGTATGCGACCGCCGCGGCGTCCGTTCCAAGGTGCAATTTAGAAAAAGCACCTTCAAATCATCATAAGTCGCAGGAGCATTCGAGCCACACTGCACCGCCTTCATTTTTTCCAATTGTTCCGACATCAACTTTTCGTGGTTTACTCGAGCTAACAACTAGAGCCCCCATATCGCAATTCATTCCCTCAAAATCTCAAAAACAACACCCTTTCCGTTTTACCTCACGGAACTCACAGAGCTATCTTACGCCCGTTCGTAACCAAATTCATGCCCCCAGAAACAACCTCACCTTACAACCTCGAAGAGCGAACTTTCCAATTTGCTCTTCAAACCCGAAGTATTCTTGCCAAGCGGAATCTACCGCGCGTCTGTTGGTCTGACATGGACCAACTTCTCCGCTCATCCGGTTCAGTTGGAGCAAACTACATCGAAGCGAACGACGCACTGTCCCCGGTTGACAAAATCTACCGAATCAAGATTGCAAGAAAGGAGGCGAAAGAGTCAAAGTATTGGACGATGCTATTAGAAAGAAGACTTCCTGACGACTTGCAGGCTCCTATGTCACAAGTTCGAGACGAAGCAAACCAACTCATGAAAATACTCGGTAGCATCCTGAAGAAGCTCGACCCAAAATGGACGCCCAATTCATGATTTTTCGTTTTTCCCTTTTTCTTTTTTCGTTTTTCTAAAGCCATGTCTTTCCTCCAACCATTCATGCTCTGGGGCCTTCTCGCCATCAGCGTCCCAATCATCATCCACCTCCTCAACAGGCGAAGACACCGCACCGTCAAATGGGCTGCCATGGACTTTCTCCTCAAAGCCACCCGCGAATCCCGCGGAAAGAAGAAACTCAAACATGTCCTCATCCTCACCTGCCGCGCCCTCGCCGTCGCCGCCCTCATCTTCGCCATCTCCAGACCTCTTCTCGGCGGATTCCTCGGATTCGGTGCTACGGTTGACACCGTAATTCTTATCCTCGACCGCTCGGCCTCCATGGAACGAGTCGAAGCCGATGGCCAACCCTCCAAACGCCAACTCGTCCTCCGACAAGTCGCCGATGCCATGGCCGAACTCGAAACCGCCTCCCTCTACCTCCTCGACTCCGCCACCGGACAAATCAGCGAAATCCCCTCCCCCGAAACCCTCCCTGAACTCTCCACCACCTCCGGCACCGACACCGCTGCCGACCTCCCCAGCCTCTTCGCTAGCGCTCTCGACTTCCTTCGGAAAGCCGAACCCGGCCACACGGAAATTTGGCTCGCTACCGACCTCCAACTCGCTGACTGGCGACCCGAAGACGCGCGTTGGCCAGCCTTCTCTCGCAGCCTCCGCGACCTCCCCACTCCCACCTCCCTTCGCGTTCTCGCCCTTCCCGAAACCCCACGCGAAAACAACTCCCTCCGCCTCCTCTCGACCCGTCGCACCCCCTCCGAACTCTTCGTCGAACTCGAACTCACCCGCGAAGACTCCCTCAACCCCGCCATCCTCCCCGTCACCCTCAACCTCGACGGCGCCACCACCGCCGAATCCGTTCAAATCGACGCCCAAACCCTGCGCTTCTCACGCACCATACCCATCTCCGATGCCGAATCATCCGGATGGGGTTCCCTGACCCTCCCCCCCGACTCCAACCTGCGTGATAACGCCGTCTACTTCACCTACGGCCCTCCTCGTACCCAACAAACCACCTTGATCTACGAAGCCGGCCTCTCCTCCGAAACCCTTCGCGCCCTCCAGCGGGCCTCCGCCCCTCCTGGCCTTGCCAATTTCAAATCGACTTCCCTCCCTTGGTCTCGCGATGGCATCACCGGCCTGGACCTCACCGAAACGTCCCTTCTCCTCTGGGCTGCCCCGCTCCCCACCGATACCGATGCCGTCCTCATCCGCACCTTCCTCGAATCCGGCGGCCAAGTCCTCTTCCTTCCCCCTCTCTCCGACTCCGACACCTCCTTCGAAACCCTCGCCTGGACCAAACTCGAAACAGCCCCCACCGGCAAATATTTCATCTCCACCCAATGGCGAAAGGACGAAGGACCCTGGCGCGACGGCATCGACGGCACAACCCTCCCCGTCGACCAACTCCAAGCCGTCCAACGCCGCACCCTCGCCGAATCCTCCGACCTCGTCCCCCTCGCCTCCTGGGACGATGGCTCCCCCCTCCTCGCCCGCCGCATCCTCGGCGCTGGTGCCCTCCACATTCTCAATACCCTCCCCGACCTCGCCTGGTCCGACCTCGAACAAACCGCACTCCACCTCGTCCTCATCCAGCGCCTCCTCGCTGACGGCAGCAAGCGCCTCCACGCAAACCGCCAACTCGCGGGCCAACCGAGCCCCGCCGCCGCCATCCGCCTCGATAACGACTCTCCCGAAAACGAATTTCCCCTCCACGCCGGCATCTACCGCCTCACCGACTCCTCTCAACAAGCCCTCGCCCTCAATGTCCCCCCCGACGAACTCACCCTCGCCCAACTCGACCCCAAGGAAATCACCAAAACCCTCCTCCCCGACGCACCCGTCACCTTCTTCGAACAGCAAGCCTCCAACGACAATTCCCTCCTCCAGGAAATCTGGCGACCCTTCCTCATCGCCATGCTCTTCTTCCTCCTCGCCGAAGCCATCCTCACCCTCAACAAAAAGCGCTCCGACTACACATCCCCAAACAAATCCCCCACCGCCGACGCCGCCTAGTTGAGCGAGACCGCCACCGCCTCGTGAAACGCCCTCCGCAAATCGGAGGCATCCCCGTTCCCAATATTCGCATACTGAATCATCAACACCTGCACCCGACCTGTCACCGGATCAATCCAGCCCTGCGTCCCGTAAGCACCCCCATGACCGAAAGTCCCCGGCGACAACGTTCCTGTCACCCCCTGCGGCTCACGAATCACACAACACCCCAACCCCCATCCGTTCCCCGGCGTGAAACCCACAACCAACTCTCCCGTTTGAATGTCCCGAAACCGTTTCACCGACTCCGCACTCAACAACCGCTTCCCTCCAAACTCACCCTCCCTCAACAACATCTGCCCAAACTTCAAATAATCCCTCGCCGTCGAAAACAACCCTCCATTCGCCATCGGCATCCGCGTCCCATCCGTAATCGGACGCTTTCCTAACAACCAATAACCCGCCGCTACCAACTCCCCCTCATCCGTCCTCTGGTACGGCTGCACCACCCGCCCCATCTCCTCCTCACTCGGATAAAAAGTCGTATCCTGCATCCCCAAGGGCCCAAACACCCGCTTCTCCAAAAACTCCGGAAACAACATCCCCGACACCACCTCCACCACTCGCCCTGCCGTATTGATCCCCGTCTGCGAATACCTCCACTCCGATCCCGGCTCAAACTGCAACGGCTTCCTCACCGTCAATTCCGTCAATTCCGACAACAAACTCAACTCATCACGCTCCTCCAAAGACAGCTCCGCCAACCCCGCCGTATGCGTCAAACACTCCAAAATCGTCACCTCCCGAAACTCCCCCTCCGCCGTCTTCAACTCCTTGAACTCCGGCAAATACCTCCCCACCGGATCCTCCAACGCCACCTTCCCCTCCTCCACCAACATCATCACCGCCACCCCCGTCACCGGCTTCGTCATCGACGCTATCCAAAACATCTTGTCTACCGTCATCGCCTCCTCGCCCTCTCGCTTCGCCAATCCCACCGCACTCTCATGCAAAACCTCCTCCCCGTCTCCCACCAAACTCACAACCCCCGAAACAAACCCCTCGTCCACAAATCGTTTCATCTCCTCCGTCACCAGCGGCAACTCCACTGCTCCCACAGACACCACCAACCCCCACCCAATCCCCAACAATCGCTTCATCTCATTCATCCCATCCTCCCTCCCGCGTTCGCTCACCCCCCAGTCGCCGCCAACACCACCTCCTCGTACGGCTGAATCACCACAAAACCATCCCCCTCAAAGCGCATCTGAAAACTCTCCCCGCTTCCCCGCCCAATAAAACTCCGCAACGACATATCCGTCTTGAACTGCGGCTGCAAAGTCCCACTCCAGGCCACCGTCGCATTCGGATCCGTCATCACCGGATTCCCCGGCGTCACCCGCAAAGTCCGGGGTTCATAGTGGCTCGTGATCGCCAACAACCCACTCCCCTCAAAATGAATGTTAAACAACCCTCCCGACATCATCGCCGCCATCTTCTTCATCATCGAAATCCTATGATTCAACGACGACTCAAACGCCAACACATCATTCCCGTTCACAAACAAACTCTCCCCGTTCAGCCGGATAATGCTCACCTTCTTCCCCGCATCCGCTAAATACAACTTCCCCTGCCCCTCCGCATACGTCACCTGCAAACCCTCCCCACTCACCGCCTTCTTCAACAAACTCCCCACCCCCTGATCCAACGCCCCCTCACGCGTAAATTTGATATCCCCCACATATCCCACCATCGCCCCCTTCTTCATATTCACCCTCCCATTCAAGTTCACCTCCAACAACCGCTCCGTCTCCTTCTCAAAAAGTCCATGCCCCTTCTCCGTCTCCGAAGTCGACTTCACGAATTCATCCAAACTGTAACTCACCGGACTACCCGACGGAATCGGCGGAGGCATACTATCCATCTCCAAGCACTACCAAACCCAGCAAAATGAACAATCTTCCTCTCTGTCCGAACAATCGGGGCTTGCGGAAACGTTGACTATCCAAGCTCCTCAGCGAAACTCCAAGCGCCAGTGCAGTTCCACCTCGACCAGCTCCATTTCGCCGCCCCCATGCCCTTCGTCTGGCTGGCTGCCCTCCTCCTGCTCGGCATCGCTTTCCTCTCCTTCACCGCCTTCCGCCGCGCCACCCGCCCACACCGTCTGCGCCACCGAGAGTCGCGTCAGTGCTACCTAAAAATAGCAGGCCGCTGTCGATGTTATCCCCGAGTTGATCCTTGCGATCCAGCAG
>JBCCZX010000206.1:0-4991 GCA_039186735.1 Verrucomicrobiota bacterium | reverse complement strand
CCGTTGTTTGATTGGGTGGGGACGGTGGTGGGGATTCATTCGTGGATTGGGGAGGATGTGCAGACGAATACGCATGCGGGGGTGTCGGGATTTGTGGAGGATTGGAAGCGGTTGTTGGGGAGTGAGCGGTGGGGACGGTTGTTGCCGCCGCCGCGGATGCGTGAGGGGGCGCCGTTGTTAGGAATTGTGTTTGAGAATGGGGTGGGGGATGTGCGCATTGATACGGTGGTGCCGAATTCGGCGGCGGAGGCGGCGAATTTGCGGGTGGGGGATGTGATTTTGCGGGTGGATGGTTTGCGGGTGACGGCGGCGGAGTTTCGGCAGTATTTGCCGCGTTTGAAGGCGGGGGATGAGATTGTGCTGGATGTGTTGCGGGGGAGGCAGGAGTTGTTTGCGCGGGTGGAGTTGGGGGCGGTGAGTGAGTTGCCGTTTGTGACGGCAAGGGGGAAGCAGGTTTTGGAGGAGCAGGCGGAGGCGTTCTTCGGGGCATTTGGGCGAGTGACGGGGAGTCTGGGGAGTGGGGTGGTGTATGTTTTTGTGGGGAAGCGTCCGGTGGGCTACGGGATGGTGTGGGAGGGGAACCGGGTGTTGACGAAGTGGAGTGAGATTGAGGGGGCGGAGAGTTTGAGTGGTCTGGATGCAGCGGGTCGTTCGTTTGGGTTGCGGGTGGTGGAGGTGTTTGCGGAGGAGCATGATTTGGCGGTTTTGGAGCCGGTGGGGAAGGGGGTGTTGCTGGAGGCGATGGCTCTTGAGGAGGAGATGGCGCGGGCGGGGGAGTTGGTCGCGGCGGTGCGACCGGATGGGGTGCCGGAGGGAGTGGGGGTGGTGTCGGTGCGGGAGCGGAGTTTGTTGGAGGAGGATCGGGGATTTTTGGGGGTGGCGTTGGAGCCGGAGTTCCGGGGACCGGGGGCGTTGATTTTGGATGTGACGCCGAAGGGGGCAGCGAGGGAGGCAGGGATTGAGGGTGGGGATGTGATTTTGGAGTTGGACGGGCGGACGGTGGATGGTTTTCAGGAGTTGAAGACTTTGTTGAATCGGGCGGGACCGGGGCAGGCGGTGAGTTTGAGGATTCGGCGGGAGGAGGAGGAGTTGGTGAAGGTGGCGAAGTTGCAGGGGAATCCAATGGAGAAGGCGCCGTTGGGGCGGCGGGCGCGGATGATGGATACGATGGATGAGCGAGGTTTGAGTCGGGTGAGGGATTATTTTTCGCGGGTGATTCAAACGGATATGACGTTGAGGCCCAATGAGTGTGGGTTGCCGGTGGTGAATTTGGAGGGGAAGGCGGTAGGGATGGTGATTGCGCGGGCGGGGCGGGTGAAGACGTATGTGTTGCCCGTGGGGCTGATTCGGGAGTTATTCAGCAGACCCGATAATTAAAGTTTTTAAAATATTTGATTATTTTAAAAACTTCTGTCATAACTGTGCTGTTGTGACGACGACCAGCCTTTTGAGAACCTTGATTTTGAGGTGGGTGTGCCTCTTTGCCGTTTTGGGGACGGTGAGTGGTGCCCATATTGTGAAGAAGGGGGATACCTTGTATTCGATCGCGCGGGCGAACGGAGTGACGGTGAAGAATTTGATGGCAGTCAACGGCATCAAGGATCCGACGAAGGTGGCGATTGGGAAGCGATTGACGATTCCGAAGAAGGGGGGGGCGACGGCGAAGAAGGTGGGTTTGAAGACGACGACGTCGGTGAGGAGAGCGCCGGCGAGCCGGAGTTTGACGGTGATTTTGGATCCTGGGCATGGGGGACGGGATCGGGGGGCGAATTATGGAGGGGTGCGGGAGTCGGATTTGAATTTGAAGACGGCGCAGAAGGCGGCGTGGTATTTGAAGCGGGCGGGGTATCGGGTGGTGATGACGCGGCAGAGTGATCGGTATGTGTCGTTGTCGGGTCGGGCAGCGATTGCGAATCGGTATCGAAACGCGATTTTTGTGAGTATTCATTATAACGCTTCGCGGGCATCAAGTGCGCGTGGAGGCGAGACCTTTTATGCGGGTTCGAAGCGGGGGAAGTATTTGGCGGCGGGGATTCAGCGGGGTCTGGTAGGGAATTGTCGTTTGAAGAACCGGGGAGTGCGTTACGGGCGTTTTACGGTTTTGCATCAGACGAATTGTCCGGCGGTGTTGGTGGAGTGTGGATTCATCAGCAATTCCTACGAGAGGTCTCGTTGTAAGACTTCGAGTTTCCAGGATGCCGCAGCGCGGGCTATTTTGAGTGGGGTGCAGCGGTATGACCGGGTGTATTAGGGGGGGAGCTGTTTGAGATGCCAGAAGTCTTTATTTCGTGGTCTCGAGGCTCGGGCGATTTCTTCGGCTGAAAACGAGAAAGAGGGTGGCGGGGATTAGAGAGCTTGTGGTGGGTTCAGGAACGAAGAATGTGCCGACTGCGTTCACTGAGCCGTTGAGGTCAAATACCATTCTTGAATCGAAAGGTCCTCCCGTGAATCCAGTTGGGACTTGGCCTGTAATCGTGGCAGTGTGGTCTCCAGAAATTGAAATCGCGTCACCATTTATTGCAAGCTCGGCGGTATATGAGAAAGGATTAGCGTTGAGGGTTGGAAGATAGTTGAGAAAAACGGGAATCGATAGACTTATCGAGCTCAGAAGACCGTCGTCGAACGTGAGCGATGCTCCAGAGTTGAAGTTACCGAATGTGAACGAATTTGGACTATCAAGCGTGAAAGGCCTGAGTCCGGTGGCAGCAATATCGTTCGAGAGGTCGATGCTGACGGCAGTGACGGGGATGATTTCGGTGCCGGTCCCAACGATAAGGGTTTCGTCGAATTCGAGAGTTCCGATGGAGAAGTTCTCCTCGTTGGGGAACGTGTTGTGGCGGTCTCCAGTGCCGTTGCCGAACTGATTACTGGGATTGTTGATGTCGTAGAAGCCGTCGATGTCTACGGCGGAACCGTCTCCGTTTTCGATGGAAGTGAAGGAGCCCGTGATGTTGTATTCGGTGATGCGGCTGGCGGGGTCCATGGTCGAGGCGAGAGAGAGGACGGCGGCGGGTGCTATTGAGAGGTTGCCCAATAAGAGGAGTAAGAGCAAAAGGCAGAAACTGGAGGGATTGTTCACTAGGAAAGGTTGTTAGAAGTGAGTCTACTCGGCAAGACTAGGTTTTTGCGTCTGTGACAAGCGGCTTGATCTGAGTTTTTTACAGCAGCGCTTGGGATTGATTGTTTGTCAGGATTTCTTTTGGGATATGTCATTTGGTAATTTGGTGGTTTCAGAGATTTTCTTGTGAGAGGAGGGGGTTGAATTGAATGTAAGAATAGTATGGGGTCTTGGAGATGGGACGAGATGTGACGGTAGGGGAGTTGGTGGAGGTGTTTGAGGGGGTGAATTCGGTTGTGGTGGCGGGGACTACCTTACGAGCGTTTTACGGTTTTACATATTCATCAGCAATTCCTACGAAAGGTCCCGTTGTAAGACTTCGAGTTTCCATGATGTCGCCGCGCGGGCCATTTTGAGTGGGGTGCAGCGATATGACCGGGTGTATTGAGGAAAGGTGTCTCTTTCGTCACGCCAGTTTTGGCATTGTTCTCTTGCGATAGGCAGAGGCGAAGAAGGTGCTTGCTATGAGGAAGCAGGGAGCAGTTGGTTCTGGGACGGGGTTCACTGTAACTTGGTAGTTATCAAAACCCGCGGTGATTCCCAGGCCGCCTGAATTGAATGTTAAGAGTCCAAAGGTAATCGGGCTTCCGCTTGAGGAAAAATCAAGTGTCCCGTTTCCGACGATTGCTGCGAAGTCTGATTGGAATAAGGCATTCGGTTGAGACCGAGTGTGCCAATCAAAGGTGTCGGGTGTTGAAGAGGAGGCGAGATAGGGAGCTTGGTAGATGTTGTTGTCTTGTTCAGCAATTACGGCGAATCCCATTCCTTGTTGAAAGGCAAAGAAGTTTCTCACATCGATGGAGAAATCAATGGTGTTGATAGGAACGGTAGCCGGGTTGTGGATGAATGATGAATTCAAGTGTGTGTAGTTGATGAAGGAGGTGTCGATGGTCTCGACTCGGAAAAAAGTGTCGGGATTGCCATCGGTCATGGAGATAGAAAATACTTGGCCGCCGTTGCCGATGACTTGTGCGGTCGTCCAATCGCTGGAGCCGATTTCGCCTGAAAAGAAGGTGGTCGCTGAGTGGGCTGGTAATATGATGCTCACCAGAATCCATGAGATTTTTTGGATGTCCATTCCATCGAATCTGATGTGTTTCTCAGGTCTTGACGAGTGTAATTGATTGACGAGTTTGTGACAGGCGGATGGGGTGGAGGTCATGGGACGAGATGTGATGGTAGGGGAGTTGGTGGAGGTGTTTGAGGGGGCGAGTTCGGTCGTGGTGGCGGCGCATTTGCGTCCGGATGGAGATGCGATTGGGTCGATGTTGGGGTTGGGATTGATTTTGGAGGGGATGGGGAAGGTGGTTTCGTATGTGCATACGGACGGGGTGCCGGGGAATTTGGCGTTTTTGGATGAGGGGAGGCGAGTGAAGGGTGTGGAAGAGGTAGGTGAGGGGGAGTTGTTTGTGGCGTTGGATACGGCGAATGCGGAGCGGTTGGCGGATGGGGGAGTGGGGGCTGCGATGGCGGGGGCGGTGCGGGTGACGATTGATCATCATGTGACGAATGAGCGTTATGGGGATTTGGTGTGGGTGGATGCGGGGTCGCCGGCGACGGCGCAGATGGTGTGGGAGTTGGCGCAGGCGGGGGGGTGGACGATTCCGCTAGAGGCGGCGGTGGCGCTCTATGTGGGGGTTTCGACGGATACGGGGTCATTTCAGTATGCGAATACGACGGGGCGGACGCATGAGATGGCGGCGGCTTTGTTGGGGATTGGGGTGGATGTGGCGGAGGTGAACCGGTTGACGTATCAGAATTTTCCGGCGCGGCGGGTGGAGTTGTTGAAGGGCTTGTTGGGGACGATGGAGCGGAGTGGGGATGGGCGGGTGGCGTGGTGGAGTTTGACGGAGGCGATGAAGAAGGGGGTTGG
>JBCCZX010000205.1:0-5094 GCA_039186735.1 Verrucomicrobiota bacterium | reverse complement strand
CGTGGCGGCGCGTGTTTTGTGCCAGCGTATCGATCATCCGGGCAATGTCAGGCCTCATTTCTTGAGCCTCGGGTTCAGGACGTCGCGCAGCTGGTCGCCCACGAGGTTGATCGACGACTTTGATGTATACTTTGGCGGGGTTGGAGCGGCCGGAGCAGGGGGAGGTTCTGATTGAGGGAGAGAACTTGTATCGGATGGGGTCGAAGGAGCAGGCGCGCTTTCGGAATGAGAAGATGGGTTATATTTTCCAGAGCTTTTTTTTGCTGCCGGAGCTGACGGCGTTGGAGAATGTGTTGGTGCCGGGCATGATTCGTGGGGGTGCCGGTGAGGATGCGGCGAAGGATTTGTTAGAGCGGGTGGGGTTGGCGGAGCGGGGTGACCATTTGCCTGCGGAGTTGAGTGGAGGAGAGCAGCAGCGGGTGGCGATTGCGCGGGCATTGGCGCATGAGCCGCAGATTGTTTTTGCGGATGAGCCGACGGGGAATCTGGATTCGAGGAATGGAGCGGAGGTGATGAAGCATTTGTTCGAGTTGTCGGAGAGGATTGCGGCGACGTTGGTGATCGTGACGCATGATCAGGAGTTGGCGAAGACGGGAGATCGCATGTTGACGGTGAGTGACGGGAGGGTTTGTTAGACCAATTTTGAGAGGGCGGCGGAGGCGAGGGAGAGGACGAGGAAGAAGCCGCACATGTCGGTGCAGGTGGTGAGGATGGGACCGGAGGCAAGGGCAGGGTCGACTTTGAGGCGTTTGAGGAGGAGGGGGACGAGGCCGCCTAGTAGAACGGAGAGGATGGTGTTGAGGGAGAGGGCAGCGGCGACGACGAGGCCGAGGTAGAGATTGTCTTTCCAGAGGGCTGCGACGGTGCCGAGGATGGTGCCGAGGACGAGGCCGTTGATGATGCCAACGAGGCCTTCCTTCATGATGACGCGGAGGTAGTCGCCGGGGCGGAGGAGGTCGAGGGTGAGTTCGCGGATGGAGACGGCGACGGCTTGGTTGCCGGAGCAGCCGGACATGTCGGAGACGATGGGGAGGAAGACGGCGAGGGCGATGACTTCCTGGAGGGTGGCTTCGTTGGCGGCGATGACGGAGGCGGCGACGAGGTTGAGGGCGATGTTGGGGGCGAGCCAGGCGAGGCGTTTGCGGCAGCGTTGGAAGAGGGGCATGGAGCGGAGTTCTTCCCCGCCGACGACACCGGCGGATTGGAGGAAGAGCTCGGTTTGTTCGTCGGCGGTTTCTTGTTGGACGCTGTCGCGGGGAACGATGCCGAGGAGGCGGTTGGAGGAGTCGACGACGGGGAGGCCGAGGAAGCTGTTTTGGGAGAAGAGGTCGGCGAGTTCGTTGAGTGGGGTGATGTCGGTGACGGTGAGGAGGTCGCGGAGCATGAGAGTGGCGAGGGAGGCGTTGCGAGGGGCGAAGAGGAGTTGGCGGAGTTGGAGGATTCCGGTGAGGTGTCCTGCGGAGTCGACGAGGTAGAGGTATTGGATGTCGCGGTCGCGGTAGTCGGCGTTGTGGTCGGCGAGGCCATCGAGGAGGGCGGCGACGTTGAGGTGGTCGGGGAAGGTGACGGGGGCGCCGCGCATGAGGGAACCGGCGGTGCCTTCGGGGTAGTTGAGACGGCGTTGGAGTTCGGAGGAGGTGTTTTCGTCGGGGATTTCTCCGATGACTTCGTTGGGTTCGTGTTCGCTGATTTCGCGAAGGAAGTGGGAGCCGATTTCGGGGGGGAGTTCGGCGATGACTTCGGCGGTGCGCGCGATGGGGAGTTCTTCGAGGAAGTCGATGGCTTGTGGATCGGCGAGTTCGCGAACGAGTGCGGTTAGCGCGGGGAGGTCGAGGGAGCTGGCGATTTGCTGGCGTTGTTCGGAGGTGAGAAGGGAGAGGGCGCGGCGTTTTTCGCTGGAGTCGAGTTGGGCGAGGACGGAGGGGAGGGTTTGTGGATGTTGTAGGGCGGTTTCGAGTGTTTCCATGCGAGGTTAGGCGGTGGCGAGTTTGAGGATGGTTTGGGCTTGTTTGAGGTGAATTTTGAGGTGGAAGGCGCACATGCAGTGCCATTGGTGGGCGTCGAAGGGGCCGAAGACAGGGTGATGGCGTTTTTGGCTGCTGTTGAGGTTGTCGAGGCGGGCGAGAGTTTTCTGGTAGATGCGGATGCTTTTTTCGAAGCGAGTGACTTCATCGGGGCCGCATTCGGGGGGAGGGTGGACGTCGGTTTTCGGGTTGAAGTGGTCGAATTGTGAGAGGTTTTCGTTTTTGACGAGAGCGGGGATGATTTTGGCTATCTGGAGATTGACGATGGTGTTGTGGGCGAGGAGTTCGAAGAAGGACCAGGCGCGCATGTCTTCGTCGACGCCCAGCATGGAGGGGACGGATACGGGCTTCGATCCGTCCGGGCCGATTTTTTGGGCGATTTTCAGGTAGGTTCGGAGGTGTGCCTCGAGTTGTTGGTCGGCGGCTTGGCGTGAGGTGTGCTTGAATTTGAGGGGGATGAGGTGGCGAACGAGGGAGGGGAGCATGACCGTAAATTAAGGGTGTTTTTGAGAGAGCGGAAGAACGATTCCCGCTTTTCAAAATGGTCGAGGGACGGCAGGTTGGCGGGGCATGGAGAGAATGGTTTGGTTGGATGGGAAGTTGGTTCCGGAAGCGGAGGCGAAGGTGTCGGTGTTTGATCACGGTTTGCTTTACGGGGACGGGGTGTTTGAGGGGATTCGCTTTTATGAGGGACGGGTGTTTCGGCTGGAGAAGCATGTGGAGCGCTTATTTTTGTCGGCCCGGGCGATTTTGTTGAAGATGCCGTGGACGAAGGAGGAGGTTTGTGAGGCGGTGCTTGAGACGATTCGGGCAAACGGGCTGCGTGATGGTTATGTGCGGCAAGTGGTGACGCGAGGAGCGGGAGGGTTGGGCTTGAATCCGTATTTGTGTGAGGTGCCGACGATGTTTATCATTGCCTCGACGATTTCCTTGTATCCGGAGGAGTATTATCGGGATGGCTTGGAGTTGGTGACCTGTGGGACGCGTCGTCCGGCTCCGGGGGCGTTGAGTCCGCAGGTGAAGTCGTTGAATTATCTCAATAATGTGATGGCGAAGGTGGAGGCTCTGAAAGCGGGTGCGATGGAGGGGTTGATGTTGAATGAGCAGGGCTTTGTGGCGGAGTGCACGGGAGATAATTTGTTTTTGGTGAAAGGGGGAGTGGTTTACACGCCGCCGGTGAGCGACGGGGCGTTGGATGGGATCACGCGGCAGGTGATTTTTGAGCTGTGCGAACGAGGTGGTTTGCGGATTGAGGAGAAGACTTTGACGCGGTATGATGTGTTTACGGCGGAGGAGTGCTTTTTGACGGGAACGGCGGCCGAGGTGATTCCGGCGGTGAAATTGGACGAGCGAGAAATTGGGAGTGGGAAGCCGGGAGCAGTGACGCAGCAGTTGATTTCCGCGTTTCAGAGAGAGGCCCGGACGACGGGGACGGCATTCTAATTGGGATGGCGCGGATTTTCTTTTCGAAATCGTCGCGAGCGGGGCTAGGTTGACCGCCCATGAAGTGCGATCTGTGTGCAAAAAAAGCGACTGTTCATTTTACCCAGTTGGTGGATGGGCAGATGAAGAAGATGTCTTTTTGCGAGGAATGTGCTGCAGAGCAAGGTGTGACGGATATGTCGGGCTTTGGATTGGGTGATGCTTTGATGGGTGAGGGTAGCGGAGCGACAGAGGCACCTGCGGCCAATGGTGATTTGTGCACGGTTTGTGGATTTACGCGGCAGAAGTTCCAGCAGGTGGGACGTCTGGGTTGCAGTCGCTGCTACGAGGTTTTCACGGAGGATGTGGGAGGGCGATTGGGAGGCATGCACCGGGGGATGTCGCATCGGGGGCGGGGGCCGTTGGGTGAGGAGATTTCGATGGGAAGCGGGGAGCGTTTGCGGGAGTTGAACGCGCGGTTGGCGGATTTGATTGCGAATGAGAATTATGAGGAAGCGGCGAAAGTGCGGGATGAGATTCAGCAGTTGGCTGAGAAGGAGGAGTTGCAGGCATGATGCGGTTTTCGACATTGCTCAAGCATCCCGCTGATTGGATGGCGAGCGAGGGCGAAGGGGCGAGTGTGGTGGTGACGAGTCGGGTGCGTTTGGCTCGCAACTTGGTGGATTATCCCTTTCCGGGATGGGCTGACAAGCGGAGTCGGAAAGCGGTGTTGGATGAGTTGCGCCCTGCGGTGGAGGCGGTTCCGGAGATGAAGGAGGCGTTTTCGCACGGTTTGGAAGATTTGAGTTCGGTGCAGAAGCAGGTGTTGGTGGAGAGGCATTTGATCAGTCGGGAGCAGGCAGCGCGAGGAGAAGGGAGTGCGGCGGTGGTGAATCGCCGACAGACATTCAGTTTGATGATTAACGAAGAGGATCATTTGCGGATGCAGGCGATCCGACCGGGGTTGAAGTTGGAGGAGGCGTTGGGGAATTTGATTGGATTGGAGAGTCAGTTGGAGCAATCGGTGAATTTCGCGTTTGATTCGCAGCTGGGTTATTTGACGGCGTGTCCGACGAATGTGGGTACGGGGATGCGGGCTTCGGCGATGTTGCATCTGCCGGGTTTGGTTTTGAGTGATGAGGTGGGAGCGACGTTGCAGGGGATCGCAAGGTTGCGGTTTGCGGTGCGGGGATTTTTTGGTGAGGGGACGGAATCGCTGGGGAATTTGTTTCAGATTTCGAATCAGTCGACTTTGGGCGAATCGGAGGGAGAGATCGTCAGTTGTCTGACGCGAATCATCCGGGAGGTGGAGGCGGCGGAATTGAATGCGCGGCAGCGGTTGATGGAGCGCGATCCGGAGATGATTTTGGATCGGGTGGGGCGGGCCTATGGGATTTTGAAATATTCGCACGTCATTCCTTCAAAAGAGGCCCTCAATCTGCTTTCCCTGCTGAGATTGGGTGCTGAATTGGGGCTGTTCGGAAGAGGAGTCCTGAGAACCTGCGATTTGTTGTTGATGGACATTCAACCTGCTCATCTTCAGCTACACGCGGGGAAAAAGCTCGATGCAGAACAGCGTGACGCGATTCGGGCTGAAATCATTCGGGCTCGGTTGCAATCACTCGAACCCCCTGCTATGAATATGGGG
>JBCCZX010000204.1:0-5121 GCA_039186735.1 Verrucomicrobiota bacterium | reverse complement strand
CTCGGCACCACCGACGTCGCGCTCGACGGCTTCGTCATCACCGCCGGCTCCGCTACCGCCTCAGGAAACGATCGCTACGGAGGCGGTATCCTCTGCCTCGGAAGTGACGTCGTTATCTCCAACTGCCGCTTCACCGGCAATGAAAGCACCCTCGATGGCGGCGCCCTCTTCTCAGACAGTTCAGACCTCACCGTCAACAACTGCCTTTTCACCGGTAACGAATCCTCTGCCTCCGGCGGCGCACTCGCAGCCCAAGACTCCTCCTTAAAATCCTTCAACTGCGCCGTCCTCGGCAACAACGCGAACAACGGTGGCGGCTTCGCCGTCGACGACGGTATTGCCATCATCGCCAACGCCTCCTTCTCCGGCAACAACGCCAACTCCGGCGGCGCCATCCACGCCAGCGACCTCAACCTCGAGCTCCAGAACACGATAATTTGGAACAACCATTCTTCCGGCGCACGCGACGACGCCCAATCCTCCTACGCCCTCACCAACGGTGCCACCGTCTCCACCATCACTTCCCTCATCGAAAACCACGGCGGCATCGATCCCGACTTCACCACCCCACCCAACCCCATCCCCTCGACCCTGACAAACCCCCAAACTGACAGAACAGCCGGCTCTGAGACAAACCGCCAGCTTCAGCTCGCCCCACCAACCCAAGCCGGTAGCTCGGCTTCGACGAAGCCGCCCCACAGCATCCCGCCAGACCACAAGAGAAGCGCTGGCCTGCGACCACTCCACAAAACCCAACCCCACTATTCAAGTCGCACACGACTTCCAACCACAACCCAAGTTCTGCGCTCACTCAGCGACTCTGCGTCAAAAATCCGTGCCCGGCCCAAAAAGCACCAAACTCATAAAACCCGAGCGTCTTCGCGCAAAAACCATCGCCAACCGCAACCTCATCAAAAACCTCCGCGGCTCTGCGGCTCTGCGCGAAACAAAAACACAAAGAATCCCGCCCCACCCCAAACTTCGCGTCTTCGCGTCTTCGCGTCTTCGCGCGAGCCAAAGCCAAAGCCAAGCCAAGCCAAGCCAAGCCCAAGCCCAAGCCCAAGCCACAGCCACAGCCACAACCAGAACCACAACCACAAAAAATCAAATTCATCTTATCCATCCGAGTTCCCCAAAAAAACAAACCCCATAACCCAAGCAAATCTGCGTCCCAATCCGCGCAAATCTGCGTGCTCTTCACCCACAGCATCCAGCCAGAGCCCCGGCTTCCTTCCCTTCCATCCAACTCATTCATTCGTTATCTCCAGACACCACCCCAAAAGCCCACACAATTAGCTCTGGTCTCGAGTCTCCAGTTTCTGGATTCTCAATCCCGTGCGAAATGCCGTCTACATTCCCCTCGGCCTCCTCCTTCTCCTCTCCCTCCCCTTCATCTTCACCGATCTCGACCTCGCCCTCCAACGCCCCTTCTTCGACACCGCCACCTCCACCTGGCCCACCGGAGAAGAAGTCTTCTGGCGCGGCCTCTACAACTTCGCCCCCATCCCCGCCATCGCCCTCGGCCTCATCTCCGTCGCCACCCTCCTCCTCAGCATCGCCAACCCTCCCCTCACCCGCTACCGCAAACTCTCCGCCTACTTCTTCCTCACCCTCCTCCTCGGCTCCGGACTCATCACCAATGCCCTTCTCAAAGGCGAATGGGGCCGCCCCCGCCCCCGCCAGGTCATCGAATTCAACGGCACCGAGGAATTCGAACGCCTCCTCCATTACGACCCCTCCTCCGAAGGAAAATCCTTCCCCTGCGGCCACGCCACCATCGGCTTCTTCTTCTTCGCCCTCGTCCCCATCACCTCCGGGTGGCGCCGCTACGTCTTCCTCCTCCTCAGCCTCCTCTTCGGCCTCATCATCGGCCTCGCCAGGATGGTCCAAGGCGGCCACTTCGCCTCCGACGTCCTCTGGGCTGCCGCCGTCATGTGGTTCACCTCCCTTGCCCTCTTCAAACTCCTCAAGCTCGATCAAAGCCTCTACACCAAAGTTATACCCTCCGCCATCCGCCCGCCAAAATGGATCCCCTACGCTACGGGAACCATCGTAATTCTCCTCGCTCTCCTCGCCTCCACCGCATGGCCATACAACAAAATCGTCGGCGGCCCCATCGAGATCCCCCCCACGACCCGTACCATCACTCTCGATTACCAAACTGCTAGCCCCCTCCAAATTCGCAGCGGCGAAACCCTCGACATTGTCTGCCAAGCCAACGGCCATGGCTTTCCAAAAAGCAAAATCGTCCCCGTCACCTCTTGGTCCGGTAACACCCTCACCTACACCTTCGAAACCAAAGGCTTCTTCACCGAACTCGACACCCGCGTCATCCTCACTCTTCCCCCCCACCTGAACCTCAAACTCCAAACCACGCCCGACTTCGAAACCCTCATTCTCCCCTCCTCCCCGCACACCCTCCCCAACCTCAAACTCCTTGACCTTCCCGAATCCGCGGAAATCTTACGCCTCTAACCAGCCAAGACAGGGTCGCATCTTGCCCGCCACCCACTCTCACGACACTCTCTTTTTCTCACCGAAGCATGCACTACTTCTCTTTCCACGACAGCTCCCTCCACGCCGAACAGGTCTCTCTCCTCGAAATCGCCGACCAACACGGCACCCCCACCTTTGTCTACTCCGCCAACACCATTCGCGACCACTACAACCGACTCCACAACGCCCTCGATACCATCGACCACGAAATCGCCTTCGCCGTCAAAGCGAACTCCAACATCGCCATCCTCTCCCTCCTCAACGACCTCGGCTCCTCCTTCGATATCGTCTCCGGCGGCGAACTCTTCCGCGTCGTCAAAGCCGGCGGCCAACCCGGCAAGTGCACCTTCGCCGGCGTCGGCAAAACCCGCGACGAAATCGAATACGCCCTCGAACTCGGCATCCACGCCTTCAACGTCGAATCCGAATCCGAACTCAACTTCATCAACAAAGTCGCCGGCGAAGTCGGAAAAATCGCCCCCATCTCCATCCGCATTAACCCCAACGTCGACGCCAAAACCCACAAATACATCTCCACCGGCAAAGCCGAAAACAAGTTCGGCATCGACTTCGAAGTCATCGCCGACGTCTACCAGCGCAGCTCCAAGCTCCAACACATCAACCTCAAGGGCCTCCAAATGCACATCGGCTCCCAGTTGACCACCGTCGACCCCTTCAAAGCCGCCGTCCAAAAAGTCGCCCCCCTCGTCGCCGAACTCAAAGCCAAGCACGACCTCGAATTCTTCTCCATCGGCGGCGGCATCGGCATCGTCTACGACCCTGCCCTCGAATCCGGCACCGAAGAATTCTGGCAAGCCCAACACCCTGAACACGCACCCCTCACCCCCGAACGCTACGCCGACGCCATTCTCCCCATCCTCGACCCCCTCGGCCTCAAAATCCTCCTCGAACCCGGTCGCTTCATCGTCGGCAACGCCGGCATCCACCACACCAAATGCCTCTACGAAAAGAAAGGCAAAGCCAAGAACTTCAAAATCGTCGACGCTGGCATGAACGACCTCATTCGCCCCGCCCTCTACGAAGGCTACCACGAAATCGTCCCCATCCAGCAAAACGGCCCTCGCGAAACCCTCAAAACCGACGTCGTCGGCCCCGTCTGCGAAACCGGCGACTTCTTCTGCCAGGACCGCGAACTCCCCGACTTCCACGAAGGCGAACTCCTCGCCCTCATGTCCGCCGGAGCCTACGGCGCCGTCATGGGCTCCACCTACAACTCCCGCCTTCTCCCCGCCGAAATCCTCGTAGACGGCAACAAAATCGCCGTCATTCGCCAGCGCCAGACCTACGAAGACCTCATCGCCCAGGAAATCCGTTAAGACTTCGGTCTCCAAAACCTCACCGGAAAGGTAGCCCCATCAGATATCTTTTTCAGCTTTCCTTCCCAAACGACTAAGTCCTCATTCTCATTCTTCCATTCGAGCACAAGATGAGAATCAACTTCACCATCAACGAGCCTGGTAAGTCGCATCGAACGATCCTCTGCAAAATATCCTGTAACTTGATAATCCCGATCTTCGTTGAGCTCAGGATATTCATAAGTCCCTTCAATACTCTCTTCTGAAAACTCAAGATCGAGACGAATCCGACTTGAGCCCAGATATCCTGTATACGTCTTGATGCTTGCCTGACTGACCTCCTCATCGAGAGAGACCACCTCTGCAACCTTGAGACCTACCATTGAAGGCGTAGCTTCGATTTGCTGAATTCTTTCAGAGACTTCATTAATTGAATTCTGAATCGCCTCGCTGGCTTCTCGAGTATCGGCAACACTGGCAGAAAGCCTCTCTACAAACTCACTTTCCGATGGAGACAGATTCACATCCTCGATTTCTCGAACTGCTGCTAATTGCATTTCTTGTCTGCGGGAAAAGTCACGAACCCTCTCTAATTCAGCCTTAAGCTCAGCTACCCCATCTTTCAACATTCCAATAACGACCTGGGTGCCATTCAAATCCGCCTCAAGCTTGGCTTTAGCCTCTCTTAAACTCGAAATCGTGTCGCGTTGTTCTTCGCCCCTTTGAGAAAAATCGAGATTTTTCGCCTTCAGCGACTGCGACTCATTTTCAAGCTCTCTAAGTTGACCATTGAGACGTGAGTGATCAATTTTCCGAAACTCCAGAATCAACCCGGCAACGACAATGATAGTCGCAAGTCCAATAAAGCTCCAGGACATAGCGAGAATCTGCGTGCGGGGGTTATCATGATTCTGCTCAGTCGCAATAATGCGATAAAACAAATAGATCACGATCGCCATTAAACCGAGCAATCCTGCCTTCAATATTTCGGGAAATTGACTAATAATCCCGAACAGTAAGTTCTCAATTTGCATCGTTGTTGCGTCAGACTCGAATAACAATTAGCAAAAAACGAGCCGATTAACTATTAAGAACAAAAATCGAGCTATATCAGTTAAATAAACCTAATAATAAGGCGCCCGCTCCCCTGTAAGCCGGATTCTGTCCCACCGGAGCTTCACCGGCTTAGACGATCATTTCTCTTTGCGACTATTACCCGGGGATCAAACGAGCGGGTCACCCTTCCCCTGTTCTGTCTTGCACTTCGTGGGGTTTGCCTAGCCGCCTCAGTCACCCTCGGCGCGGTGAG
>JBCCZX010000203.1:0-5140 GCA_039186735.1 Verrucomicrobiota bacterium | reverse complement strand
CATCGTTCCCAGCCTGCCCCTGCTGCCGAAGGCACTAATCGACGCCTTGGCAGGTTACAAGGGACAGGTTGTTGTCGGCCCACGGAGCGGCAGTAAGACGCGCGAGATGCAAACTCCGCGAAAAACGCTTTGGATTTGAAGAGCGGAATTCGGAATAGTGGAAACAGTCGACTTTGATTGGTCGGTTCAATTGACGTGATTCAGGCGGACTGTCTTATGCAGAGAAGGCAGTTCGCCTAGGTCTTTTTCTATTTTGTGGTGTGATGGGAGAGAAGGAAGTGAATTTCGAGGAATGAAGCTGGTTCTGTCTCTATTGGTTTGTTTTGGGGTTGGGTTGTTGGGGGGAGGGTATTTTCAGGCAGGCGAGAACAAGCGGTTGCCTAATGAATCAGAGCAAGGGAGCGCAGGTCAGAGTCAAAAGACTGCGAGGACGCTGACGAGTCAGTCTCACAAGGAGCGACTTTTTGAGGTGCATGACTTTGATGAGGGGGAGGTGCGCAAATGGAAGGCTTATGATGCGGTGCTCGAGCCGGAGTTTGGTCTGCATAACGGGGGTGATTGGTCGACTTTGAAAGCGATGCTAGAAGAGGATTTGGGGGGGACTTTGCGAGCGTTGGCGGAGTTGAAGTTGGGGACTTCGATGGATGTGGTGAGTTTGCCGGTTTATTTGGGGGAGTATCTATCGGGGCAGAAATTCGAAGAGGCGGCGAAGTCGGTGGAGTTGCTTTCGGAGGATGATTATTTATTCAATAGTGCGGCGGAAGAGTTATTGGTGGCGATTAGTGACGAGGAAGAGCGATTAGCGGAGATTCAGGATTTTGTGGAGAAGGCACCGGATTCGGCGGTGGTGCAATCGGGTGCGCGTTTGCTAGGGGTGCGGTTGGCAGAGCTTTATGGCGGGCAGGAGCAGGCGTTGGAATTCGGGTTGGGTTTGGCTGCCGGGAAAACACGCGGGATGGTGGTTGAGGGTGCGTTGTCGGGCTGGATCGATCATGAGCCGGAGAAGGCTGAGGCCTTTCTGCGCGAGCACAGCAGTGGAGACTTTGATTTTGCGCGGTCGCGGGTCGCGTCGTCGTATGTGAGTCGGGGCGAAATCCAGCGGGGTTATGAGTTGGCGGTGAGTTTGCCCGAGTCGGGTGACCGGGGAGCGAGCTTGAGTGAGGCGTTTGACGCTTGGTTTGAGTCTGATGCTGAGGGCTTGAAGGAATTTGTTGAGCAGCGTGGCGAGTCTTTTGACCGGCAGGTGAGGTATGAGTTCGAGATGGCGGAGCAGAAAGCGCGGGAAGAGAAAGGCTTGATTGAGTGAGTTCTTGGATGAGTGGAGATTGGACATTGGCGAAGTGGTTCTTAGTGCATCTGGTGGTGGTGGCGGTGGGGTGGTTTCTGGGTGGAGCGTTTTCTTCGACGATGGGATCTCAGGGTTCTGAAAAGGGGAAGACACGTTCTGGGGCGATGACTGGAGGAGGTGGTGATGGTGGAGGTGAGGCTTCGATTTCCCCGCGGACAGCGATTCGATGGACGACGTTTGATTTGGTGGCGAGATTGAGTTTTGAGGGTGATGAGCGAAGGGCGGGTGAGGCTTCGAAGCGTCTGTTGGCGATGTTGGAGGAGGATGCTTATGAGACGATGTTGCGATTGGGCGAGCTGCCAGAAGCGCATCACGGAACGAATATTTTGCCGTATCTTTTGAATCAGTATTTGCCTGGTCTTGAGGTGGAAGAGGCGGGTGAGTTGATTGAATTGTTGAAGGGGAACGAGGATTTGTATCGGACGGTGGTGGGGTATTGGTCCATGGAGTCGATTGCACTGGGGCCTGACAATGATCGGGCGCTCTTTGACTGGATTCGTCGGGTGGCGGACGAGCCTTTGGGGGCAGACGGTTTGGCGGCGGCGGTGGGGCAGATGCTTTTTCGGGAGGGGACGAGTTGGGAGAAGTTGGACGAAGTGTGGGCGGATGCGTTGGCCCTTCCGGAGGGAGAGGTGAGGTCGGAGGTCTTGCGGAGTGCGATCTCGGAGTATTTGGGGGATGAGCAGATTGAACGGACGGGAGAGTATTTGGAGTCACTCGAGTCTAATCGGCAGCATGATGAGGTGTTTGCGGCCTATGCGGAGACGAGGGCGATGAGTCATCTGGAGGATGCTTTTGGGGCGTTGGAGAAGATTCAGGAGAGAGAGGTTTGGGATCGGGTGTTTTACACTATTGTGGGGGGATGGGCGGAGAAGGATAGTGAGAGGTTGGTGAGTTGGTTGATTGAGAACAACGAGACGTTTTCGAATGAGCAGCTGAACCGGGTGAATGCGATTGTGTCGGATTACGGCCTCCAACCAATGATTGAAGTGCTTGAGGCCAAGGGGTCCTGAGTAGTTTTGAAAGTGGGGGGTGGGTTTTACGGGTGGGAGCGTCCCAGTTGTTGATTGAGCCAGTTGGTTGCGTTGAGTTCACCCGTGAGGGCGATACGGTCGATGTAGTTGATGAGAATGTCCTGGGTCAGGCCCGGGGGGATTTTGAGTCCAGATCCTTCGTCATGGGGATCGAACAAGGGGTTTTGTGTTGCGACTTGATTGAGTTGTTCCTTTTGTTGTGCGAGTCGTTCTCTTGCTTCGACGACGGTTAGATTATGGAATGGCGAAGGTGCGTCGTCAGGAAGGTTCCTCAGTGAGGCTTCCTGCAGGACCTGTCCCAAAATCGAGTTGAGGAGAACTCCGTTTTCGCCGCGATCGCGAAATCTCTGGCCAATTTGGGCGGTGAGGTTGCGCAGGTTTTCTTGTTGTTGAGGACTGTGCTGGTGCAGGTTGCGGTGGATCTCGCGGAGGGTTTTGTTCAGGGTGATTTGGTTTTCGAAGCTGACTCCCATTAAGGAAGTGAGCTTGGAGGCTGTTTTCGTCAGGCCTGAGTGTTCCAGCAGCGATTGTGAAGTGGCGGCGCTGTTGAGATAGAAGTCTTCCCAATGGGTCAAGTTGACGGATTCTTCGAGGAGTGAAAGGGCGGCGTCTTTGTTTCCGCTCTGGTAGAGTAAGCTGGCGTGAATGGCAGAAGCGAGGGCATTGGTGGGTTGTTGTTCGATCAAAGTTTGACTCCAATTGAGTCGCTCTTCGAAGCTGGCGTCGTTGCTGGAGACTGCATGGAACAGAAGTAGTGGATTCTTGGGATCTTTTTCGAGGGCTTCCTTGAGGTCAGTCAGATTTGAGGTCGCGATGAAGGCAGCGAGGAGAGATTCGGAACTTCTGTTTTGAGATTCGAGGTAAGAATCGATGACTTCTTGAGTGAGGGATCGGGTATCGCCAAGGCTTTCGAGGAGTTCGGCGAGTTCGTCCGGTGATGATTGGGATGAGCTGATGTTGGAGGTTTGCGACGAGATGTGTTTTTTCGGTTCGTTTTGAGATTTGGAGGGGGTTTGTTTCGGCGTCTCTGATTGTGAGAGACGGATGAGGACAATGAAAATCGTGATGATGGCGAGGGTCCCGAAGGTGAGAAGGCGAGGCTTCATGGGGGGCTGATTGCGAGTTTTCCCACGCGCCTAATTGTTCGCGTTGTCGATGCGTTTGCGTTGGGCATCGGAGAGGCCGAAGGTGAAGTAGATTTCGGGGTGATTGAAGATGTCGGTTTCCTTCATTTCGGGGTCGTCGAGGTCGAGGGAGAGGTCGCAGTCGAAGCGGGCGAGGAAGGAGTGGTTGTGGTCGGGGAAGCCCTGGTTGCGGAAGTGGCAGAGGCCCCAGGTGATGCCGCGGCCGTCTTTGGTGTCGGTGAAGGCGTCGGGGATGTAGGAGCCGGGGGCGATGGGGAGGAGGGAGGTGATGGCGGCGATTTGGAAGTTCGCTCCATCGGGTGACCATTGGATGGTGTTGTGTTCGTGGCCGTGGCGGCTGACGATGGCGGCGAGGCCGTTTTTGAAGGGGAAGAGGGCGGTTTCGTGGCCGGAGTTGATGACGGGGTTGAGGGGGTGTTTTTCGAAGGGGCCGAGGGGGTCGTCGGCGATGGCGAGGCCTTGGGCGCGGGAGTGGGGGTCGCCGCCAAACTCACCTTTGTAGTAGAGGTAGATTTTGCCGTTGAAGACGAGGGGGTAGGGGTCGTGGATGACGTATTGGTCCCAGGAGCCTTCGGGGCCGTTTGCGAGGATGACGTTTGTGGAGGGGGTGAAGGGGCCGTCGGGGGAGTCGGAGACGGCGACGGAGACGGGGCAGAAGTCGCCGCCGCGTTGGCCGGGGATGTCGGTGTAGGCTTGGTAGTAGAGGTAGTATTTGTTTTTCCAGACGAGGATGTCGGGGGTGGAGACGGAGCGCCAGCCGGGGGCGGGTTTTTCGGGGTTGTCGACGGCGATGCCTTGTTCGGTCCAGGTGAAGCCGTCCTTGCTGGTGGCGTAGCAGATTTTGGAGAGGTCCCAGTCGCGGGAGGGTTTGGTTTCGGTGGCGCCTTCGGTGCCGCGACCGGGGCCATGGCCGGGAGCGGGGGGGACTTCAGTTTTACGGCGGGTGTAGTAGACGTAGTATTGGTCGTTGGCGCGGATGATTTTGGAGGAATCACGGCGGGAGACGGTGCCATCGAAGTCGTTGTAGTCGAGGCCTTCGATGGGGGTGTATTTGAAGCGGGAGAAGAGTTCGTTTTGGGCGGGGTGGCGGGCGGGCCAAGTGGTGTAGATACGCTCCATGGATTTGCTGAGTTCGATGGAGGGGCGTTCTTCGGGGAGGGTTCCGTAGGGGAAATCTTTGGTGACGCCGGCGTTGAGGATAAAGTAGGAGAGGGTGCAGAGGAAGGTGGTGAAGATGATGGTGGTGGATTTTTTCATGGTTTAGATGGTGGAGGGTAGGCAGGTGGGGTTTGGGTTGCCACGCAGATTTTTTTGGGAGGATAAATTGGCCTCGCGCGAAGACGCAAAGGCGCGGAGTTTTTCGGGCTTGTTGGGATGGCTTGGGACAGTGGGGCGGCAGTCAAGGTCGTCTCTCCGAATGGGAGACGCTTTTTTTAGGGTTTGGGTTTTGGCTGGGGAATTTGTGGTGGACCGCAGAGGCGCCGAGATTGGGGAGGGAGCACGGAGTGGAGTTGTGTTTGGGGATTTACGAAGAATTTGTGGGTTGGGAGGGAGCGGTGTCGGGAACGCGGCTGGGATTTGGTGGGTTGGGTGGGTTCAGACGTTGGGGGGAT
>JBCCZX010000202.1:0-5188 GCA_039186735.1 Verrucomicrobiota bacterium | reverse complement strand
GTTGAAGGCGAAGGAGGTGAACCGGGTGGTGTTGACGAGGCCGGCGGTGGAGGCGGGAGAAGCGTTGGGTTTTTTACCGGGGGATTTTCGGGAGAAGGTGGCGCCGTATTTGCGGCCACTTTATGATGCGTTGCATGACATGTTGGGTCCGGAGGAGGGGCAGCGGTATTTGGAGGATGGGACGATTGAGATTGCGCCGTTGGCGTATATGCGGGGGCGGACTTTGGCGCGGAGTTTTGTGATTCTCGACGAGGCGCAGAATACGACGCCGGAGCAGATGTTTCTGTTTTTGACGCGCTTGGGTGAGGGCTCGCGTTGTGTGGTGACGGGGGATGGGAGTCAGGTGGATTTGAAGGGGGGGCAGAAGTCGGGATTGGGGGAGGCGGAGCGGGCTTTGCGGGATGTGGAGGGGATTGCGCTGGTGAAGTTGACGGGGGGAGATGTGGTGCGCCATCCGGTGGTGGGCCGGATTATTGAGGCTTATGAGCGGGAGCGTTCTTCCTAGGGGGGCTTGGTGCTTCCGGGTTAGAGCTTGAAAAGATGCCCGGTGGTCTGGGAGGAGGGGCGCTTTTGGGGGACGTTGGTTGGGGATTTGTTTTGGGGGGGGGAGCGGTTGGGGTTGAGGATGAATGGATTTCGGGTGGGTATTGCTGGCGTTTTTTCAATGGTTTGCGTAGTTTCCCGCGTCGCACGCCAATCTGAGGCTTTTTTATGAGTTCGTCTGTTTCTGCCCGCTTGAACGCTGATTTTTTGGAGGAGAATTATGAGCGTTGGATAGCTGATCCGCAGTCGGTTGACGGGACTTGGCGGGCGTTTTTCGAGGGATTTGAATTGGGGGTAGTTCAGCCGAAGCCGAAGAAGGGCGAGGCGGTAGCTGCGAATGGGGCGGCGGCGCAATCGGGAGCGGCAACGGTGGGGGCGGATCCGACGGGGGATCACAATCTGAATTTTTTGGGGCGGGTGGTGAGTCTGGTTTATAATTACCGGACGCTGGGTCATACGCAGGCGCACATCAATCCCTTGGAGGCGGCGGCGGAGCGGAATCCGCGACTCGAGTTGGATCGGTTTGGCTTGGGAGCGGAGGACATGGAGCGACCAGTGGCGACACAGTTTTTCCGGAAGGGGCAGAAGTTTGTTTTGCGGGAAATGGTGGAGGCGTTGGAAGCGACGTATTCGGGGGCGATCGGGTTTGAGTTTATGCACATTCACAACACGAATGTGCGGAACTGGATTCGGGAGCGAATTGAGACGCGTTCGGAGCGGGCGCAGTTGGGGAAAGCGGAGCATCTGAAGGCTTTGCGATGGTTGTTGGAGGCGGAGTTGTTTGAGCAGTTTTTGGGGAAGAGTTTTTTGGGGGAGAAGCGGTTTTCGCTGGAGGGTGGTGAAGGGGTGATGGTGTTGATGAACCGGATCCTGGAATTGTGTCCGAGTGCCGGGGTTCAGGAGATTGAGATGGGGATGGCGCACCGGGGTCGCTTGAATGTGCTAGCGAATTTTGTGCGGAAGAGGCTGCGGACCTTGCTTTATGAATTTACGCCGAACTACGTGCCGGACTTGGTGGCGGGGGATGGGGATGTGAAGTATCACTTGGGCTACGAGAATGTCCGTCAGTTGGAGGATGGGGAGGTGCGGGTGAATTTGGCGGCGAATCCAAGTCATTTGGAGGCGGTGAATGCGGTGGTGGAGGGGAAGGCCCGGGCGCGGCAGCGAATCATTGGGGATGACGGGGTGCAGACAGATCGGAAGCAGGTTCTGCCTTTGTTGATTCATGGGGATGCGGCATTTGCGGGGCAGGGAACGGTGGCGGAGGTTCTGAATTTGTCGCAGTTGCCGGGATATCGAACGGGGGGGACGGTGCATTTGGTGATCAACAATCAGATTGGATTTACGACGATGCCGGAGGATGCGCGATCGTCGAGTTACGCGACCGATGTGGCGAAGATGATTGAGGCGCCGATTTTGCATGTGAACGGGGAGAAGCCGGAGGAGTTGTGGTGGGCAGCGCAGTTTGCGATGGATTTTCGACAGAAGTGGGGACGAGACGTGGTGATCGACATGTATTGCTACCGTCGGCAGGGACATAATGAGACGGATCAGGCGGCGTTTACGCAGCCGCACATTTACCGGAAGATTACGGGGCGACAGACGGCGGGCCAGATGTATCGGGCGGAGTTGAAGGAGCAGGGTGTGGTGTCGGAAGAAGAGGCTGACGGAGTGCACAAGGAGATTTGGAGTCGCTTGGAGGAGGGTTATGCAGAGATGAGGATGTTGGAGGAGAAGGGGGAGCGGACAGTGTTTTCGGGTTCGACGGCGGTAGAGCAGGAGGCGTATCGGCATGATGCGGTGGAGACGGGGGTTGAAGAGAGTGTGCTGAAGCGGGTGGGGTCGACTTTGACTTCGATTCCAGAGGAGTTCCGATTGCATCCGACTTTGAAGAAGCGTTTTGTGCCGCGGCGAGCGGAGGCTTTGGAATCAGGAGAGGGGATCGATTGGGCTTTGGCGGAGTCGTTGGCGTGGGGTTCGTTGTTGTTGGAGGGGTTTCCGGTGAGATTATCGGGTCAGGATTGTCGGCGGGGAACGTTTAGTCAGCGGCATGCGGTGTTTTATGATCATGAGACGCGGGAGCGTTATACGCCGTTGAAGAAGTTGGGAGAGGACCAAGCGAAGTTTTGTGTCTACAACAGCTTGTTATCGGAAGCAGCGGTGTTGGGCTTCGATTATGGTTATTCGTTGGGTTGCGCGAACATGTTGATCATGTGGGAAGCACAGTTCGGGGATTTCTCGAATGGGGCGCAGGTGATTATTGATCAGTTTATTTCGTCGGCGGAGTCGAAGTGGCAGACGCCGACGGATTTGGTGATGTTGTTGCCGCATGGTTATGAGGGGATGGGGCCGGAGCATTCGAGTGCGCGTTTGGAGCGGTTCCTGCAGTTGTGTGCGGAGAAGAACATGATTGTGGGGAACTTCACGACGCCGGCGCAGTATTTTCATGCCTTGCGCAGGCAGAAGAAGCGGTCGTTCCGGAAGCCATTGATTTTGATGACGCCGAAGAGTTTGCTGACGAAGCCGGAAGCGGTTTCGACTTTGGATGAGTTGAAGGCTGGAACGTGTTTTCGGGAGATTATTGGGGATGAGGTGATGGAGGAGAAGGCGGGTGATGTGGAGCGGGTGATTTTCTGTACGGGGAAGGTTTATTATGATTTGTTAGAGTATCGGGAGAAGAACGCGATCGATAATGCGGCGGTTGTGCGGGTGGAGCAGTTGTATCCGTATGCGGAGCATTTGATTGAAGAGGCGGTGAAGCCGTTCACGAATTGTACGAAGTGGGTGTGGTGTCAGGAGGAGCCGCTCAACATGGGAGCGTGGACGTATATTGGTCCGAGGTTGGGAGATACGTTGGATGGTCGGGTGCGTTACGCGGGACGGGATCGGGCTTCGAGTCCGGCGGCGGGTTCGAAGGCGATGCACAAGCGGGAGCAGGCGATGTTGGTGGAAGATGCCTTCGGAGTTTGAGGGGTTGAGAGTTGAATTTTTGATTTAGAGAGATGGCTGAGATTACGATACCGCCCTTTGGAGAGTCGATTGTGACGGCGAATGTTTCGCGGTGGCACAAAGGGAATGGAGATGAAGTGAAGAAGGGGGAGACGGTGGTGACCTTGGAGACGGACAAGGTTTCGCAGGAGTTGGAGGCTCCGGCTGACGGAGTGTTAGAGATTTTGGTAGCGGAAGATGAAGAGGTGGAGATTGGAGCATTGATTGGGAAGGTTGCGGAGGGAGAGGTGAGTGCTGCACCAGCAGAGAGTGCACCGGTGCCTGCGGTATCGAATGGGGGTGGAAGTGGACCGACTGGAGAGGTGGTGGAGGTGAAGATTCCGCCGTTTGGGGAGTCGATTGCGACGGCGAGTGTGGCGGCTTGGTCGGTGGATGCGGGAGCGCAGGTGGCGAAGGGGCAGATTTTGGTGAGTCTGGAAACGGACAAGGTTTCGCAGGAGTTGGAATCGCCGGCGGATGGGGTGATTGAGATTTTGGTGCCGGAGGGTGAAGAGGTGGCGATTGGGACGGTGTTGGCGAAGATTGCGGTGGGGGCAACGGGGGGGACTGTGGCGAAAGCTCCGGAACCGGCGACAAGTGCTCCTTCGGCGGCGCCTGCACCAGCGGCAGTGGTGTCACCCAGTCCAGCGGCGGAAGTTGAGCGGGTGAAGCCGGATTTGACGGTGGTGAGTGCTCCGGCTGAAAAGGTGGCGGCACCGGCGGTTGATGAGAGTGGGCGGACGACGCGGAAGAAGATGAGTATGCTGCGGCGGAAGATTGCGCAGCACCTGGTGAATGCTCAGCAGACGGCGGCGATTTTGACGACTTTCAATGAGGTCGATATGACTTCGGTGATGGGTTTGCGGAAGCAGGTGCAGGAGGATTTTGTGGCGAAGCATGGGGTGAAGTTGGGCTTCATGTCGATCTTTGTGAAAGCGGTGGTGAATGCGTTGAAGGAGGTGCCGCAGATTAAGAATTTCATTGAGGGGAATGAGATGGTGGAGAATCACTTCTTTGATATCGGAGTGGCGGTGGGGACGGAGAAGGGGTTGGTGGTGCCGGTGATTCGGGATTGTGATCAGAAGAGTTTTGCGCAGATCGAGAAGGATATCATTTCGGCGGCGACGCGAGCGAAGGAGGGCACGCTGGGCTTGGAGGAGTTGCAGGGGGGCATCTTTACGATTTCGAATGGGGGGGTTTATGGGTCATTGCTGAGTACGCCGATTTTGAACCCGCCGCAGAGTGGAATTCTGGGGATGCATACGATTCAGCAGCGTCCGATTGCGGTGGATGGGAAGGTTGAGATTCGGCCGATGATGTATTTGGCGTTGAGTTATGACCACCGGATTGTGGATGGGAAAGAAGGGGTGACGTTTTTGATTAAGGTGAAGGAAGGGATTGAGAATCCGACGCGGTTGATGCTGGAGGTTTAGGAAGGGCTTCAGTTACGGGGTTTTCAGGGTGGCGCGGCGGGCGCGCGGTCTTTTGGTAGATGAGCGGCGAAGGGGTTGGTCGAGAGCGGCGATTTTCGCCGCACTCCAAGAGGCTTGGACTGTGGGGGCGGACTGAAGTCCGCACTCCGTTTTAAGGGGCGGCTTTGTCAAAGCCGATCTACCGACTGGGGGGTGGAGTTTTGACGAGGGGGACGGTGGCGCCG
>JBCCZX010000201.1:0-5205 GCA_039186735.1 Verrucomicrobiota bacterium | reverse complement strand
GGGGGGGGGCGGGCCGGGGGGCCTGGGGGGGGGGGGGGTCCTGGGGGGCCGCGGGGGGGGGCGCGGGGGGGGTGGGGGGGGGGTAATTTCGGGGCGTATCTGGGGGGGGAGTCGGCGGAAGATTTGGAGTGGGCGTTGGGGTTGTTAGAGAAGGCGCCGGGTTACAAGGATGCGGGGTATCAGAAGTTGGCGTTGGAGGTGGTGGAGAGGTTTCCGAATGGTCATTCGTCGTTGGCGGTGCCGACCTGGTTTTACGGGCATGAACCGACGAATTTGTTTTCGGTGCATGTGGCGAAGTATTTTTCGAACAGCTTGCGGGAGGATGGGCTGTTGGCGATCGCGACGCATGGGGTGATTTATGCGCGGGGGAGTGCGGGGACGACGCAGGAGGTGTTCATGGATGCGTGTCAGAATCACTACAAGACGTTTCAGGTGGTGAGTCCGATGGTGTTTTTGGGGAGTGATTGGTTTGGGGAGCGGACGGGGATTTTTGAGACGGTGAAGAGGCAGGCGGGGGAGAAGGATTATGGAAAGGCGATTGGGATGGTGGATGAGGTGGAGGCGTGTGTGGGGTTTTTGAAGGCGCATCCGCCGGTGTGAGGGGGCGCTAGCAGTTGGTTTTCCACGCCGATTGACGCGGATTTTGCGCAGATGTTTTGAGTCGTCTTTGTTTTGGTCTAAAGATGCTACACCTCGAACGGTTGGAGTTATGGGGTTTATTGCTTTCTTCGCCGAGGCTTCTGTGACCGGGAAGGCCCGGGGTGGTTGTGTTAGGCGGGTTTGAGGGGGAAGATTTCGACGGAGACGCCGGGGGAGTAGAGGGTGGAGGTGGGTGGAACTTTGGGTTGGGGAAAGCCGTTGTAGGCGAAGGGGAGGGTGGAGGGTTCGGGACAGGTGGCGGGTTGGTAGGGGTAGGGTTGGTGGTGGACTTGGCCGACTTTGAGAGTGCCTTTTTTCGTGGTGGAGAAGAGGAGGTAGCGTTCGAGGAGGAAGAAGTCGAGGGTGTCTGGTTGGGCGGTCTGGAGTTGGTTGGTGGGAGTGTAGGTGTAGGTTGCGCTTTCCGAGGGAGGGTTGGTTTTCCAGTGGGACTGGGGGATGACGCCGTTTTTGATGAGGACGTTGGGGTTGTTGCGTCGTCCTTTTTTTTCGCGACTGGAATAGTAGTAGATAGTTTCGTCTCTCTTTGCCGCGGACATGTGGGCGTGTTGGTAGGGGAGGTGGAAAAGGTTGCGGGCGAGTTCGACGGCGAGAGGTTGATTGCAGTCGAGGGAGTAGAACCAGACGCCGGGGCGGCCTTGGTCGTCGTGGACGTAGGTGCGGAGGTTGAGTTCGAGGAACCAGGAGAGGCCGGGGACGCAGGGGAGGAAGCGGGGACGGACGGCTTGCATGTAGAAGGGGACGATGGCGAGGTAGGCTTGGTTGTCGAAGGTGTCGACGTGGAGTCCGGGTGGGAGGGTGGCTTGGATGTCGGTTGGGGAGATGGGCCAGTGGAGAAAGAGGAGGTGTTCCCAGCGTTGGAACATAACGGGGGATTCGGGGGGGCGGTTGCGGGGGACGAGGCGTTGTTCGGGAGTGGGCCTTTGAGGGTTGGTGTTGGGCATTGGTTCTTTTGCCGGGTGGAGGTGAAGGGTTTGGTTTGGATGAGAGGCCAGTTCAAAAGCGGCGAATCTCGCCGCACTCCGAAAGGGCTCGGGTTGTGGGGCGGACTGAAGACCGCGCTCGATTAGTATTTCATGTCGTCGTCGGGGCGGATGTCGTCTTCGGGGTGTTCAGGGGCTTGGGCGTGAAGGTCTTCTTCTTCGGGGTGGGGGCCGCCGTAGTCGGTTTCGATGTGGTCGGGGTCGACTTCGCCGAGGTCGCCGTGATCGAATTCGTCTTCTTCGTGGTAGTCGTCTTGGGATTGTGGGATTGAACCTGCGGCGGGTGAGGGTGAGAGGAGGCGGGCCATGCGTTCTTTTTCTTCTTCGGCTTCGCGGGCTTGTTCTTTGCGGTCGAGGAAGAAGGCGAGCCAGATGCAGATTTCGTAGAGGATGTACATGGGGATGGCGAGGAGGCCGAGGGTAAGGGCGTCGGGGGTGGGGGTGATGATGGCGGCGGTGATGACGATGGCGAGAACGGCGTAGGAGCGGGTGGTCCGCATCATTTCGTAGGAGAGAATGCCGAGTTTGACGAGGGTCATGACGACGACGGGGAGTTCGAAGGAGAGGCCGAAGATGAGGACGAGTTGAGTGGCAAAGGAGATGTAGTAGCCAATGCGCCAGTCGTTCTGGATGCCCATTTCGAGGGAGTATTGGTAGAAGAAGTCGAGGACGGTTGGGAGGATGATGAAATAGGCAAAAAAGACCCCACCTAGGAATAAGAGGAAGCCGATCCCGAGGGCAGGAAAGAGGGCTTTTTGTTCGCGATCGTGCAGGCCGGGGAGGATGAATTGGAGGAGAAAGTAGAGAAGGAGCGGAAAGGTGACGACGAGAGAGGCAAAGAAGGCGAGTTTAACGGAGAGCATGAAGCCCTCGGTGGGATTGAGGGATTGCATGAGAACCATGCGGCCTTTGGCATCGGGGCGGGCGTTCGGGGCTCCTTCGGTGAGGGCAAGAAGTTGGGAGCGGAGTTTGTCAGAGATGCCTGGGAGGGTGGTGAAGTAGTCCTTGCGGAGCTGCTCGGTTTTCTTAGGGGAGTCTCCTTTCAGGGTTTGAGCGACTTGAAAGTGGAATGCGGATTGGACGTGGAAGGCAAATTCGGGGTTGTCCGGGGAAAGGCTCTTGATGAGATGTCGTTGTTGGTCCTCGGACAGATTGGGGAGGTGGGAGGCGGCTTCGAGGGCTCGTTCCCAAGTTTCGAGGTCGGGTTTGGGGTCGAGTTTGGCAAGGGCCTGATTTTGAGAGGTTCCCCATGCGAGTTCGACGGGACGGCGAATGACGTCCATGAGTTGTTTGTGGAAGCTGAAGCAGGCAAGAAAGCCAATGGCCAGGGTAAGAATGATGCGCGTCAAAGTGACGCGGAGGTCGTTGAGGTGGTCGAGGAAGGGCTTTTCGGCCTCGGGATTGCCGTGGTCGCGGAGCTGGAAGAGCTTGTTGAGGAAAAACATAACAGGGTTGTCCGCGAGGGGCGGGAATCTAAGGCTTCTTGACGTTTGTGGCGAGGGTGATTTCGCGCCATGGGGTGTTGAACGTGAAAATGTCTTGTCAACGGAGGGCTTCTATGAAATCTCCATCGCCCCGCTGAAGGTGGCGGGGTTAATTTTTTGGAACGTGTGACGATGGAGGACGGTAACGTAATTCCTTTTGAAAAGCCCAAACCGGCGTCCCGTTTCTCTGGATCTCCTATGAAAAGCGAGCTTGTAGCGAAAGCGTCTGAATTGTTCCCCGATCCGCAGGTTTTGGTGAACATGGTCTCGAGAAGAGTGAAGCAGTTGAATGATGGCCGAGCGCCGTTGATTGATACTGTTCCGAGCATGGGAGCGGCTGACATTGCTTTGACCGAGATTATCGAGGGCAAGATCAAGTTGGCCGAGCCTGCTGACTCTTGAAGCTACGTCGCGGTTGACCAGGGCAGAGTAGGGGGATTTTTTCTGCTGGGGCAGGAATTTGTGTGTAGAGTGTTGTTATGAGTCAGGACGTGGCCACGAATAAGAAAGCGCGTCGGGACTTTCACATTCTGGAGAAGTTCGAGTGTGGGATTGAGTTGCGGGGAACGGAGGTGAAGTCGATTCGGGAGGGGAAGGCGAATATTGGTGATGCGTATGCGCGGGTGGATCGGGGACAGGTGTTTTTGTATGGTTGTGATATTCAGCCGTGGCAGACGGCGGGGCAGTGGTTCCAGCATGAGGCGAAGCGACCGCGGAGGTTGTTGTTGCATAAACGGGAGATTTTGAAGTTGCAGCAGGCAACGCAGCAGAAGGGGGAGACCTTGGTGGCGTTACGGATGTATTTCAGGGGTCGGCGAGTGAAGGTGGAGATTGGGTTGGCGAAGGGGAAGAGTCATGCGGACCAGCGGCATGACCTGAAGAAGAAGGTGGAGTTGCGGGAGGCGCAGCGGGAGATGTCACGATTCAACAAGGGGAAGTGAGGTTGTTAGTTTTGAGTCTCGTGGATGGGGGAGGGACGGTGGGGGTGTTGTTTCTAGTGGATAGGAAGGTTGTGGGTTTTTGTCGGGACCAAGATGGATAGGATGGATAGGATTTTTGGGCTTTGGGTTTTGAACAGAAGGACGCAAAGGTCGTGATTTTTCCGGATTCTGTAGCTTTGTTTTGAACAGGAGGTAAGGGAGAAAACGGAGCTTGGGTTGTGGTGGATTTTTTGGGATTTGACCGTTTATGAGAGGAACTTGCCGATATCGGCAATTCCATCTGAGAAACGGTCTAGCGGTGGGAGGCGCGGCGGATGAGGATGATGCCGAGGAGGACGGCGAGGATGTTGGGGAGCCACATCATGAGGGAGCAGAGGAGGGGGTTGTCTTCGAAGTTCTCGGCGAGGAGGAGGGAGCCGAAGTAGGCGGCGGCGACGAGGAGGGAGAGGACGAGGCCGGAGGTGGTTTCGCGGCGGCGAGCGTTGATGCCGAGGGGGACGCCGATGAAGGCGAAGGCGAGGCAGGCGAGGGAGAGGGAGTTGCGTTTTTGGAATTCGGTGAGGAGTCCGTTGCGGATTTTGGGGTCGTTTTCTTTGTTGATGGTGTCGATGAGGTTGGCGGTGCCGCGATAGCTGGGTTTGAGGGTCCGTTTGGTGGAGGAGGGGAAGGGGATGGGCCAAGGCTCGGCGGTGGAAGCGGTGATGATTTCGGGGGCGTCGTTCTGATTTTCGAGTCGTTCGATGAAGGCGTCTTCAAAGGAGAGCATGAAGAGTTTGTCTTGGTAATCGACTTCGAGGTCGACGGAGCGGGCGTAGACATAGAGCTCGGGGTCGGCGTCGCGTTCTTCGGCGCTGAGTTGGTAGAGGTGGAGGCCTTTGAGGGTTTCGCCGTCTTTGGAGGTGATGAAGGCCCGTTGGCCAGGGAGTTTGGTTTGGACGGCGTTGGGTTCGAGGAGGGAGACAGGGTCTTGTTCGAAGGCCTGGTCGAGGAGAGCGCGGGTGTTGCGCTTGGCCATGGGTGAGAGGTCACCAGCAAGGAACCAGCAGATGATGCTGAAGAGAAGGCCGAGGACGAATACGGGCATGGCGAGGCGGGTGAGGCTGGTGCCAGAGGTGCGGAAGCCAACGAGTTCGTTTTGGG
>JBCCZX010000200.1:0-5212 GCA_039186735.1 Verrucomicrobiota bacterium | reverse complement strand
TCTTTCGAAGTCTTGGAATTCGTCGAAGTTGGCGGACCAGTGGATGGCGCCGTGTTCGGGACCGCCGCGGCCACGGAGGTCGATGGTGTTGCGAAGGCCTTCGCCGAAGCCGGTGAAGTCCCAGGTGCGGCCGTCGTGGCCTCCGTCGTTGTGGCAGGAGGCGCAGGACATGTAGTCTTCGCGGCTGACTTTGTCGTCGCGGGAGTCGTAGAAGAGTTGTTTGCCGAGGAGGACGTCGGCAGGGAGTGATTCGCTGGCGGTGGGGTCAAGGGTGGCGGAGCGGGGAACGGACTCGGTGCCATTTTCGACGAGGGCGGTGATGTTGTGAACGGAGACGGTGCGGCTCATGAAGTTGTGGACGAGCAGGGAGCGTCCATCGGGGGAGAGGGAGAGTCCTTGGGGTGCGCGGTCGGTATCGAAGCGGAAGAGTTCGGCGGCGCCGTAGACATCGACGACGGAGACTTGGCGGGAGCCTTCCAGAGTCACGAAGAGATGGAGGCCGTAGGGGCCGTAGACAGCGGCGGAGGGGAGTCCGGAGTTGTCGAAGTCGATGCGGGAGTTGAAGTCTTCGGAGTTGTTAGAGAGGTTGATGCGGGAGGCGATGGAGCGGACGGTGTTGTCGTGATCGAGTTCTTGGCCGTTTCTGAGGGAGCCTCGCAGGATGTTGTCTTTTTTGGAGGGGATCCAGGCGGCATCACCGGAAGGGGAGATGGCGGGGGCTCCGAGGTAGTTGGGAAGTCCGCTGCCACCGCCTGCGAAGTCGGACTCTTGACTGATTTGAAGGCGAATGGAGGTAGGGGAGGCGGGATTGGCGGTGGAGAGGATTGTTACGAATCCGCCGCCGGAAGTTCTGCTCGGGTTTGCGGTTGCTTCACCGGCGACGAAAGGTGAGATGAAGTGGGAGACGAAGAGTGATGAGCTGTCGTGTGAGATGGCGAGATGGCGTGGGGTACTGCCGACGGCGTAGGTGTTGAGGATTGTGCCGGTGGTGGGGTTGAGTTGGGCGATTTCACCGGTTGCTTCGAGGGCGACCCAGGCGGTGGAGCCATTGGGGGCATGAATGATGCCGTGTGGTTGGGAGCCGCGGGGGAGTTGGATGGTGTTGGTGACGGCGAAGTTGACCGGGTTGATGATTGAGAGGGTGGCGTCGTCTTTGTTGGTGACCCAGATGAGGTTGTTGGGGGCAAGAGAGAGGGTGCGGGGCGAGTTGCCGACGGGGATTTCCGCTAGCTTGGAGTTGTTGACGAGGTTGAAGACGCTGATGGTGTTTTGGTCGGGGTTGACGTTCCAAGCTTGGGGGGTGTTCGAGATTGTGGTGGTGAGGATGGGCTGGGTGTTGCGCGGACGGTTGGTGGTTGTTGCTGGGAAGGAGAGGTGGGTGAAGCGAAGCACGGTGGTGGTGCCATTTGCGTCGCGGGCGGTTAGGGTGATGGTGTAGCGACCGGGATTGGAGTAGTTGTGGTTCGTGGAGGGAGAGGTGGTGGTGACAGGACTGGTTCCGTCGCCAAAGTTCCAAGTGAAGGTGGGGTTGGTGCCTCCGGTTGCTCCGACGGAGAAGGTGGCATCGGTTCCGGATTGAGTCGGATTGGTGAGGGTTGCGGGGAGATTGAGAGCAGGGTTGATGGTCCATTCGAAGGAGCGGGAAGCATCGGCTCCTTCGGGGTCGACGATGGTGATGGTGGGATTGAAGGTGCCGGTGGCGGTGGGCCGTCCGGTGAGGCGTCCGGTGGTGGGGTTGAGGTTGATGCCGGAGGGGAGGTCGATGGCGCTCCAAGTGAGGGGGTCGTTGTCGGGATCGGAAGCGGAGAGGTTGATGCTGATGTTGGTGTTGATGGTGTGGTTGCGGTCGGAGATGGAATTGAGGGAGGGACGTTCATTGGGATCGAAGGGGGAGAGGTAGGAGGAGCCGACGACGGAGAGGGTGGTGTCGCCGGGGATTTGCCAGGCGAGGTTGATGTGGTCGCCGCCGAAGGTTTCGCGTTGGAGGATTTCGAGGTAGTATTTTTGTCCGGCGGTGAGGCGGATGGTGGCGGATTTTTGAGAGGGATAGCGAGTCCATTGGAAGGGGCTGGCCCAGCCGGCGTTGGAGATGGAGGCAATCTGGCGGGAAGTGGAGGGGTTGTCATTGGTGCCGAGAAGCAGTGAGCCTTCGTTATCGGTGGAGAGCCAGAAGGTGTAGTCTCCGGTGATGGGGGCATGAATATAGCCGCGGAGACGGGTGCCGTAGTTGTCGCCAAATCCTTCGCCGACGGGGAAGGAGGTGACTTCTTCCCGGATGTTGGGGTCGAATGGGTAGAGGGGATAGGTGGTGAGAGTGGAGAGGCTGGTGGAGTCGCCGGGCATGTTGGTCCAGACTTCGCGGAGGAGAGAGCCTTCTCCCTGGCCGGGGAGGCGGACGACCCATTCGAAGGTGGAGGAGTCGGCGGAGCCGTCTTGATCGCGACCGGTGATGGTGGTGTTGAAGATTCCGGGTGTGGAGGGGGAGCCGGTGATTCTCCCGTTGGCTGTATTGATGTTGAGCCCCGGGGGAAGGTTCGTGCTGGAGAAGGTGAGCGTGCTTCCCGAGGCGGCGGTGACGTTGGGGAGGAGGTTAATGTTGTTGTTGGTGGCGTCGATGCGTTTGGGGAGGGCGGTGATCTCTGGTTCGCCAATGGTGTAGCGGAAGAAGACTTGGTTATGGTTTTCGGCATCGGAGGACCAGATGGCTTGTGAGGTGGTGTTGGCAGGGAAGCCAGCGGGTCGGGTACGGGAGTGAATGGTGGCGTTGGGCCAGGTGGAGTCGTCAAATCCGGGTTGCTCCCAGCCGTTGGGAGCGGTGGTGGATGCTCTCCAATCCGTGTTGGTCACGGTTGTGTTTCCGTTGATACGGAAGTGGCCGAAGAGAGCGCCGGGGCCGCCACGGTCGACAGCGCGAATGGCGATGGTGGTTTTCGTGCCGGTTGAGAAGGTGCTGTTGAGGGCTTGATTCCAATCGACGCCAACGGATACGAGTTGACCGTCGATGAAGAGTTCGAAGCGATTATCGGCAGCGACGGTGGCTTCGTTGAGGGGGTTGGAGGATCGAAGGGCGCGAGGAGGGATGATGGTTTTTGGGGTGCGAGGTGAGGACCACTTCAATTGGATTGCGGCGGCGCCAACGTTTTCGAAATATTCGAGTCGTATCGGCACGGGAACTCCGGCTTGGAGGGCAATTGTTCCGGAGCGTTCGGTAGAGCTGTGGGTTGTCCAGTCGTTGATGAGTTGCTGGCCATTGACCCAGAGGCGAGTGCCGTCATCTGACTGGGTAAAGAAGGTGTAGGTTTCAGTGAAATCTGGAATGATCCAGCCATCCCAGCGAATGGAGTAGGAGTCGTTGCCGAGAGAGGAGGGGATGGGAGAGCCGGTTCCGAAGTTGAAATCGACTTTTGCGTCGTTGCGGGAGAGTTTGAGAGAATTGAAGTTGGTGCCATCGTAGTAGCGAGCAGAGAGTCCACTGATGGGAGATTCGATGGCTTCTTTGACGTGGATGATTTTGGCTTCGGAGTATGCTCCGTTGGCTTGCACGCCGAAGAGCATCCAGTAGCCGGGGACCATGACGTTGCGATTGGGGTTGGAGATGAGTTGGTAGTTTCCGTTTGAGACCTCGTTGAAAGGGATGTTGAGGAAGCGTTGGTCGGAAGTGTTGCCGTGGGTGGTGGCAATCATGCGGATCATGGAAAATTGGCGGAGGCCGGAGGTGGCTTGGACATTGAAGACGGAGCCGAGGGAGATGGCATCGGGTGCATTCGAAATGTTCGGGCGGGAGACTAGGTTGTTGCTGCTGTTGAGAAGAGCGGGGGGGGTAAAGAGTTGGGCATCCGTGTGGGTGGAGGGGTGGTTCGGATTGCTGGAGGTGAAGCCTCCGCCACCGGAAAAGACGCGGCCATCGGGAAGAAGGGTGGCGGTGGAGTGGTAGTTCCGGGGAACGGAAGCGGAAGCGAGGGTGCGCCATTGACGGGTGTTGGGATTCCAGACTTCAGCGGCATAGACGGAGCCCAGATCCGAGAAGCGATCTCCGGAAGTATTTCCGCCGAGGGCGAGGACTTCTCCGGAAGGCAGAGCGACGAGGTTGTGATGGCTGCGGGCGTTGGCCATGGGGGCGGTATTTTGAACTACGGGAGGGGTTTGGGTGAGGTCGACGGTGTAGCAGGCGTTGGTGGCGTCGTTGATGGTGGGGACGGCAGCGCCACCGACGATGAGGTATTTGCCGGAGTCGTACATGCAGTAGGCGCCGTCTTTGGGATAATGGTCGCCAGGAACAGTGATGCCTGCGGAGGTGCGAGAGCCTGCGCCGTTGGCATCGATCCAGTGCATGGTATCGGTGGGACCGAAGTGGAAGAGGCGGCCATCGGGTGCGACCATGATGAATGGCCAGTTTTGAGATGCGAATCCGTCGGCACCGGAAACGGGTTGCCAGTTGATTCCAGAAAGGCGGTTCCAGAGGTTGGAGTCGTGGTTGAATCGTTCGGCGGTGTTGGGACCTCCCTGGCCGCCGAAGGTGGTGACATCGCCATCGGGAAGGGCGACGGCGGTGGTGTACCAGCGACGGTCGTTCATATCCTCGACCCGGGACCATTGGTTTGTCCGCCAGTCGTAGGTTGATGATTTCACGACGGTGTGGCGTCCGCCCATCGTTTGGAGGACTCCGTCGGTTCGCATGATGGGATGGGCGCAGAACATTTCGTGTCCTTCGTAGAGTTGGTTATCAAACTGAGCGGTTGCGGGGTCCCAGAGGGCCCAGTGAGTTTGGCGGAGGCGACCAGGCCAGTATTCGGGTTCGGAACCCGAGTAGGTGAGGAGTTTGCCGTTGGGGAGGAGGGCGAGGGAGACAGGGGTATGTGTCCACGGGATGACAGTGCTCCAAACGCCGGGGAGATTGGAGAGGCTAGGGGGAGCGGGAGTGTTGGTGTAGTTGGGGAGAAGAGCGGATGCTTGAGACCAGAATTGGTCGTCGTCGGCATGGTGATTGGGGGCCGCTTGGAGGATTCCAAGGGAACCTAGGATCGCGATGAGGATCACGATCAAAACCAGGAAGGGAGTTTTCATCACGGGTGAACGCGACGATTTATAATCAGCTTTTATTAAAATTTTCAAGCTAAAGAGCTCAAAAATGTCTAAAATTTATAAATTTAGGGATGAAGCCTCGCAATTAGGGGCTTGGAGGAACTGATTGTTCGAGGTTTTTGATGTTGGT
>JBCCZX010000199.1:0-5224 GCA_039186735.1 Verrucomicrobiota bacterium | reverse complement strand
GTGCGGATGAGATTGATATGGTGATTTCGCGGGGGCAGTTTTTGGAGGGCGATTACCGGGGGATTTACAAAGAGATTTTAGCGTGCAAGGAGGCGTGTGGGGAGGTGCATTTGAAGGTCATATTGGAGACGGGGGAGTTGGCAAGTTATGATCACGTGCGGTGGGCGAGTGAGATTGCGATGTGTGCGGGGGCGGATTTTATCAAGACGTCGACAGGGAAGGTGAGTCCGGCGGCGACCTTGCCGGTGACGTTGGTGATGTTGCAGGCGATTGAGGAGTTCTACGAGAAGACAGGGAAAATGGTGGGGATGAAGCCTGCGGGGGGAATTAGTAACGCGAAGTTGGCGTTGCAGTATCTGGTGATGGTGAGGGAAGTTTTGGGGGCAAAGTGGTTGACGCCGGTTTGGTTTCGTTTTGGAGCGAGTTCGTTAACGAATGATTTGTTGATGCAGATTCGCAAGCAGGAGACGGGTCGTTATCAGATGGCCAACGACTTTTCGAAGGACTGATAGACTTGAACTGAATTTCGTAAGACTACTATGCCAGACCATTCTTTTTTATCCGGCGGTTTCGCACCGGCACCCGAGTCGGGGGACCACATCGAGTTGAAGTCGAGTTACGACCTCTTCATTGGGGGCAAGTGGGTGAAGGCGAAGGAGCGTTTTGAGACAATTAATCCGGCGACGGAGGAGGTGATTGCGGAGGTGGGGATGGCGGGAAAGCGGGAAGTGAATCTGGCGGTGAGGGCGGCGCGGACGGCTTTTGAGGGAGAGTGGGGCAGGATGTCGGGAGGGGAGCGGGGGAAGTATCTTTATCGGATTGCGCGATTGATTCAGGAGCGGGCGCGGGAGTTTGCGGTGATCGAGTCGATGGATGGCGGGAAGCCGATTCGGGAGAGTCGGGATGTGGATATCCCGTTGGTAGCGGCGCACTTTTTCTATCATGCGGGTTGGGCGGATAAGTTGGAGTATGCGTTTCCGGGGCGGAAGCCTCGTCCGATCGGGGTGGTGGGGCAGGTGATTCCTTGGAATTTTCCGTTGTTGATGGCGGCGTGGAAGATAGCGCCAGCTTTGGCGTGCGGTAATACGGTGGTGATCAAGCCGGCGGAGACAACACCATTGACGGCATTGAAGTTGGCAGAGTTGTTTGAGGATGCAGGTTTGCCGGAAGGGGTGGTGAACGTGGTGACAGGGGCTGGGGAGACGGGAAGGTTTTTGGTGGAGCATCCGGATGTGGATAAGGTGGCATTCACGGGATCGACGGAGGTGGGGAAATCGATTCGACGAGCGGTGGCAGGAACGGGTAAGAGGTTCACGTTGGAGTTGGGGGGCAAGGCGGCGAATTTGATTTTCGAGGATGCGGCGATCAATCAGGCGGTGGAGGGAATCGTGAACGGGATTTTCTTCAACCAGGGGCATGTGTGTTGTGCGGGTTCGCGTTTGTTCGTGCAGGAGAGTATCGCGGATACGGTGGTGAAGAAGTTGCAGAAGCGGATGGAGACTTTGGTGGTGGGGAATCCGTTGGACAAGAACACGGATATTGGGGCGATTAATTCGAAAGAGCAGTTGGGCCGGATCAAGGCCTTGGTGAAAACTGGGGAGGCGGAGGGGGCTTGTAAGTGGGATTGCGGGGGACGTTTGCCGCGGAAGGGATTCTGGTTCCAGCCGACGCTCTTTACGGATTGCGCGCAGAGTCATCGCATCGTGCAGGAGGAGATTTTCGGGCCGGTGTTGGCAATTCAGACTTTTCGGACGCCGAAGGAGGGTATCGAGAAGGCGAATAACACGCCGTATGGATTGAGTGGGGGGGTGTGGAGCGACAAGGGGTCGAAGGTTTTCAAGGTGGGGAGTGCGATGCGAGCGGGGGTGATTTGGGCCAATACATTTAACAAGTTTGATCCGACGGCGCCGTTTGGTGGTTATCAGGAGAGCGGGATTGGCCGGGAAGGCGGGGTACACGGGTTGAGTGCGTATGTGAACCTTTGAGAGATGATTTTATGAGCCGTTTATCGATACCGAAGACTTACAAGTTGTTTATTGGGGGGAAGTTTCCGCGGACGGAATCCGGGCGTTATTTCGAATTAGCGGTGCGGGGGGATTTTGTGGCGAATGTTTCGCGAGGTAGTCGCAAGGACTTGCGGAATGCGGTGGTGGCGGCGCGGAAGGCTTTCGGTGGATGGGCGGATGCTTCAGCTTATTTGCGGGGACAGATTCTTTATCGGATAGCGGAGGTCTTGGATGGGCGGGCGACGCAGTTTGTGGATGAGTTGGTTCTGCAGGGCATGACCGCAAAGAAGGCGCGGGAAGAGGTGGATGATGCGCTGGATCTGCTGGTGCACTATGCGGGGTGGAGTGACAAGTACCAGGCGATATTTTCTACGGTGAATCCCGTGGCGAGTGAGCACTTCAATTTTTCACGGCCAGAGCCGACGGGAGTTGTGGGCATGCTGGCGCCGAATGAGCGGGGGCTAGCGGGCTTGGTTTCGGTGGTGGCGCCGGCTTTGGTAGGAGGTAATGCGAGTGTGGTTTTGGCTTCAGAAAATTATCCGTTGAGTGCGATTTCGTTTGCGGAGGTTCTGGCGACATCGGATGTGCCGGGAGGGGTGGTGAATGTGTTGACGGGGCATCGGGAGGAGCTGGCCTTGGAGTTCGCGAAGCACCGGGATATCAATGCTGTTGTGGCTTGTGGAGAGAGTGAAGGGGAGAGGAAGGCGCTTGAGGTGGAAGCGGCGGATAATTTGAAGCGGGTGAGTTTGGTGGGAGAGGGAGGGCCGGAGACGGGGCCGTATGCGATTTTGGATTTGCAGGAGATTAAGACGACTTGGCATCCGGTTGGGATTTAGACTATCCGCTTGGTCTATTTGTTGTCGACGCGATTGATATGCGCTGGACTTTTAGTTTGAGGTGGGTCGAGGCAGTTGGCGGGTTGTGTAGAGCTTGAGAGGAGTTGCGCCCGGGATGTGGCGGGGTCCGGTTTTGCGGTTTTTGTGGTAGTGGTTTCTGGTGGCTTGGAAGGTGGTTTCGACGAAGTCTTTGGAGCCGAGGACGGTGCCTTGGGTGAAGTGAAGGACGCGGCAGCGGAGCAGTTGGGCAGGGGTCATTTGGCCGCGGCGTTGGCGGGTGGTTTCGACAGTTTGGGGTTTGATGCCGGGGCGCTTGGAGTTGGAGGCTTGGCGGCCGTCTTCGAACATCATCCAGCGGTAGTCAGCGGCGATTTTTCGCCAGGTGATTTTGGATTTGGTGTCGTTGCCACGAGTTTGGTCGTAGTTTTCCATGACGCGGGTGAGGCCTTGGCGGTCGGATTTGTTGCCAGCGCAAGCTTGGCCGTAGGATGACCATTTGTAGTCGGCGGTATCGGAAACAAGACAAGCGCGAACGGGGTTGAGGTCGATGTAGGCAGCCATCACGCGGCAGGCGTGACCGTCTTCGATGAGGATGGATTTGAAGCGTTCTTCCCAGAGGATGCCCTTGCGGTTGTGGAGGCGGTTGACGAAGGCGGTCATGCGTTGTTTGAGGACTTTCATGAATTGGGAGAGGTCGTGCATGCGGTAGAGGAAGGTTTGGCGGTAGTCCTCGGCTTGTTGGTCGAGGCTCCGTTGGCGGAGGTCGGTGAGGTGGGCGGAGATTTCGGCGACGCGGAGTTCGGAGTAGATGAGGGAGAGGCGGTCGAGGAGTTGTTGGTCGGTGATTTGGAGGGAGGATTTGGGAGGGACTTCGAGAAGGAGGTGGAAGTGGTTGTCCATGCAGCAGTGGGCGAGGATACGGCAGCCTGAGAATTGAGAATAGAGGCGAAGAAGCTTTACGAAGTAGTCTTTGGCTTCGTCGTTGAGGAGGAATTCACGGCCGACAATACGGGAGATGCAGTGGTCCCTATGCAGTGCCTATGCAGGTTCTGCGACGCTCGAGATGCACTAACCTAAGAAAAAGTTGATAATATCAATTGTTCCCCAAATATCTTTTTTTTTAGAGACATATGATGATAGAGTCTTGATTTCTTTGGATGCATTTGCAGGGCAAGCACTCTTTTCTAATAATTGCAGAAAGGATTTGTCGTTCTCAGCATCTCCTATACCGATACAATTTTTGATTTCAATATCAAAATTACTACACCATTTTTCTAATGCATATCCTTTTGAAACATATTTAGGGACTATATCTACAGCTGCTTTAGAGCATGTTTTTTCAAAGTAGGCGTCAAAATTCGAGAAGAAAGAATCTAATTCAATATTTATATCTTCAACGCTTTTTCCTCCTTCTGGGTATAGGCTAAGACAATTTATTTTTCCAGGTTCGAATCTGCAATTGATTCTTTCATTTATGTAGTTTCTTAATTCTGAGATCGGAAGTTCGGGCTTCTTGGTTATTTCGATTCGTTCAGTCGCAGGGGTAAAGAATATTCCTCCGCCTTCGCAAATCATTGGATAGTCTGCAGATTGGAGTCCAATCGATTGTAATAAGCTTTCACAGTAAGGCGCTGATCTACCCGTAGTTAAAACTAATTGAATGCGAAGAATAGCTAAGGCCTCACGAAGTCGAATCAGGCCAACCAGGTCATAAGCTCGCCCTTTTCCTGGTGTAAGACAGCCTTCGTTGTCACAAAACAATACTTGTTCAAATTTTTTCACTGGAGAGATCTCTTGAGTAGTCGTTCTGAACCTAAAATATAACACGCAGCCCCCGCCTGGACTGATTCTTCTGGAGGCATTAGGTTGTAGTCAACTTTGCCTGCGAAATTTTCCCTTGGGTCTAGATTGGTTGTTTCCCAGTTGCCCTCAAATTGAGTAAAGTCTTTAACCCATTCTTGAGAGTCTCCTTTGTGCTCACGTATTTCTTGTAAATGGTCAGCCACATCATCGGGAGTCTTTCCTTTAAAAGTTGTCTCTTTTGGGCGTATCAAAATCAGGGCACAAATTTCAGGGCGAAGATTAGTAAGATCGAAAGCAATTCCAGTGGGATGGATTTCCAAATCACATGGCTTGGGTTCATCCTTATCGAGAAATTTGAAGTTCTTAAGTGAACGGTTTACGGCACCTGAAATTTTACCTCTGATACTGTCCGGATTCTTAATATGATGAGCCCTTTCGAGTTCTTTGTTTTCAAACAATTCTTCCGAAAATTCTTTAAGTAAAACACTCATAATTTCATCTGAGTATTGAGCTTCTAAGCTGCTTTCGCTATACAAGGATTCACACATCCCTGCAGGAACTACATGTAGCTCATCTGGG
>JBCCZX010000198.1:0-5295 GCA_039186735.1 Verrucomicrobiota bacterium | reverse complement strand
CGGGGGGGGCGGCGAAGGCGAGGAAGAAGGGTTCGAGGGGGCGGCGTTCTGCGGTGGCGGGTAGTTCTTGATCGGGCCGGTTCGGGGAGGCGGCGAAGAGTTTGGCATGGGGGGGGATGAGCTGGAAAGCGGGGCCGTCGGGATTATGGACGACGAGGTCGATTTCAATAATCGCGTTTTGGTAGTCTCGTTTGAGGTGAATTTGTTTGAGTGTGAAGGCTTCGGGTTCGGTCTTGGGTGTTGAGTCTTGGAGTTGGGCCTTGTTGGAGGAGGATGGTATGGCGGCTGTGGTGTTGGCGGGCGGCTGTTGCTGATTGCTTTGTTCGGAGATGAGGACGTAGGCGATACCGGCGAAAAGCAAGGCGATGAGGACCCAGACTTCGACTCGTTTGAAGATGTGCATGATGTGTGTGGGCGAAGAGGTGGCGTGACGGCTTTGATCACCTGAAGGCGGGAAGGAAGCTTCTTCGCCGAGGGGACGCAGGTCAAGGTGGGGGGAAGCATTTTTGGGTGAATGGTGATTGGGAGTCGTTGTTTGTTGTGTGTTATCGGTTGATGGTTGTTGGTTTGGGGGTTGGCGTTATGGTGGGGGTGTTGTAGGGCTATGGGGGAGAGTGATCGGCATCGGGAGTTGAAACGAGCGGCGTTGCATTGGGCGCAGACGGCTGGGGGTTATCGGTTTGCGGGAGTGGAGGTGCGGGTGCCGCGTTCGCGATACCGGGCGGACGTTGTTAGTTGCGGGAACGTAAGGTCTTTTTCAGAGGGAGCCGGTTTGCCGACGGGCGGGACTGTGGATTTGGGCGCGCGCGACGGGAGTGAGCGAGATCGCCGGGCCGAGGCGGGAGATGACGGGGGAAGTGGGCGGAGCGCTTTATTTGAGTGCAAGCAGGCGCGGGGGGATTTTTTGACGGATTCTGGTGAGGAGGCGGCGAGTTTGGAGCAGTTGGAGGGGTTGCATGAGCGGCGCCGAAGCTTGGAGAGGCAGTTGGGGGTGCATTATCCGCATTTACGGAAGGGGGAGATGTTGTTTCCGGAGTTTGACGGTATTTATGGGGAAGAGTTGCCGCATGAAGGGTATGGGAAGTTGATTCGAGAGATTGCGAAGCTGGAGTCGCGTGTTTTTCGGCGGACGAAGTTTGAGAAGCTACTGCGGTGGCGGAGTGCGCATGCTTTGTATTTGGTGACGTGGCCCGGAGTGGTGAGGGGGGAGCATGAGATTCCGACGGGATGGGGCTGGTTGGAGGCGGAAGGGTTCGAGGGGGCGGACCGTGGGGTGCGAGGGGGGACGGGAGAGGGTGAGGAAGCGGAGGCGGGCGAAGACGCGTTCGAGAAAGATACGGCCGTGGGAGGGGTGGTGACGCTGGTGTTGCGGCGGAAACCGATGCGCTTGTTATGTTCCGTGGGAACGGAGTTGTTGTGGCTGGAACGATTGGCGGCGGGGGGGACGCGTCGGGTGAATGTGGAAATGGGGGTGAGTGACGTGTGGCGGGGTGGAGCGTAGTGATTGGACCAATGCGGTCGACGAAGAGGGTGGGTAATCCAAGACACAAAAACGGGGGAACTTTCGTTCCCCCGTTTTGCATGTTGGTTGTGAAGATTGCCGGTCCGACTTGGATCGGACGGCGAATCTTGTTGGTGATGGAGTGTTATCTCGAGGTGAAGTCGGCGTATGCGGGGACTCCGTGTTCGCCCATGTCGAGGCCTTCTTCTTCTTCTTCTTCGCTGACGCGGACGCCCATGATGACTTTGATAATGCCGAAGACGATTATGGAGAAGGCGAAGGCCCAGATGGAGATGGCGAGTGTGCCAAGGAGCTGGACGCCAAAGCTGAGGTCGGCGTTGCCTCCGTTGAAGAAGCCAATCCCGACGGCCAAGGTGCCCCAGATGCCGCAGACTCCGTGGACGGAGATGGCACCGACGGGGTCATCGATTTTAATTTTATCGAAGGTGATGATCGCGAACACCACGATGATCCCGGCGATGAGGCCGATGATGCAGGCGGGGAGAACGCCGACGGAGTCCGCCCCGGCGGTGATGCCGACGAGTCCGGCGAGGATACCGTTCAGGGCCATGGACAGGTCTGGTTTCTTGAGGAAGATCCATGAGATAAGCATGGCGGCCACGCCACCGGATGCCGCGGCGATTGCGGTGGTCACGCAGACGTAGGAAACGAGGACCGGATCGGCGTTCAGGACGGAACCGCCGTTGAAACCGAACCATCCAAGCCAGAGAAGGAAGACGCCCATAGTCGCGAGCGGCATGCTGTGGCCGAGGATTGGTTTCATGGTTCCGTCAGCCCCGTATTTGCCTTTGCGAGCTCCAAGAAGGATGACGCAGGCGAGGGCGGCGAATCCACCGAAGGCGTGCACCACGGAAGAGCCGGCGAAGTCGTAGAAGCCTTTTTGGTCGAGCCAACCGGCGCCCCACTTCCAGGAACCGGAGATGGGATAGGCGATGGCCACGAGGAGGGTGGCAAAGATCATGAACGAGGAGAGCTTGATTCGTTCGGCGACAGCACCGGAGACGATGGTAGCGCCTGTGGCGGCGAACATGGCCTGGAAGATAAAGTCTGCCCAGGTGGTCATGTCCAATTCGTATCCCATGGGAGTGATCAGGCTCGCGTCTTCGAGGCTTCCCATACCGGGAATACCGAAACCGGCGAACTTGAGCCATCCTTGCCCTTCATCAAAGCCGGGATACATCAGGTTAAAACCGATGAGGGCGTAGGTGAGGATACCGGCGCAGATGATGAAGACATTTTTGAATAGAATATTGACCGTATTCTTTTGTCTGGTGAGCCCGGATTCGAGAGTGGAGAAGCCGAGGTGCATGGTGAAGACCAAGAACGCGGCGATGAGGATCCACAGGTTATCGGTGACGAAGATCGCGTAAGCGTCACCGGATTCGCGGGCGAAATCGGAATCGGCTTCCGCGACTTCGGCGACGGGACCGGGAGTGGGTTCACCCTCTTGAGCGATCGTGGGAGAGATCGAGCCTGCAAAGAGGCTGATACCCGCAAACGCACAGAGGAACAGTGTCAGGTTACGACTAAGCGTTGGTTTCATTTTAAGACTAACTAATTTGGTGGTTGATGATTTTGTGTTGATGTCAGGTTACAGGGCGGGTTCAGACCGCCGCCGTCGAAAGAAGCAGGGGGCGTGCCAAGTTTCGAGCGGGCGGGAAAAAAAGATCATATATTGTTTATTGTGAGCCTGTTGCCCCGAGCACTCATTAGGGTGGCCCAAAATCCAAGGAGGATTGGGGAATGATGGCTGGAGGGGTGAAGGTGGCGCGTGGGCGGCGGTCGAGGTGTGTGGGAAGGCAGGTCTTTTTTGACCGGGAGCGGCGCGGTGAGGCGATGGTTCAGGCGCGGGGGTGTGCTTCGTCGTAAACCTTCTTCATTCTTTCGACGGAGACGTGGGTATAGATTTGGGTGGTGGAGAGGGAGGCATGGCCGAGAAGGGATTGCACGGAGCGGAGGTCGGCCCCGTTGTCGAGGAGGTGGGTGGCAAAGGAGTGACGGAGTTTGTGAGGTGTGACGTGGAGGGGGAAGTTGGCGTGGGCGAGGTATTTTTTGAGCAGGTTATGAATGGCGCGTGGGGAAAGTCGTTTGCGAAGTTTGCTGAGGAAGAGAGGGCCGGCCGAGACATCAGCTTTGGCGCGGTAGGTTTGGAGGGCTTCGAGAGCGGGAGTGCCGACGGGGCAGTATCGTTCCTTTGATCCTTTACCGAAGACGCGGATGCTTTCGTTATAGAAATCGCAGTCCTTCACGTCGAGCGCGGCGAGCTCTGAGAGGCGAATTCCGGTGGAGTAGAAGAGTTCGAGGATGGCGGCATCTCGTTCGGGGAGCCAGGATGGGGCTTGTCTGGCGTGATCGATTTTGAACGGGAGAGCGAGCAGCTCGTCGATTTGATTAGTGGTCATGACCACGGGCAGTTTTTTGTCGGGTTTGGGGAGTTGGACTTCTTTGAGGGGGTTGATTTTGAGACCGTGGCGAAGGGTGAGAAACTTGTAGAAGCTGCGGAGGGCGGCGAAGTGGAGGCGAATGGTGGAGCGTGCTTTCTTTTGTTTCATGCAGTCGAAGAGGTAGCGGCGGAAGTCGTCGGCTTGGCACTGGTCCCATGTGCTGAAGTGGGGGTATTGGATACGGAAAGTCTCGAGGGCGTGGCGGTAGTTGGTGATGGTTCGGGGGGAGGCGTTTCGTTCGGTATCGAGGAAATCGAGGAAGGCGAGCGTGAGGGGGTCGATTGATTGGCGGGGCGGGTTGGGGCGATGAGATTGGTTGGCTGGCATGGGGCCGTGGGATTTGGGATCAAGGATCAGCGACGCTCTGGGTGAAAGCCGTGTAGTTCGTGGATGGGTGCGATGGGGCCGTCGACAGTGGCGGCAGGGTACCCGGGAAAGTTGGAGGGCTGGACGGAAAGACCGTGCGGGAGTGGGGAAGGAATGTTGGGGTCCGGGGATGGAGTAGTGAAGAGGGAGGTTAGTGGCGTGTCGGCGCGAACGGGAGGCGATGGGGGTGCGAGCATTTTGTGAGTGGAACTGAGAAGAGCGGGGGCTTGGGGCGACGGATGATTTTGGGCGGGGGTGGGGATATTATGGGGCGTGCATTCCTTGGAATTGCTAGGGGATTCTGGTGGCGGAGAGGCGGGGTGGGGAGGGGAAAAGCGCGGTCTGGGAGGGAGTGTGTGGTGCGGGGTTTGGGGAGTGGGGATGGGGTGTGATGGAGGTGGGGGAGTCGAGGGAGAAGGATGAATAGCGGAAGCTATGTAAGGGGAAGGAGTGGGCGTTGTGGGTGGGATGCTAGAAGCAGAAGGAGGAGAAGTGGAGGGAGCGGTTGGAGAAGGCGGTGAAGTGATTGTTCGGGGTGAGGGAGGGGGTGTTCTGATGGGAGTATTCCTTGGCGTGGTGACGTGGCGATGGAGAATGACGTTTGCGGGATGAGGAGGGAGGGTTGATTCAGGGGGCAGATAGCAGAGGAGGACGTGGTAAGAGGTCCCGGGCTGGCTGATCGGTATGAAACGGGCCCCCGCATTTTTTTGAAGTCGGTAGAGGGCCTCAATTTGATTCTTCATTGCGACGAAAAGGCAGAGAGTTAGCCCGGGAAAGCGGCGGACGGAGGGGGCGAGATTCCAGGCGGCGAAGAGGCATTGAGGGTCGCGTGCGACGGACCAGAGAGTGGTTTCGGGATACTGGTTTGGAAGCTGAGTGATGTGGGCGTTGATGAGTGTGGGGGTGGCTGATTGCGCTTGCGTTTTGGGGTGGGAATGGCTGTTTGGAGTTGGCATGGGCGGG
>JBCCZX010000197.1:0-5491 GCA_039186735.1 Verrucomicrobiota bacterium | reverse complement strand
TGGAAGATTTTGTGGTGGCTGGAGGCCATGCGACCTTGGAGTGGGCGATTCAGTATCCGGTCATTTTGGATCCTGAGGGGAATCCCCAGACGGATGCGGTGATGAAGGTTCGGTTGATTGGTTCGGCAATTAACCCGAATCACAATTTGCATTTTGGAGCGACGTTTAATGGGGGTGATTTTGAGACGCTCTATCGTGGTGCGGGGGAGTTGAGTGCAGACTACGATATTATTCCGGGTGAGGTGGTGCGCGAGTTGGAGGTGGAGGGCGGAACGGAGGTTGATTTTCATGTGAGAGTGGAGTTTCCCAACGGTAGTACGACGCAGTGGACTTCGACGAATGATCCAGCACGACAGCATATGATCATTCGTTTGATGGATGGTGATGCGATTCCTTATTATCGTCCAGTGACGGGGCAGAGCACGATTGAGGAGTTGCTTGCGAGTTATGCGGTGGACGGCCATGTCGATGTGGGGCCGAACGATGTGATTGTTACTTTGGAGGCCTACACACCGGATGTGAATCATCCGGACTATGATATGCAGGATATGATTGTGCTCATTTCCTACGAGGCCCGATAATTTTTCCAGTTAGTCTCGTTTCGGCAACAACGCGCGGCCGGCTTGCTTTCGAGTGAGTCGGCCGTTGTGTTTTCATCGTCGAAGTGCGTGTTGGAAATGGTCTCTGTGTGACTGTTGGTAGTAGCGAATTGGTCACTTGCGTTGTCGTTATAATGAAAAAAGACGTGTCCCCGTTTAGGTTCCTGAAATCCCACCCCGCTCTACCTACCCGAAAACTTGCTTTATCCCGTGCCATTCGTGACAGCTCTTCCTTTGATTTTCATCCATTCCGCGAAGCTGAACTCAAGCTCTGACCGTTGGTGATGATCGTTTGGAAAAAATTGGTTCTCTTTGATGCGGGTCAAGTTCACGGTTCTCTTGACGATCCGTTACACGGATGAATTTGATTCCGGGTTTTGGGGGCGACAGTAAATGTCGCCTCTCCGAGATTATTGGTCAGTCCTTTACCTTATTCGTTCCAATGGCCAGTGAGTGGCGATAGACGGTGAGGAGAGATCGTCTGTGTGGTGCCTTTTGTTAGTTGGACCGCCTGTCTTGTTCGCCTCAGCTGTTCGGTTGTAGCGGTTTTGGTGGGTATTGAGGCGGAACGCAGTTGTGCCACGTTGTGGTGATCGGAAGTTGTAGCTGGATTCTTTGGGGGTGGTCGAAGACCGGCGGTCCCAGTGGCGTTGGGGTGGTGTTTGATGGGTGTAGGGGACTGTTCTTTTATTCTTCGACGACGCGGGCTTTGGGGGGTGGGGGGAAGAGGGGTTGGCGGTTGGGGTCTTCTTGGACGGAGAAGGGGGTGTTGACCCAGACGGGTTCGGCGACGGGGCCAGTGCCGCGGAATTGGATGAGGCCTTTGAGGGGGGTGAGGGGGATGGTGACGAGGCCGAGGAGGCCTTTGGTGTCGGCGTAGGCGGTCATGTCGAGGGTTTTGCGTTCGAGGTCGATGTTGCCGAAGGCTTTGACGGTGAGGGATTCGGTTTTGGTGATGAAGTCGTCGGTGTAGAGGGTGCCATTGCGGACGAGGAAGTTGGCGGAGGCGTCGCGGGCGGTTTCGTGGGAGGCTTTTTGGTGGCCTTGGAAGCCGGCGATGAGAGGGGAGAGGGGGCCGAAGATGGGGGCTTTGAAGAGTTCGCCTTGTTCGAGGGCGATGTTGCCCTCGCCGTTGAGGGCTTTGACGTTGCCGGCGGTGCCGAAGAAGTCGAAGCGCCCGGTGACGAGGCCTTCTTCGATACTATCGAAGCCGTAGAGTTGGCCGATGTCGGCGAGGCGGAGGCGGGTCCAGCGAACTTTGCCGCGGAAGTCGGGTTCGCGGTCTTCTTTGTTGGGAAGGAGGACGGAGATTTCGCCGTTGATGGGTCCGGAGAAGCCGTAGGAGGAGAGTTCGGTGACGTCGATTTGGCGGTCGCGGGAGTGGATGAGGGCGGAGGTGTTGCGGAGGACGACGGTTTGGCCGAGGAATTCGTAGAGCATGGGCGCTTCGGATTGGGCGCGGGTGAGGAAGGAGGTGCGTTTGCGTCCGGGGCGGTGGTCGATGATGCCAGTGGCGGAGAAGGAGGGAGGGGCGGTGAGGCGGAAGGTTTCCTGGAGGTAGGCGGCGGTTTTCGGGAGGAAGAGGTTGAGGACGGTGGCGGGCCAGCAGACGCCTTGGAGGTGGTCGACGCGGGTGACTTTTTCGGAGTAGTCGTAGCTGATCTCCTTGGCGCGGACGACGGCTTTGTCGGGGCCGCCGAAGGTGCGGTGTGATTCGTCGGCGGTGAGGTCGAATTCGACTTCGGGGTTGGAATAGAGGGCAGAGAGGGGGGTGAAGTTGAAGCTGCAGGAGGCGTGGTGGATGGGGACTTTGTTGAAGGAGAAGTTGTTGATTTGGGCGGTGCCGGCGGCGGCCCATTCGGTGAGTTTGGACGGGCGGAGGGTGCCGTTGAGTTTGAGGAGGACTTGGGAGTCGGGACGGAAGTCGGCTTTGGCGATGGTTTTGATGATGTCGCCGTCGGGTTTGAGGAAAGGTTTGAAGAGGCGGACGGGGAGGGAGGAGGTGGCGCGGTAGCGGATGTTTTCGTTTTGGAAGAGGAGTTGGCCGGCGAGTTGGCCCTCGGGGTGGGTGACGAGGAGGTCGCGGAGGAAGAGGGATTTATTTTGGAAGGAGAAGTCGGATTGGAGGGAGGACCAGGGGGTGCCGAGGAAGCGGAAGTCATTGAGGTGGAAGTTGCCGGTGAGGTGGGCGGCGGGTTTTTGGTTTTTGGGGAAGTCGATGTGTCCCTGGAGGGTGAGTTCGGGAGCGCGGGTGAAGGTGAGGGTGTCGAGGGTGTGGATGTCGAGGCCGGTGCGGAGGAGGCGGGAGAGGTCGACTTTGGATTGGGCTTTGAACTCGGCGCGGCGGCTACGAAATGGATAGTAGCCGGAGCCGTTGAGGGGGCCAGAGCCGTCGTGGAAGGTGAATTCGTGGAGGCGGAGGGAGGAGGGGGTGAGGGAGCCGGAGATTTTGAGGTCTTCCATTTGGTAGGTTTGGCGGGTGATTTGGCTGGCGGTGAAGGTGAAGTCGGAGCGGATGCTTTGGGGTTGGGAGAGGTTGCCGGTGAGGGAGAGGTCAAGGTGGGGTGGCCAGGTGTCGGGTGCGGACCAGTGGCTGAGTTCTTTTTGGAGGGAGGAGATGAAGTCGTTGAGGGGGCTGGTTTCCTGGGAGGGGTCTTTTGTGAAGAGGTCGGTGAGGGGTGCTTCGTCGAGGAGGAGGTTGAGTTTGATTTTGAGTTGGCCGAGGGAGCCGGTGGCATTGTTGAGTTGGAAGCGTTTGTCGCGGGTGAGGCTGGCGGTGCCTTGGAGTTTGGTGAGGTTGTGGGGGGCGCAGTTGTCGGGGAGGCGGAAGAAGCCGTTTTTGAATTGGGCGGAGCGGATTTCCCAGTCGCCGCGGAGGGCGCCGCTGCGGTCGATGTCGAGGGAGAGGGAGTCGGCGGAGGCGAGGAGGAGGGTTTTTTGGGGGTTGGAGTAGATGCGGAGGTTTTTGGCGACGAGTCCTTTGGAGAGGGAGAGGCGGGCGGATTCGAAGTCGGCGTGGAGGCCGTTTTCGGAGAGGAAGCGGGAGAGTTGGCAGGAGCCTTGGGCGGCGAGGCCGCGTTGGTTGATTTTCCAGAGGGCGATGCCGCTGCCGACGATGAGGGCGAGGAGGAGGGCGAGGGAGCAGGTTTGGCAGTGGCGGAACCAGGGGGGCATGGTGATGGGAAGAGTTTAGCCGAGGAGGGGAGAAGTGCGAGTTTTTGCTTGGGCATGGCGGTTGTGGTCGGGATTGGGGCAGAAGGGTTTTCTTGTCAGGGGGATGGGGATTGTTTTTGTTGTAGGAATGGAAGAGCAGAAAATGGGGGGTGGCGAGGAGAGGAAGTTGTTGCGGGTGGGGCGGTTGCAGAATTCGCAGTTGAGCGAGTTTTTGGAGTATGAGGAGAGTGGGAGTCCTGAGCGCGTTGTTTTGGCGCATTTTGTGGAGACGACCTTGGCGGAACAGCAGGGGAGCGATATTTATACGGGGGATATTTTTGTGCGGATGAAGGTGGGGGTGACGGAGGCGACGTTGTCGATTTTCGAGCAATTGCTGGAGCCATTTGAGGGGAATTTTCGGATGGGGTTCTGGGGCACGTATGTGTTGAAGCCGAATTATGCGGATGTGAGTTGTCTGACGGTGCCGACGGCTTATTTGCAGCCTCGGCCGGGGGTGGGGACGGCGAGTACGAGTTTGGCCTTTGACGAGGTGAAGGGGGTCGTGGTGGGGGGCTGAGGCGGCGCTGGAAGGATTGGGGTTTGCTTGGGGGGCTGGTGGGGGTAAGCTTCTCGGGATGAGTTGCGGCGGGGGTTCTTCGTTGAAGAAAAAGTTGGGATTGCGTCCTGGGGACTTCGGGCCGCGGATGCGGATGGATGCGAGTTTGCATCTCGATAAGAAGCCGGATTGGATTCGGGTGAAGTTGCCGAATAATCCGGTGTTTTGGGACACGAAGTCGATGGTGAAGGATTTGAACCTGGTGACGGTGTGTGAGGAGGCGCAGTGTCCGAATCGGTGGGAGTGTTGGGGGCAGGGGACGGCGACGTTTATGATTGCGGGGGAGAAGTGTACGCGGGCGTGCGGTTTTTGTGCGGTGAAGACAGCGAAGCCGGAGGCGTTGGAGGAGGATGAACCGCAGAGGGTGGCTGAGGCGACGAAGCGGATGGGATTGAATCACGTGGTGATAACTGCGGTGGCGCGGGATGATTTGAAGGATGGGGGAGCGGAGCATTTTGAGAGGACCATCAATACGGTGCGGGAGGTGAATCCGGGGATTACGATTGAGGTGTTGGTGCCGGACTTTAACGACAAGGATTGGGCCTTGGAGATGGTGATGCGGGCGAAGCCGGAGATTTTTAATCATAATCTGGAGACGGTGCGTCGGCTGACCCCGCTTGTTCGGAGTCGGGCGCAGTATGATCGGTCGTTGGCGGTGTTGCGGAAGGCGAAGGAGATGGCGGGGGGACGGGTGGCGACGAAAAGTGGGATTATGTTGGGCTTGGGGGAACGGGAGGAGGAGATTTTACAGGCCTTGGATGATCTCCGGGAGTCGCATGTGACGGTGTTGACGTTGGGTCAGTATTTGCGGCCGACGCCGATGCATTTGCCGGTGGTGGAGTATGTGACGCCGGAGAAGTTTGCGGAGTGGAAGGTGATTGCGGAGGAGAAGGGGTTCCGGCATGTGGCGAGTGGGCCGTTGGTGCGGAGTTCGTATCATGCGGCGGATTTCAAGCCGGAGTTGGATTTGGAGGATTAAGCCTCGCGCAGAGCCGCGGAGACGCAGAGTTTTTGGTTGGGGTGTGGGGATGGGTTTTTGTTTGCGCAGATTTTTTTGATGGGGGTTTGGGAGGAGTAGGAGTCTTTTTGGGACTCGGGTGGATGAGCGGGTGGGTGTTTTTGG
>JBCCZX010000196.1:0-5498 GCA_039186735.1 Verrucomicrobiota bacterium | reverse complement strand
CGTGAATCGGCTTTTTTTCATCGTTCGGTTCCTTTCTTTCTGAACCAAACTCTCTATTTTTGAAATGCCTCAATTCGGGGGTAGCTTACACAGAGGGTTCTCACACCCTCGTCGTCGGCCTCGGAGATGGAGAGGAGTTTGATGAAGAGGGTTTTGCCGGGGGTGATGGTTTGAGTTTGGTAGTTTTCAGTTGGCAGTTTGTTTGTGGAGAATAGTTGGTCTTGCCGGTTTGGGGAATGGGCGGACGCCTGCGGCGAGGCGTCCCTACCGGAAGTGGCTGAATTCTGTGTAGCGGGTTGAAAACCCGCGCTCCTGACTCTTTTGGGTTCTGGTTTTTTAGGCCAGAAGGGGAGAGGGGGTGAGGTACTCGGTAGCGATGTTTTCGAACCAAGTAGGGTTTTCGGGAGAGATGAGGAAGGAGCCGCGGGCCACGAATTGGATGAGTCCCCCACGTGGCGTGGTGAGTGTTTCAATGGGGGTATTGGAACGGTCTTTGAGGTTGGCCAGCCAATTGGAGAGGGTGGTCTTTAGGCTGCCGAAGGTTGTTTCATCAAGATCGGGGATGTCGTTCAAAGAGTATTCCTTGAGTTGGTAGCGGAAATCATTCGTCTCGGAATTGATGGCGAAGACGCCGACTATCGTCCGTCTGCCCGTGTGTGGTGAGGCAGTGAGTTCGATGGTTCCGCTGTTGTAGACCTGCTCGTTCACTCTTACTGATAATGGCTCCAAAAATTCTCTTTGTCGAGCAAGGGGAGTTTGAGTGTTTCTTCGATGGCTGCCGCAGAGGTTGTGACACGTGGGTCGCCAAATTGATTCTGGAGCCATTCCTCGGGAATCTTTTCCCAATAAGCTGAGAGAGAGCTTTTCAAGATGGAGGAGATTCTTTCAGTCCATCCAGATTGTCTCTCGCTGTACTGCCACCAGTTTTTTTGAGCTGCGGCAAAGTGGATGTTTTGGTGTTCGGTCGGAGAAAACTCCGGGGCAAATGCACTATCGTGATCGATGATGGCGAGCTTTCCGGTGACTACCGAGCAGAGGGCGTTGGGATTTCCGGCTTGTTCGCCAAGGATGCGGTCACTGTTTTGGATCCAGTGGTCGAAGAGGTAGAGTTCGGCGAGTTGTTGCTCATCAAGATTTGAAAGCTGATCAGGAGTGAGATCGATGTAGTCATTGCCGAGAGCACGAGAGGCAAAAGCAGGTCCTGAGGAAAGTTCGGCGAAATCGGGTCTGAGGGAATGTTTGGCGAGCTTCTCAGGGATCGAGACAATCTCAAAGTCAGCGACTGGCAGGCCCATGTCGCGAGCGAGGGAGCTTCCGATGAATTCAGCGATGAGCCCATCGGCGCGTGAGCCGCAGGGCTTCAGATAAAATTTTTCGCCGCTCTCACTCTTTCCAATGAAGGGTTGAATGGAAATGCCGCCTGCTGAGCGGCCAAGAATGGAGGTGATCGTTTTCAAGGACGAGCTAGTCTAGCACAATCAAGAGGTCATTTGTATCGGCCTGCTTCCCTTTTTGAAGTAGCACTTCTTTGACCATTCCGTTTGCAGGTGCAGAGACAGTTGTTAGCATCTTCATCGCTTCAAGGACGACGAGTTTGTCACCTTCGTTGACTTGATCGCCGACTTGGACGGCGACTTCGGAGACCATGCCGGGGAGGGGGGCGGCGACGTGGTTGGGGTTGGAGGGGTCGGCTTTTTGGTTGGCGGCGACTTCTTTGCCGAGGCTCTTGTCGAGGACAGTGGCTTCGCGAGGCATGCCGTTGAGTTCGTAGAAGAGGGTGCGGACGCCTTCGTCGTCGGCCTCGGAGATGGAGAGGAGTTTGATGAAGAGGGTTTTGCCGGGGGCGATGTCGACATGGATTTCCTCGCCGATGGACATGCCGTAGAAGAAGGCGGGGGTGGGGAGGACGGTGAGGCGGTCGAAGTCCTTGAGGGTGTCCTGGTAGTCGGCGAAGACCTGGGGATACATGAGGTGGGAGTAGAGGTCGTCGTTGTCGGCGTCGCGCCCGAGTTGTTGGGCGAGGGTGGCGCGGGTTTGTTCGAGGTCGACGGGGGTGGCGCGTTCGCCAGGGCGGACGGTGTAGGGTTGTTTGTCGCCGAGGATGGCTTTTTGGACGTCGGCAGGCCAGCCACCGTCGGGTTGGCCGAGGCCGCCCATGAGCATGTCGATAACGGATTCGGGGAAGTCGACTTTGGCGGTGTTTTCTAACAAGTCGCTCGCCTTGAGGTTTTGGGTGACGAGGAGCATGGTGAGGTCGCCGACGACTTTGCTACTGGGAGTGACCTTGATGATGTCGCCGAAGAGTTGGTTGACGTCGGCGTAGCAGTGGGCGATTTCCTGCCAGCGGTGGCCGAGGCCCATGGCGTTGGCTTGCTCCTTGAGATTGGTGTATTGGCCGCCGGGCATTTCGTGGAGGTAGACTTCGGCAGTTCCACTACGGGGAGCGGAGTAGAAGGGGTGGTAGTGGGTGAGGATTTCTTCCCAGTAGTCGGAGAAGTCGTTGAGGGACTCGATGTCGAGTTGGGGGTCTCGGGAGGTCTGAGTTTTTGATTTGCTGGCTTCGCCAGCTTGGGTTTGTGATGCGGGCGAGACGCCCGCGCTCCCTTGGCTTTTGAGGGCGGCGCAGATGGAGTTGAGGTTGGGTTGGGAGGTGGAGCCGGACATGGAGGCGATGGCTGCGTCGACGATATCGACCCCGGCGTCGCTGGCAGCAAGGATACTGGAGGCATTGATTCCGGAGGTGTCGTGGGTGTGGAAGTGGATGGGGATGCCGATTTCCTGCTTGAGGGTGGAGAAGAGTTTTTCGGCTGCGGCTGGGTGGCAGAGGCCGGCCATGTCCTTGATGCAAAGGATGTGGGCGCCCATTTTCTCCAATTCTTTAGCCTTGGAGACATAATAATTGAGGGAGTATTTGGCGCGGTCGGGGTTGGTGATGTCGCCGGTGTAGCAGACGGCGGCTTCGCAGACGGCGGTGCCATGTTCGCGGGCGGCTTCCATGGCGACCTTCATGTTGGGGAGGTAGTTGAGAGAGTCGAAGATGCGGAAAATATCCATGCCGGCATCGGCGGCGTGTTTGACGAAGCCCGCAACAACGTTGTCGGGGTAGTTGGAGTAGCCGACGGCGTTGGAGCCGCGGAAGAGCATTTGGAAGCAGATGTTGGGGATGCGCTCGCGGAGTTGGCGAAGGCGTTCCCAGGGGTTTTCCTTCAGGAAGCGCATGGCGGTGTCGAAGGTGGCGCCGCCCCACATCTCGAGGGAGAAGAGGTTGGGGGTTCTGTTAGAAATGGCTTCCGCGATGGCGAGCATGTCGTGGGTGCGCATGCGGGTAGCGATGAGGGACTGGTGGGCGTCCCGCATGGTGGTGTCGGTGATGAGAAGGCGTTTCTCGTTTTTGATCCATTCGGCGAAACCTTCGGGGCCGCGTTCTAACAGGACAGAGCGTGAGGGGAGCGTGGCCGTCTGGTCTGCTGTTGTTTTTCTTGATTCCGAGGATGCGGGCGGGACGCCCACGCTCCCTTTCTTTGGGATGCGAGGTGGGTCGAAGGGTTTGGCGGGTTTCCAGTTTTTGGCAGCGGGGTTGCCGTTGACGGTGAGGTCGGAGAGGTAGTTGAGGAGTTTGGTGGCGCGGTCGCGGCGGGGGGGGAAGTCGAAGAGTTCAGGTTTTTCGTCGATGAGCTTGGTGTGGGCATCACCGGAGCGGAAGAGGGGATCGGCGATGACGTTTTCGAGGAAGGGGATGTTGGTCTTCACGCCACGGATGCGGAACTCGCGGAGGGCGCGGTCGGTGCGTTTGCAGGCACCTTCGAAGGTGCGGCCCATGCAGGTGAGTTTGACTAGCATGGAGTCGTAGAAAGGCGTGATCACGGAGCCGGCGTCGCCCGAGCCCGCGTCGAGACGGACGCCGAAGCCGGCGGCAGAGCGGTAGTTGGTGATGCGGCCGTAGTCGGGAGCGAAGTTCTTGGTGGGGTCTTCGGTGGTGATGCGGCATTGGATGGCGTAGCCGTTGCAGGGGATTTCGTCTTGAGGGGGGATGGCGATGTCATCGCCGTGAAGTTGTTCGCCGAGGGCGACTTTGATTTGGGATTGGACGAGGTCGATGCCGGTGACGCATTCGGTGACGGTGTGTTCGACCTGAATGCGGGGGTTCATTTCGATGAAGTAGTAGGGGGAGCCTTGGCTGGATTCTGATGATGCGGGCGAGACGCCCGCGCTCCCTTGGTAATCCATGTCGTAGAGATACTCGACTGTGCCGGCGTTGTTGTAGCCGATGGACTTGGCGAGGTTGGCGGCGGATTGGCAGAGCTCGGTGCGGAGGTCGCCGGGGAGGTCGATGGAGGGAGCGATTTCGACGACTTTCTGGTAGCGGCGTTGAACGGAGCAGTCGCGTTCGTGGAGGTGGACGACGTTGCCGTGGCGGTCGCCGAGGATTTGGACTTCGATGTGTTTGGCGCGCTTGATGTAGCGCTCGAGGAAGACGGCGGGGTTGCCGAAGGCGTTTTGGGCTTCTTCCTGAGCTTCGGCAAGCTTGCCGGGGAGGTCGGCAGCGGTTTCGACGATGCGCATGCCGCGTCCGCCGCCACCGAAGGCGGCTTTGATGATGAGCGGGAAGCCGATATCTTGGGCGGTGGCGAGGGCTTGATTGGGATCGGAGATGGCGTCTTCGGTGCCGGGGAGGACGGGGACCTTGGCGGCGATGGCCTGAGCGCGGGCGGCGGTTTTGTCGCCCATGTTGTCGAGGAGTTCGGGGTCGGGACCAATGAAGATGATGCCTTCGCGAGCGCAGGCGCGGGCGAAGTCGGGGTTCTCGGAGAGGAATCCGTAGCCAGGGTGAATCATGGTGACGCCCTTGGATTTGGCGAGGGCGACGATGCCTTCGTAGTCGAGGTAGGCGCCGACAGGGCCCTTGGTAGCATCGAGTTGATAGGCTTCGTCGGCTTTGAAGCGATGGCGGGAGAAGCGGTCTTCTTCGGCGTAGATGGAGACGGTGCGGATGCCGAGTTCGTTGGCGGCGCGGAAGATGCGGATGGCGATCTCGCCGCGGTTCGCGGCCATGAGCTTGTGGTTGCTGAGGTCTGACATGGTTTTTGGTCTGGGGAGGTTAGGGGAGAGTGGGGATTTGAGGCGAGAATTCTTTGTGGGGGGGGATTTCTTACATGGATAGGAAGGATGGGCAGGATTTTCTGGGGTTGTGGGGGGAGCTTGGGTTGTGGCGAGATTCTTTGTGGATTTGAACAGGAGGGAACGAAGGGAACGGAGCTTGGGTTGTGTTTTGGGCCTCGCGCAGAGACGCGGAGACGCAGAGTTTTCTGTGAGCTGTGGCTGTGGCTGTGGCTGGGGCTGGGGCTGGGGTTGTGGTTGTGGGTTGTGGGTTGTGGGTTGTGGGCCGGGCGGAAGTCCGCGGTCCGACTTGGGAGGGTTTTGTGATTTTTTGGGATCAGTGGATTGGTTAGGTTGACGGGGTGAGCGACGGACGGTTGTTGGGAGCGATTGAAGCGGGG
>JBCCZX010000195.1:0-5520 GCA_039186735.1 Verrucomicrobiota bacterium | reverse complement strand
TCCCGACTAACTTCTACCCCGCGGCCCTGTTCAAATACCCCAAACACTATCATGTTGTTGTCGTTGGAGGCGGCCACGCAGGCGTCGAAGCTGCTCTTGCCGCTGCTCGTTTGGGCGTTGACGTCGCTCTCCTGACACAAAATCTCGATACCTTGGGCCAAATGAGTTGCAACCCCGCGATCGGTGGACTCGCTAAGGGTCACGTCGTTCGCGAAATCGATGCCCTGGGCGGAATCATGGCTCAAAACACCGATGCCACCTCCATCCAATGGCGTATGCTCAACCAAAAAAAAGGACCGAGTGTCCGCGCACCTCGAGCCCAATGCGACAAGAAGGCCTACCAATTTCGCATCAAAAACATCATCGAAAGCACCCCCGGCCTCGACCTCCATCAAGGCAACGTCACCAAACTTATTGTCAAAGACGATTGCTTGGTCGGCCTCGAAACCAGCCTCGGAACCCTCTTTCACACCCAATCCCTCGTCCTCTCGGCCGGCACCTTCATGAAGGGTCTCATGCACGTTGGAAAGCAGACGGAAAAAGGAGGCCGAACGGGTGATGCAGTCTCAACCGTAAGCGATTCCTTGAGAGAACTCGGTTTTGAACTCGACCGTTTCAAAACCGGCACCCCCTGCCGACTCAACGGGCGCTCAATCAATTTTTCAAAATGCGAACGCCAAGACGGCGACACCCCGCCACCCCTCTTTTCCCATTTTCCAGAGGAACTCGAAAACCGATCCGATGAAATCTTCACGTTAAATCATCTAGGTTCCCAGATGTTCCATATGGAACAACTACCTTGCTGGATCACTTGGACCAACTCTCAAACTCACGATCGCATTCGCGACAACCTCCACCTGTCTGCCATGTATGGCGGCATGATTGAGGGCATCGGCCCACGCTATTGCCCTTCTATCGAAGACAAAGTAGTCAAGTTTGCTGAAAAAGAACGGCACCAAGTCTTCCTCGAACCTGAAGGCCGTCACACCAGAGAGTTCTACGTGAACGGTGTTTCCACCTCTCTTCCCTACTCCGTCCAATACGAGTTCATTCGCTCGATTCCAGGACTGGAAGAAGCCGAAATCATACGCCCTGGCTACGCGGTCGAATACGACTACTGCCCTCCTACCCAACTTCTCCCCACCCTCGAAACCAAACGTATCAACGGCCTGTTCTTTGCCGGCCAAATCAACGGAACCTCTGGTTACGAGGAAGCTGCCGGACAAGGTCTCGTCGCCGGAACCAATGCCGCACTCAAGACTCTCGGAAAGGAACCCTTCATCCTCGGACGCGAAGAATCCTACATCGGCGTGATGATCGACGACCTAGTCACCAAAGGTTGCACCGAGCCCTACCGCCTCTTCACGAGTCGCGCCGAGCACCGACTCCTCCTCCGCCAGGACAACGCCGACCAACGACTCACCCCAAGAGCCATCGCCGCCGGACTCATCACAAAACGCCAAAAAGAGCTGTTCCACGTGAAACAAAACGTGCTCAACTCCGCTCGGAAATGGCTCGAATCCACCAACTTTGAAGGCACCCGCCTCTCTCAGTGGTTCCGACGCACAGAAAACAGTTGGCCCAATCTCCCCACAGAAATCCGTACCCACATCGACGAACAGCTTTGGCCCATCCTTGAAAACGATTACAAATACGCTGGCCACATCGATCGCCAACACCAACAACTCGAGCGCCTCTCCAAACAAGAACATCAGTCTCTCCCCCTGGAGCTCAACTACGCCGAAATCACCGGCCTCAAAACCGAAGCCAAACAGCGCTTTTCCGAAGTCCGACCTGCAACTCTTGGCCAAGCCTCCAGGATTGCTGGAATCACCCCGGCCGATATCGCCGTCCTCTCCGTCTGGCTCAAAAAGCAACAATCGGTTTCCGCCATTCAAAAGTAAGACGAAAGCCAAGTCTCCACTTCACCAGCCCAACCCCTCTTAAGCAGCTGGCTCTTCACATCAGAAACACTCGGGATCGCCAATCCCTCCTTCTCAATTTGTTCCTCATCTCTCGGCTGCTCCGGCAGCACCTGTTCTGCCAAGTGAAAACAAGCCCAAGCCCGCCAACTCCGCACTTCCGTCCTTGGACCGCTCATCCGCGAAGCCAAATGCTGATAATGCCGAACCGGGTTGCCCAAAAACCCAGGCCCTCCTCGACTCTCTTCCATCAACCACCGTTTCGCCGCATAAGGCGCAGGCCATTCCTCGAGCACCGATTCATCTCCTCTCAAATCAGCCAGAAAAGCCTTGTTGCATTGTAACAAAGCCTGCGCAGGCTTGCCTTCCAACCACAAAGACTGGCCGAACCGAAGCGCAGCCAAATAAAACTCAGCATCCCGCCTCTTACGAAAAAGCTCCATCTCCCGCGCTCGAATCACTCGCGAAACCGCAGGCAAATAAGGGCAAGCCTTCATCAAAAATAGTGTGCACCTACTCTACCAAATCACCCTTAAAGACAACAGAGATCAAGGCGACTCACCCGGCAACTGATCCCAAACTCGAAGCTCGATCGCCTTCGCCGCAGCACTTGCTTCGGCCTCCTTCTTACTACTCCCCTCTCCCCGACCAAGCTCCTGGCCCCGCCAAATGACCGACGCCACAAATCGCTTGTCATGGTCCGGACCAGTCTCCGAAACAATCCGGTAAACCGGACTCTCCGGCACAATCGCCTGCAAAGCCTCCTGCAACTCGCCCTTGGGATTTCCCTCTTCTCCGGCCTCCACAACCCGATTCAACGACTCACCAATCAGCTGTAAAATCACTTTCCGAGCAGCCTCCAACCCCCCATCCAAATAAACCGCGCCAAAGACCGCTTCCGTGCAATCCGCTAAAGTTGACGGCCGCGTGCGCCCTCCACTCGCCGTCTCACCCTTCCCCATTCGCATCGATTCCCCAAGACGAACCCGCGACCCAAACTCTGCTAAAGCATGCCGCGAAACCAAACGCGCCCGCCACTTCGTCAACACCCCCTCCCCATGCTGGGGAAAGCGACGGTAAAGCTCCTCCGTCAAAACCAACTCCAAAACAGCATCCCCAAGAAACTCCAAGCGCTGATTATCCTCCATCTCCTCCCTCTCCTCAGCCACCAAACTCGCGTGTGTTAACGCCGTCTGCAGCAGCTCCGGATTTGCAAATTCAAATCCCAATCTGGCCTCAAGTTCCGCCACGACCTTCCCGATAACGTTGTCTCTCGAAAAAGTCACAATTCCGCTCACAAAAAATTGGGGCGACCGACGGGACTCGAACCCGCGACAACCTGAACCACAATCAGGGGCTCTACCAACTGAGCTACGGCCACCAAATTAGCGAGGGCTTGTGATACCCTGCTTCCTTCTCTTTTCAAGACCAAATCGAATCTCCCGACACCGCTTATCGCTGTTGAAAAAAATCACGCACCACAGGCCGATTCAGGAAATAAAGAGACAGCCCTGCGTATGCCACGCCAACAACAGTCCCCACCACGACTCCAAAGATTTCTCCAATCACTTGCTCCGGCCCTCTCGCACTCGCGGACCCCGCATACCCGCTCATCTCTAACAGCTTCTCCTCCAGCTCTGCCTGCGCTGGTGCCATGTAAGTATACTGCAACACAATCCCGACTAATACCATTGCCACTGTTCCCCAAGCCCACCAGTTCGAAAGAACCCGCCCGAAATGGGCCATCTTCAGAAGCCGCAAACCCGCCACAAACAACATCACCACCAGAATCGAATTCAAAAAAGTGGACACCACCATGTAACCCTGCAGCTTCCCAAAGAACTCCTCGATGAAGCCCATCGCCGTCTTCAGAGGTTCAGGATCACCCGCATCCTGCATCAACAATCCAAAAAATCCCGTAAGCATCGGCCGCCAAAACAACACGACCACCCAGCCCACAACAGCACCGAGAATCCCAAGAGCACCGAAAATCACGTGCAAAATTCCAAATACCTTGATCGACTTCGGCTCAAGGGAAAGCTGGGGACTCGCTGCAACAGGTTGCTCCATCATCTGAGACACGTCTTGAGCATTCGATTTTCAACCACGTGAAACAATCAAAAAGCTTGCGCGGCAGCCCAGCTTCATGATGACAACACCGCCGCAATGAGCGACGTCCTTCAAAGCCTCCTGAGCGGAACTGCCCAAGTCCTTTCCGAAAAAGAACTCGCCGACCGCCTCAAGGAAAATCGACCACTTCGCGTGAAACTTGGCGTCGACCCAACCTCTCCGGATATCCACCTCGGACACACCGTCGTCCTCGAAAAACTCCGCCAATTTCAACTCGCCGGTCATCAAGCTGTTCTCATCATCGGAGACTTCACTGCGACCATTGGTGACCCCTCCGGACGCTCGGCCACCCGCCCCCCACTCTCGCGAGAAGAAGTCCTCGCCAATGCCGAAACCTACACCACCCAGGCATTCAAAGTCCTCGACGAATCCAAAACAGAAGTCGTCTACAACGGCGACTGGTTTCGAAAAATGACCTTCGAAGATGTCCTCCGGCTCAACTCGCGAGTCACGATGCAGCAAATGCTGCAACGCGAAGACTTCAAAGGTCGAATCGAAAAAGGCCAGGAAGTTCGCCTCCACGAAATCCAATACCCCATCGTCCAAGGCTGGGATTCGGTCGAAGTGCGTGCCGACGTCGAAATCGGAGGCTCAGACCAACTCTTCAACATCCTCGTCGGACGCGACCTCCAAAAAGAAGAAGGTCAAGCCCCCCAAATTGTCCTCACCATGCCGCTCCTCGAAGGCCTCGACGGCATCAAAAAAATGTCCAAGAGCTACCACAACTACGTCGGCGTCTCAGAAGCCCCCGATGCCATGTTCGGCAAACTCATGTCCACGTCCGATGAACTCATGGACCGCTACTACCAGCTGCTTCTCGGCGAAACCCGAAACCCCACACTACACCCCATGGAGGCCAAAAAACAACTCGCCACAAAAATTACCGCCCGTTACCATAGCGAAGCCGAAGCAACAAAAGCCCGCGAAACCTGGGAAGCCCGCTTCAGCAAACGCGACGACTCGGTCGGAGCAATCGAACTCTCCCTCTCCTCCCTACCCGAATCTCCGACTCTTCTGCAGCTCGTTTCCTTCGCTTTCGAAACCGCCTTCGAACTCAAGAAATCCAATGGAGAGCTCAAGAAACAATCCATTCTTCCAGGCGCCATCCAGCTCAACGGCGAAAAACTCACCGACCCCAATTCTACTATAACTATAGTAAAAAACGACATCCTCCGTCTCTCAAAAAAACACTCCGTTAAATTCATTTGAGCTCCCTCCTCCCGCATTGACCCCGCTCACCACCTTCGCTAAAGTCCTCCGCTGGTGGCCACAAAAATCAAGGACCTGGGAGTCTTCCAGACCAGCTGTTGGATTCTGGCCTTGATTGCCTTTGTTGAACTTTCAGCCGTCGGCCTGGCATTAGGCATTCAGCGTCAACAGATTCAGGGATTTTCCAACTCGTCTTCCGAGCCAGATTCTAGCCAGATCGTCACGCGTTTCGTAACCATCCCCGGAGCCGAACGCGAAT
>JBCCZX010000194.1:0-5537 GCA_039186735.1 Verrucomicrobiota bacterium | reverse complement strand
GGGGTTTGGGGTTTGGGGAGGAGTTGGTGTTGAAGGATGTTTCGGTGCAGGTGAGAGCGGGGGAGACGGTGGCGTTGGTGGGTGAGAGTGGGGGAGGAAAGACGACGTTTGCGAATCTGATTCCGCGTTTTTACGAGGTTTCCAGTGGTTCGGTGAAGTTGGATGGGGTGGATGTGAAGGATTATGCGAAGGCGGAGTTGCGGAGGCGGGTCGCTTTGGTTCCGCAGATGCCGGTGTTGTTTCGGGGGACGATTGAGGAGAATATTTTGATGGGGAAGCCGGGGGCGAGTCGGGAAGAGGTTGAGCAGGCGGCGAAACAGGCGTTTGCGCATGATTTTATTTTGAAGCAGGAGAAAGGGTATGAGACGGACGTGTCGGAGAAGGGTTCGAGTTTGTCTGGAGGGCAGAGGCAGCGGATTGCGATTGCGCGGGCATTTTTGAAGGATGCGCCGGTGTTGATTATGGATGAGGCGACGAGTGCGCTGGATGCACAGAGTGAGGGAAAAGTGCAGGAGGCGATTCGGGAATTGGCGAAGGAGCGGACGACGATTTTGATCACGCACCGGGAGTCGACGAAGGAGTTTGCGGACCGGGTGTTGCGGTTCGAGAAGGGGGTGGTGGACGAAGGTTAGAAGGACTTCTTCGTAGTGAGGACTTTGCCGAGGCGGTGGAGGAAGCGGCGGGTTTCGTTGTAGGCGCGGAAGGGAAAGACGGTGAAGTAGCGGAAGGGAAGTTTGTCGTTTTTGCGATCGGCATTGAAGGAGGTGCCGGGGTTGCCGAGTTGGCCGGCGGGGAAGGGGATGAAGCGCATGGTGAGGCCGGGCCAGCGCCAGTCGCGGTCGAAGGCGTGGTCGATGGGAAGGAACATGGGGGGGAGTTTTTCGAGCATGTGGTGGGCGGTTTCGCGGTTGAGGAGGTAGCAGCCGGTGCCGGTTTGGCGGGTGAGGTCGATGCCAAGTTGGAATTGGGCGTTGAGTTGGTCTTTGATGATGGGTTTGGATTGGCGGCGGCCGGCGAGGCGGAGGCAGCCGATGTTGGGTCGGGCTTTGAGGGCGAGGTTGATGAGTTCGGGGAGGTCGGGGCCGAACTCGACGTCGTCTTCCATGATGACGGCGTGTTCTTCGTCGGTCTCGAGGAACATGCGCATGGCTTTGAGGTGGCTGAGGTAGCAGGCAACTTGGTTGACGTTGGTGGTTTTGCCGTGGCAGAGGCGGTAGCCACGGTCAGAGTAGTGGGGGTGAGGGAGTTCAAGGGTTTGGCCATCGACGGCCTCGACGAGGATCATTTTGAGCGCAGGGGCGGCGGCGAACAGTGTTTGGCAGGTTTCGCGGCGTTCAACTGCGCGTTCGAGGTTGATGACGAAGCATTTCATGATGGTGCTTACTGAGGGGATTCTCTCAGGGATTGAGAATTCTAGTAGGGTTTTTTGCTGCACATGCGTATGCGGCGGGACTACTTCTTCCAGCGATGTCGGTTTTGAGATCGGGTCGATGTTTTTCGAGAAAAAGAAGTCGTGCATCGCATTCTACCGGTAGACGATGGAGTGGTAGAGGATACGTTCTGTTTCGGAGAAAGTGCCGAGGATGAGGAAGCGGGGGCAGGGAGGCTTGGAGAGGTGGGGAAAGTCGTTTTCGTCAGAGAAAATACGATGTGCATTGTGGAGCTTGGTTTTACGATAACTGGCGAAGTTGACGGCCGAGTTTACGGAAGCGGGTGCGGAGGGTGGGTTTGGGCGGTTGGTAGTTTTTCCAGGGGGAGTTTTGCAAGAGTTTCCAGTAGTGTTGTTTGTGAGGATGGATGGTGAGGTATTCCCAGGGTTTGTGGCCGCCGGCGAAGTGGACGATGGCGGGACTTTGGCGAGCGGCTTGGATATCTACGGGATTTGCCGTGAGGAGTGGGGGTGGATTTTTTCTGAGGTGAAATGGCATTTGATTCCATTTGGGAGAAAGAGGGAGGAACTTGTGGGCGAGGATGGCGTTGAGTGCGTCTTGGTCGACGGCGGGAACGTGGTCGGGGTTGTCGAGGGCGAATCGGAGGGCTTTGGGACCGATTTCTTCGCTGCGGAAGCGGGGGAGGTTGAACAGGAGGACGCCGGTATTGAAGTAGGGTGTGTGCGGGTTGAGATGGAGTTGTTCGAGGTTGGGTGGGCGCTGATCTTCGACGGCGGCGGCGAAGTGATTGTCGAGATTGATTTCGACGAGAGGGGAGGGGTTATCGATGACGAGGAGATCGGAGTCGAGGTGGAGAATGCGAGTGACTTCGGGGGGAGTGATCTCGGGGAGGAGGAGGCGGAAGTAGTTTTCGAGGTCGAAGCCGCCGCGGGGGGAAAGGTGTGAGAAACGCTGGGGGTCGAGGGGGCAGACTTTGAGTTGGTGGGAGGATTGGCGGAAGAGAGAGGTGAGAGGGTCGAGAGCGGGTTCGGTTTCGGGACGGACGAGGAGCCAGATGGTTGCTGGGTTGTTTGCGGGCAGACTGTTCAGGAGAGATTGGATGGCGATTCCGGTGTGTTGGAGGAAGGTTTTGTTAGTGGTGAAAGAGAAGTGAAGCGGGTGAGACATACGATTAGACGGGCTTGAGAGAGATGCTGACAGGGTTGGAGGCGGATTGTTTGCATAAGTTCCAGTAGCTCTTGATGTTATTGAGGGTCACGAAGATTTGGGTGATTAATCTTGAAAGGGATAAGGATCGTTTGAAGTGGATGGGAAGGCAATTCGGGGCGGTGGCATTCGAGCGGTTTTCGGCGTATCTGCCAGAGTCGATTCCGACGATGATGAGGGAACGGTTTGTGGATGGAGAAAGCGGGACACCGCTGTTAGACGGCGAGCGGGCGTGCTTTGCCTCTCATCTTGGTGTCTTGGAGCGGATGGCTGAGGAAGCGAGAGAGGACGAGTATTGGATGGTCTGTGAGGATGATTTGGAAATTGAATCGGCGTTTGTGGAGCGGGTGCAAGAGATTGATTGGGGTAAGGAAGCTGAGATCATACGACTGAATGAGTTTCCGAAGGCTCCCGCGCGTTGGGTGAAAGCTTTGGCGGGGGGGTATGAGCTCGTGGAATATAGTCGAACGCCGAATGGAGCGGGAGCCTATTTGGTGAGTCGTGCGGGTGCGAAGAAGTTGTTAGACCAGTCTTGGGGTGTGAATGTGGCCTTTGATGTTTTGCTGAGATGGGTTTGGGCGACGGGAATTCGAACAAGAGGAGTCTTTCCGCCACCAGTGAAACAGGATGTGTTTGGTGTGAGTTCGATTGATCAAGGTGGACAGCGACGCCCAGTGCGACGAAACTATGAATTGAGAGGGAAGACGGCTGGGAGTCAGTGGGGCAAGAGACTACGGTATCTGGCTCCCTTGTGTTTCCGATTTGGCCCAGGTTTGATTTTCGGTTGGGTGCGAATGAAGTTGGGGGGGGTGAAGCGGGATCGAGAGGGGCGCTTTATTCTCGGTTTGAGTAAGAGTTAGGGTTCGTGGCGGTCGCGGGTGGTGATCACACCTTTTGTTGCGGGGTCATTAGGAGGTGGAGTTTGCGGCGGATTTTGTAGACGATTTTGGGGAGGCGGTTGCGGAGGCTGTATTGCTTGAATTTGGGAAAGAGTTGTTGGATGAGTTGGTCTTTGGGGAGGGTTTCGAAAATGCCTGCGAAGGTGAGCCAGTTGTCGATGCGGTCGGCGTGGGTTTTTCCGAGCATGACGTCTTCGCAGAAGCAGATTTGGTGGAAGTGTTCGTTGCGGATGCGTTGGCGGATTTCTTTCTCGCGGTGTTCGAGGCCGGGAATTTTGCGGACGTCGAAATCGACCATGATGCTGTGGGCGAGGTCGATGGCGCGGGAGTCGAAGAGGTTGTCGAGGATGTCGCATTCGGTGCCCTCGCAGTTCATTTTGACGAAGACGAGGTCTTCGGGGGAGATGTTTTCTTGGAACCAGGAGCTGGCTTCGAGAAGTTGGATTTCGATGGAGGGGTCGTCCTTGATGGTGTGGATGGAGGCGCCGACGCCACCTGCGTCGCTGATGCGTGCGGTGCCGCTTTCCTGGGCGAGGCCGGCGGTGATGATTTGAAGGCGGGGGTCGTTGAGGGTGCGGATTTGTTCGGCACAGTCGGGAACGGGTTCGAAGCAGTAGATGGCGTCGAAGCGGTATTTGGGGTCGAGGACGACTTTGGCGGTTTGGCCGATGTGGGCGCCAATATCGAGGAAGACGCGTCTCATGGTTTGAAGAGTCGTTTGAGGCGTTTCCAGCGTTTTTCGGTGGAGCGGCGGAGGCGTTGGGGGAGGGTTTTGGGTTTGGGGCGGGTGGTGGGGTCGGGGACGTGGCGTTCGTCGCCGATGTGTTTGACGGCGGGGTGTTCGAGGTTGGCGATGTGGAAACCGGCTTTTTTGAATTGGTAGGAGATGTCGTGTTCGCCGCCTTTTGCGGCCATGGGGAGGAAGGGGAGGATGTCGGCCATGCGGCGGAGGCCAGGGTTGAAGGAGTAGGAGAAGTATTCGGGGTGGGCTTTGGGGTCGAGGTGGAAGAATTCGAGGTCGCCGAGAGTGGATTTGGGGGAGTTTTGGACGCGGGGGTTGAGTTCGTGGCGGGGGCGGAGGCCGACCATGGAGACGTTTTCGAATTCGTCGAGGAGGGCGATGGATTCGTTGATGAAGCCTTTGCGGGTGAATTCCCAGTCGTCTTCGCAGTGGAAGGCGTGAGTGGATTGGATGGTTTGGTAGATGCGGTCGAGGGAGCGCATTTGGCCGAGCTGGGGGTCGTTTTGGAGGAGGCGGATGTCGGGGTTGATGGCGTGGAGGACGTCTTTGATTTCGGGGAGGGGGGAGTCTTCGATGACGACGATTTCGTCGAGCGGGCCGTCGAGTCGGGGGAGGAGGGAGCGGAGGGTGCGGTCGAGGAGGTCGAAGCGTTTGCAGCTGGTGAGGACGACTGAGTAGGACCAAGACACTTGTGTGAGGATTTCGAAAGCAGATGGTTGAGTCCAGAGTTTGGTGTGTGTGTGGTGGTTTGGGGGTTTGTGAATCCGTTTTCGCGTGTAGGCGCGAAGCTTGAGTTGTGGTGGGGGCCGTTGTGTTTTTTGTCTCGCGCGGAGTTGTGAAGACGGGGAGTTTTCCTTGGCTTTTTGGCACGCAGATTTGCGCGGATTGAACGCGGATTTCTTGGATTTGTTTGGATGGAATTTGTGTGGTTTTTTGCGTCGCGCGGAGACGCGGAGGCGTAGAGTTCGTTTTGGTGCTTGTGGCTGTGGCTGTGGCTGTGGCTGTGACTCGCGCGAAGACGCGAAGACGCGAAGACGCGAAGACGCGAAGACGCGAAGACGGGAAGCTTGGGTTGGGGCGGGATTCTGTGTGTTTTTGACTCGCGCAGAGCCGCAGAGTTTTTTGATGAGGTTGGGATTGGGATTGGGATTGGGATTGGGATTGGGATTGGGATTGGGATTTGGGATTTGGGATTTGGGATTTGGGATTTGGGATTTGGGTTTTGGATTTTTGGTTTTGGTTTTGGTTTTGGTTTTGGTTTTGGTTTTGGTTTCGCGCGAAGACGCAAGGGCGCGAAGC
>JBCCZX010000193.1:0-5542 GCA_039186735.1 Verrucomicrobiota bacterium | reverse complement strand
TTGGTCGATTATGAGAACCAAAGACTGCTTGATGTCGACTCCGGCCCCGGGCTTTTCGCCTTAGCGGACCGAAACGAAGACTTCCAACAATTGAGTGCTTCTTCTCCACTGGCGTAATCGAAAGCCGATTTCCTTTTCTTAAAACCTGCATCCCCTCCAACTTCCCTTCAGCGTCGGCCTTCAAATCTTCCAAGGAAACATACTTCGGCATCTCGCAAACGAACTCGAAGTCGACGAGTAGCCACCGCGGATTGTCTTCCTTGGACTTCTCGTCGTAGTACTTCGACTTCGGGTCGAACTGCGTGGGGTCGGGGTAGCACTTGCTGGCTACCTTCGCGATGCCGGCCACACCTGGGGGCTTGGTGTTGGAGTGATAAAAGAGCGCCAAGTCGCCGATTTCCATGTCGTCGCGCATGAAGTTGCGGGCCTGATAATTCCGGATTCCGTCCCAAGGCTCAGTGCCCGCCTTTTTCATGTCCTCGATTCCAAACACGTCCGGCTCGGACTTGATCAGCCAATAATTCACCGCGCCAAGTTAGAGCTTTTGGACTGCTTGCCAAACGAGAACCGAGACAATCCTTCTTCGCTACTCTCTGAATTCCCTAGGGACGTGCTGTTCCGCTTCCATCGAGTCATGCAGCACCCGAACAACCACGAGCGCCTCATCCCTGACTTGAAATAAAATGAGGTGTCTACCCTCTTTCGCAATTTGGCAGCGTGGAAATAAATCCTCTCTCCATTTCCATCGCTCCGGCTCGGCGAGCAGTTCCTCAAATTTCCGGTAAAGCCTTCGTAGATATCTTTCTTCCTGCTCTATTCCTCAAGTCAGACGGGTATACTCACTCACACCTGCCAAGTCGGCCCTTGCCGAACTAGTCAGCTCGAGAATCATCTCTGCTAGTCCGCACCAGATTCAAAAATTCTTCTTCGCTCTCAACTCTCACCGTATCTCCAGCCAAAACTTCCTTGTATCCTTTCCGGGCCTCAGCGCGCAGCCATTTCTCATAGCCGATCTGCCTTTCCCAAAGTCTTAAAGCCTCGCCGAGCACCTCGCTTTCGCTCAGATATCGTCCTGACTTCACGCAATCCTTCAATAGATCTTCCTGATGAGGTGTCAGCGCGATTTCCATACCTTCAGAAAGTTGCCACAATTTCTTTCTTTCCGCAATCCGTCGATTCGGCAAACAAACACTCTGAGCTGGATTCCTCACGCAAGATTTCCGATGCTTTGAATATGCCGAGCAAGCAGGACATCCAAGACCTCTACTTCATGGACTCCCGGGCCAAACTCCTCGATATCGCCTCCTTCCTCGACCGCCTCGACCGCCACCCCGGCGATCCCGACTTCCGCCACCCCGCCTTCCTCGATGCCCTCACCGCCATGCAAAACCCTCCCCCCGGCAAAACCCGTACCCAAGCCGTCCTCGAATCCCTCTCCGACCCCTCTTCCGATCCCATCTCCTCCGCCACCATCCCCTTCGCCCACGGCGCCCCGCAGAAATAAGAATTTTCCCCCCTCCATTTACCCTCTTCACTCACCTCAGTGCTCGCCTTCTCCACCTGCTGGAACAATTCCCGCCACACCGACGGCGAAGAGATGATCGACGAAATCCTCGAACTCGGCTTCGACCACCTCGAACTCTCCCACGGCATGACCATGGCCAAACTCCCCGGCATCCAGCGCGCCTTCCAAGCCAACAAATTCAAATGCGTCGGCGTCCACAACTACTTCCCCTCCCCCACCGAAGTCATGATCGATGCCCCCGACGCCTACGAGTTCACCTCCTTCCGTCCCCACGAGCGCAAGCGCGCCTTGGACATGACCCTCAAAACCCTCTACGTCGCTGCCGAATTCAACGCCACCTACGTCGTCCTCCACATGGGTTCCATCCCCCAAATGCCCCACAAAAAATTCACCGGCAAGCTCACCGACATGCTTCGCAAAGGCGAAGACCTCTCCTCGCACTCCTACCGCCGCCACAAACTCAAATGCGGCAAAAAACGCGACAAATTCTCCCCCCTCTACTACTCCCGCGGCATCGAAGCCCTCGAAACCCTCGTCGAAACCGCCGCCGAGCTCAACCTCATCCTCGCCATCGAATCGCGCTCCAAATTCGAAGACATGCCCGGCGAACGCGAAATGCTCACCCTTCAGGAACACTTCCAAGACAACCCCCACATCGCCTACTGGCACGACTTCGGCCACGTCCAACTCAAACACAACCTCGGCCTCCTCGACCACCAGGACTGGCTCTCCCAAGTCCAACCCCACCTCCTCGGCGGCCACGTCCACGACGTTGAATGGCCCGCCCGCGACCACCGCGTCCCCTTCACCGGCACCCTCAACTACGACCAACTCCTCCCCCACTTCCCCAACAACGCCCCCCTCACATGGGAACTCTCCCCCACCCGCCGCTCCTCACAAATCCGCGACGCCCTCATCGTTTGGAAAGATCGCTACCCCCACACCCTCGCCTAGACTGCGTTCCTACCGCGCAATCCCCTCATGTCATAACGCCCTCAAACAAAGCCTCCAAGCCCCAAAAACTCGGCCTCCAAACAACCTCCCCCTCAAATTCTGTGATATCCCCCGTCTTTTTCGCCACTGACTAAAGGAAGAGTTCTCAAACCACCCAATTCCCATCTAGGGTCTCCAAATGGACTTCGACGCACCCTTGGGCGACCGTCTTCGCGACGCTCGCCGCGCAAAAGATCTGTCGCTCGACGACGTCGCGCACGCGACCAAGATCCAACCCAACGTCATCGACTCCCTCGAAAACGCCGACAACTCCGTCTTCCCCACCCCCCTCTTCCTCAAAAGCTTCCTCCGCCAATACGCCGACTTCCTCAACGTCGACGTCGAACCCCTCCTCGAAAAAATCGACGTCTCCTTCGAATTCCAACCCGACGACCTCCTCTCCCGTCACGAAGTCGACCTCGAAATCGAAGCTCACAACGCCAAACCAGAAGTCACCGTCCGCCAACGTCAGCGCACATCCTCCACCGCCCTCGCCCTCCAACCCCTTGTCGTCTTTCTCCTCTCCAGTGCCTTCATCGCCACCGTCGCCTGGACCTTCTTCGTGATGAACGAGAAATTCAACGCCGAAACTCCTGCCGTCGCTCCCTCCTCCGAAGACTCCACTCCCGAAGCCTCTCCCCCCATCGTCCAAAGCCCTCCCGAAGGCACTCCCGCCCTCGCGAACTAGAGCATCAGGCCGCCCCCTTCTCCTCTTCGGCCTTTTCCATATCCGTCAACTTCCGCAAATGCACCTGCCCCACCCGGCGACCATCCGTGCTCGTCACCTTCGCTTCATAACCTTTGATCCGCAACGTCTCTCCCGGCTCCGGAATCCGCTCTAACACCTGCGTGATGTAACCACCAATCGTCGTCACCTCACTATCGTCCAATTCCAAGTCACCCAACAAATCCTCCAACTCGCTCACACCCATCGCCCCCTCCACCACAATTTCTTCCCCATTCACCCGCGTATACCCCACCTCCTCGTTATCGAACTCATCCTGAATATCCCCCACCAACTCCTCCATGATATTATCCATGAAGACCAATCCTGCCGGGTCCCCATACTCATCCACCACCATCGCCAAATGCGCCCGCTCCTTCAGGAAAAACTCTAACAAACCATCCAGTGGCATCGTCTCCGGCACCACCTTCAACTCTCGCTTAATCTTCAACAAATCCGGCGCCTCATCCCGCACCAACTTCAGGATGTCTTTAATGTGAATCAACCCCTCCGTGTGATCAAAGTGCCCCCGCACCAACGGAAAACGCGTGTGCTTGGTCTTCACCGCCAACGAAAGATTATCCTCAAAACTCTTCTCCAAATCCAACGCCACCACCTCACTCCGCGGCAACATCACCTCCTTCACCGTCACGTCGTTCAACTCCAACGCATTGATCAAAATATCCTTCTCCGTCTTCGTCACCTCCTCCGACTCTCCACTCTCCCTCACCAACACCGCCAACTCCTCCGAACTATGCACCTCGTCCTCCCCCGCCGGCTGCATCTTGAACAAAACCCTCAACAACCAGTTCGCCAACCCGTTCAACAACCAAATAAACGGCCAACTCACCACAAAGAATCCCCGCAACGGCTTGCTCAACGCCAGCGTCGTCTGCAACGCCTTGCTAATCGCAATCGACTTCGGAATCAGCTCCCCCACCACCACGTGCAACACCGTGAACATCACCAGCGCCGTCACGAACGAAAAATTCCCGATCCACTGCTCCGGAAAACCCGGCACATACTGAAACAAAATCGGCCCAATCAACTTCGCCACAAACGGCTCCGCAATGAATCCCAGCGCCAGCGACGACAGCGTGATCCCCAACTGGTTCGCCGACAGATAACCATCCAAATGCCCCACCACTTTCTCCGCCGTCTTATAAGCCTTCCCCCGCAACTTCCCCGCCGTCTCCACCTGGCTCGGCCGCACCTTCACAATCGCAAACTCCGACGCCACGAAAAACGCATTTCCCAACAACAACACAATGATCCAGAAAACCGACCAAATCGCCTCCCCCCAACTCGGAAACACCTTATGCACCTCGTGCACCCCACCCGCCGCCAAAACCACGGTATCGACTAGCGCACTCACAGTTTCTCAAACACACCCTCGTCCCGCTTCTGCAAAACCGTGAAACCCGCCTTCTTCGCATCCACCGGCGAAAACGGCTTCGTGATCGTCGGCGAATTCACCCGACTAATCACCTTCTTCACCGGATGCCGACACAACGGACAAACCTCCAATGCCTCACGGTCAACCGGTCGACGGAGCTCAAAACCCTTCGCACAGATGCGACAACTTCGCTCGGGATCGTCCGGCTCTTCAGATCGATATTCGTAAATCGGCATTCAAAATCGGGGAAAAGGGGTTGTTCACAGACTTCCCCCGAAGAATCAGCAGGATAGCACTACCAGCTGGACTTTGTCACGCCGGGAATCAAGCCCGCCGAAGCCAACTCACGGAAGGCAATCCGGGACATCTTGAAACGACGCAAATACGCACGGCGACGCCCAGTCACCACACAACGATTCACCAAACGAGTCGGGCTAGCATCACGGGGAAGCATCGAAAGACCGACATAATCTTTCTCCTTCTTCAACTGCTCGCGCAATTTTGCGTAACGGGCGACAGTCTTCGCCTTGCGATCATTTCGAGCTTTCCAGCACTTTCTAGCCATGGGGGCGGAGGGAATAAACCATCACCGAGTGAATTCAAGACGATTTTCCAAGGAATTTCACCCCTTACCCCTCAATCGAATCGCCCCTTTCGCCCGCGAAGCATCCACAATCCTCCCTTTTTGAAGGATTTCCACCTCTCCACGGTTCACCATCCGCCGCGCCGCCATCCTCACCTCCTCCATCCTCCCCCGCCACTCCTCACCCTCCCAAATCATCCGCGCCGCCTCACTCGGACAAATGGTCTTCCCCCGCCCCCGCTCCGCCAAAAGCTCCCCTATCACCCGCTCAATCTCCCCATCCACCCGCCGCAAACCCCGCTTCCGACACCCCGCCGAACA
>JBCCZX010000192.1:0-5559 GCA_039186735.1 Verrucomicrobiota bacterium | reverse complement strand
TCGTCAACACCACCCGGTTCACCTCCTTCGCCTTCAACAACGACAGCGCCATCGCCATCGCCAGATAAGTCTTCCCCGTTCCCGCCGGCCCCAACCCGAACGTCACATCATGCTCCTGCATCGCCTCGATGTAACTCGCCTGCCCCGGCGTCTTCGGCACCACCGGCTTCTTCCCCCGCTCCCCCAGCAACCGCACCTTCACCATCCGGCTCACACTCTGCTCACTCTCCTTCGCCACCAAATCCACCGCCAACCGAAAATCCCGACCGCTCAACAACGCACCCCCGCGACGAGCCTCCTCCAAATCCGCAAACACCCGCTTCCCCGCCTCCACCGCCTCGCCCGTCCCCTCCAGACTCACCCACCCGTCACGCGTCACCGTCTGCAAACCCAACATCTCCTCCAGATACCCCAACTCCCGCACATCACCTCCCATCAACGAGTGCAAAAAAACCCCCGACTCAAAATCCAATCTGACCTTCTCAGTCGCCATTCGCGTCGCGCAAGAGAACCTCTCGAACCTCATCCGACAACGGCAAACTCCCCTTTTCTCCCGCAAAAACCGTGACCACCCACCCCTCCGCCACCACGCCACCCGTCCTCAAGACCCGAAATCGCCACTGCACCGAACTCTCCCCCACCTCGGCCACCCCAATCTCCACCACCACCTCATCACCCGCCATCACCGCACTCCGGTAATCACACTCCACCCGCGCTCGCGGCCAACCCAACTCCCCGTCAAACACCACAATCCCCCGCTCACGCAAAAACACATGCTCCGCCTCCTCCACCCACTTCAAGACCGACGTAAAATGAGCCCGCCCCGAAGCATCCGTCTCCGCAAAACCCACCTGCCGTTGATAGGCCATCAACCCTCAAACTTCTTCACCACCAAAGTCGCATTATGCCCCCCAAAACCAAACCCATTACTCATCGCCACCCTCACCTCCGTCTCCCGCGCCACATTCGGCACATAATCCAAATCACACTCCGGATCCGGCTCCTCCAAATTGATCGTCGGAGGCACCACCCCGTCCCGAACTGCCGACACAATCGCCGCCAACTCAATCGCTCCCGCCGCCCCCAACAAATGCCCCGTCATCGACTTCGTCGAACTCACCATCAACCCGCCCTTCGCATGCTCCCCAAACGCCAACTTCATCGCCTTCGTCTCCGCAATATCACCCAGCGGCGTAGACGTCCCATGCGCATTCAAATAATCCACCTCCTCCGGATTCAACTGCGCATGCTTCAAGGCCATCGCCATCGCTCGCGCCGGACCCGTCCCATCCGGCGACGGCGCACTCATATGAAACGCATCCGCACTCACCCCATACCCCGCCAACTCCACCAAAATATTCGCCCCCCGCGCCTTCGCATGCTCCAACTCCTCAATCACCATCGCCCCCGCTCCCTCACCCATCACAAAACCATCCCGACCTGCATCAAACGGTCGCGACGCCCGCTCCGGCTCCCCATTGCGCGTACTCAGCGCCTTCATATTCCCAAAACCCGAAATCCCCATCGGCGTGAAACTCGCCTCCGAACCCCCACAAATAAACGCATCCGCATCCCCAAACTTAATCATCCGCCAAGCCTCCCCCACCGAATTATTCGCCGTCGCACACGCCGTCACGATCGACATATTCGGCCCCCCGAAACCATACTCCATCGAAATCAATCCACTCGCGATATTCGAAATCATCATCGGAATCGTAAACGGCGAGACCCGCGCCGGCCCCTTCTCCAGATAAGTCCGATGCGAAGTCTCCAACGTCGCCAAACCCCCAATCCCACTCCCCATCATCACCCCCACCCGTGTCTGATCCACCGCCTCGGCATCGAGACCCGAATCCGCCATCGCCATTTTCGCTGCCCCCATCGACAACGCCGTGTAACGATCCACCCGACGAGCCTCCTTCGGATTCGCAAAATACTGCGCCGCTTCATAATCGCGAACCTCCCCCCCAATCTTGCAGGTGAAAGCCTCCACATCAAAACTCTCAATCAGGGAAACGCCACTCTCCCCATTCTTCATCCGCTCCCAACTCGAAGTCCAATCATTACCCAAAGGACTCACCGCCCCCATCCCTGTCAAAACCACGCGTCGCTCAGTCATCGTCAGTCGAAGTGCTTAAAACTAAGGCACCCCTCGGAGCTGGCAAGCCTCATCCCAGTTTGCGTCCCTCCCCCGGCTGCGTCACACTTCCACACAAAGGACAAGTCCCATACCGCCCCATCTCCCCGTTCTTCTCCTCCCGCCAATTGCACTGCAAACAAATGCGCAAACCCCGCCGTCTCACAGCCTTCGCCCGCGCCTGCTTCCACCCCGAGACCAAACTCCCCCCCACCACCACCAACAACAACACAAACCCCAGCCACCCAAGCCCTTCCGTCAAAACCACCTCCCTCATCGCCCCTCCTCAAATCGCAAACTCACCGTCCCAAAACACCCCTCCCCGAACCCAAAACGATGCCCCACCAACGCCCGGCGGAATTTCGCCGTTTCCTCCGTTTCGCGCCCCGTCACCAGCGTCGCAAACAAAACCCGCCCCCGCTCATCCAAACCGATCGCAAACTCCAAATCACCCACCGGCCGCTTCACCCACTCCCCTCCAATCACCTCTCCCGCCACCCGCTCTCCCAACTCACCCTCGCCCTCCAGACGCATAACCCAACGCACCTCCTCCACCACCGGCATCGACACCTCCACCCGCTCGCGCTCCGGCAAACTCAACGCCACCACCGGACGCCAATCCATCGGCCCCTCCGCCCAATCCGGCACCGCCACATACTCCACCCCTCCCTCCTCCTCGAACGACTCCCCCAAACGCTCCAAATACTCATCCACCCCATTCAACTCCACCAAATCACTCTCCCCAATCGTCGGCGGACTTCCCGCCTCCAGCACCGCCCTCGCCCCACTCGCCTCAAACTGCTCCCCCGTCAAAATCCACGCCGCCCCCAAACGCCTGCCATCTTCCCCAATCCGGTCCACCACCATGAGATTCATCGTAGCAAACAAAATACCCACCAAACCCACCGCCAATAACACCGCCAATACCATCCTCAAAAACGACCCCTCTCCCACCCGCCACGCAAAACTCCACCCCCGATCCACATCCTCCGTCAAATGACCACACGGACGTCTCATCACCGCAACCCCTCCGGCTCCGCCACCCAGACACAATCCAAACCCTCCGCCAAAATCAACTCACTTAAGCGCCGCTGAAACGCCGCCGGCAAACGCACATCCGCCTGCAACAACACCTGGCTCGCCCCCTCCTCATCCCTCTTCCGCCTCAAAACCTCCACCAACCCCTCCTCCTCCACGCGCAAGGCATCCACATAAAACACCGGCTCCGTCGCACCCTTCACCGTCAGCACCACCGACTCCGTATCCGCCGCCACACGAAACGCACTACTCGCCAAATTCACCTCAATACCCGCTCGATGCGCCAACCCCGTCACCACAAACCCCAACACCATCACCAACACGATAATATCCACCGCCGCCATCACATGCAACGGCCCCGGTTTCTCATCCAGCGTCAACTCCACCTTCATCGCTGCCCCCCTACAAAACCGACTTCTCCGCCCGGCGCTTCACCGACTCCGCCACCTGATCCCTCAACAACACCACCTCCGCCTGATCCCGCGCATCCATAATCAAATTCACCATCTCAATCCCCGTCCTCTCCAACTCCCCCAACAACCGCCGCGCCTTCCCCAACATCGTCAAATAAAACCCATACGCCCCCGTCGCCACCGCCAAACCCACCACCGTCGTCACCAAACTCTCAAACACCCCCCGCGCCAAAGTCGTCTGCGCAATCGTCGATCCCGTCTCCGCAATCTCCCCAAACACATCCAACAACCCCAGCGCCGTTCCCAACAAACCCGTCAACGGCGCCAACAACGCCACCCCAAGCAAGGCCCGCAAATTCCTCTCAATCCGCGGCACCTCCAAACGCACCGACTCCTCCGCCACCTCCCGCAAATTCGTCCGTGGCAACGAAGACCTCACCAACACCGAATGCGCCACCCGCGCCGCTGGCCCCCGCACCCGCGAAGCCTCATGCTGCGCCTCCGCAAACGCCTGCTTCCGAATGTGATTATCCAACCCCAACAACAAATCCGGCACACTCGTCTTCACCGTCTGAAAAAACAACAAACGCTCCAAAACCAACACCACCCCTAGAAAGGCCAGCACCAACTGAACCCACAAGACCGGTCCACCCGCTTCGAGGAGCTCCTTCATTCAAAAGAGACTACCCCACCCCGCCCCGTTCCGCCAGCCCCTTCCAAGTCACCGAAATCCCTCGAAATCAAGCCCTCCGCCGCACCGTGATCGGAATCGCCCCCTCCGGACAACGGTCCGCCACCATCAACAAATACCCCCCGCCACAACCCGACAAACTACACCCATGACAACTCCCGTCCGTCGCCTTCACCAAATCATGAATCCGATCCGGCACCGTATTCGGCAAAAACTGCTTCCAACTCTCCAAAGTCTGCCGAATCGCCTTCCCCAACAAGCCGGCATCCCGCCCCTTCACCGCCTGCACCGCCATCTCCGTCGACTCCGCCAACGGCTGAATCGCCTCCACCGTAAAATTCTTCTCAATCAACGGATCATACCCTTCCGGCCTCGGATCAATCTCCTTCAAAAACAACACCGACTCGAACCACTCTGCCGTCTCCTCACTCACATCACTCTCAATCTTCGTCGGCCAAAACCCTCCGTCGTAATGCAACACATTAAACCCCGGCATCAACAAACCCAACGCATCCTGCGAACCTGCAATCGGAAACTTCCCCGGAGGATTCTCCGCCCCAAACAAAATTCTCGCCAGCGTCTCCGGATCTCCCTCTGGAAACTCCTTCCACAAACGCTTCGCCGCCTCCCGCGTACTCGTCGCCATCCCGCTCCGGAACGCATAATCCCGCGTCGGCTCCAAATTCAAGGTCGTCACCGCACCCGGCACCACCTCCGAAACCCAAGGCTGATCCAACCACCCCCCCGTCACACAAATCCGCGAAGGAAAATACCCCTTGCGATCCTCCGGTCCGCCAATCTTCTCCACGATAGCCGTAGTAGACGTCGCCTCCAAAAATCCCGGAACCGTCCGCTCCACCAACTGCAACTCAATCCCCCGCTCTTCACAAAACGTCCGCTTCCATGCCAACCCACTGTCATCCCCATTCAGAACATAAACATCCGGCTTCAATCGCTCACACAAGGTGTAACAATCGATCTTCCCCGGCAGCAACGGATCATCACCTAACACCGCATAATCCACCGGATCCAACGCCGCCACCAAATACAAACGGTTATTATCCGGATTGATCGGTCTCCCCGGTTTCTGCCGCGACACCACACTCGCCCGCCCAACTACCACGAACAAGGTGTCACAGTATTCCTTGCATTGCTCAAAAAACACCGCATGCCCCGACTGCAAAATATCATAACAACCCGTACACACCCCCACCCGACCCAATTCCTCCCGCGGTGGCAACTTCTCGTAATCCAACAACTTCTCGATAATCATTTCAGTC
>JBCCZX010000191.1:0-5592 GCA_039186735.1 Verrucomicrobiota bacterium | reverse complement strand
GCGGTGCTGGTGGAGGCGACTCGGCTTTGCCTTGATTCCAAAACTGAGGCGACGAGAGTTTCCACTCCAAATACTGGAAGTCGTATACAGCTTTGCCTTGATTCCAAAACTGAGGCGACGAGAGTTCTCCACCGCCGCCGCACACGTTCCATACTGCTTTGCCTTGATTCCAAAACTGAGGCGACGAGAGTTTACGGTCTCGACTCCGTGAACGACCTTGAGGCTTTGCCTTGATTCCAAAACTGAGGCGACGAGAGTCACGTAGTTGATGGTAAGTTGTCAACGGTAGCTTTGCCTTGATTCCAAAACTGAGGCGACGAGAGTGGAGAAGTTAGCTCCCATGTTGGCGCGGATGCTTTGCCTTGATTCCAAAACTGAGGCGACGAGAGTATCCGAGTCCGCCGCAAAGAGGAGGCCCATGCTTTGCCTTGATTCCAAAACTGAGGCGACGAGAGTAACGTGGATGGGGGGGAAGGTGGGGGACTTGCTTTGCCTTGATTCCAAAACTGAGGCGACGAGAGTGAATCTCATCAAGACGAAGTTGCCGCTTTAGCTTTGCCTTGATTCCAAAACTGAGGCGACGAGAGTGCTTGAAGGCGTTGCTGACGGCATCAGTGGCTTTGCCTTGATTCCAAAACTGAGGCGACGAGAGTCCTCCTCATCCGAAAACGTGTCCGCGTTGTGCTTTGCCTTGATTCCAAAACTGAGGCGACGAGAGTCCCATTTGGGTGCACAAACCTCAAAGCCTCGCTTTGCCTTGATTCCAAAACTGAGGCGACGAGAGTGGCTCGTCGCCTTTTGTTTGGTTTTCAGGGGGTTGTGAGGCGTCCTGGAAAACGGACAGTTTTGGTCGAGCGGACGGCTTCGGTGAGCCGTCCCTGCCGTTTGGGTTCTTACCAGAGTTCGATTTGTTCGGGGATTTCTTCGGCTGGGACTTCCTTGGCGGGTTTTCCGTGGATGATGAAGGCGCGTTCCCATTGGGCTTTGGTGATGAACATGGCGCGGACGGAACCTTCGTTGGGAACCATCTGGCGAACACGGCGAATGTGGGTTTCTTGGCGGGCGAAGGTGACGCAGGGGCGGGCGTAGACGCTGAATTGGATCATCTGAAAGCCGTCATCGAGGAGGAACTTGCGGAAGTCAGTTGCCCGTTTCCGCTCGTCCTTTGTTTTGACCGGGAGGTCAAACGCGACCATTAGCCAACCCATTTTGTAGTGGTTCGGGTCCATGGTTTGTAATTTCCGGTTTGGCCAGTGACGAGAGCTTTGCGGAAGGAGCGGATGACGCCTTCGATGACGCCGCGAATGTCGAGAGTGAGGTCGAAGTAATCGACTTGTTCGAGTGGGAAGCCAGTAACCCATTTTTTGAAATCCTTGTCGACTTGCCAGGTGCGGTCTTCTCGGGGGTGTTCGCGAATCCATTGCGCGACGCGGGCATCGACGCAGGGGCGGAAGGGTTCCATGAGGTCGTAGGCGAGGGGTGTGGAATGCTCGCGAGTGACGTGGCTGATGCCGAAGGTGGGATCGATGCCGACGGCGAAGAGGTTTTGGAGGACAGTTGAGAGGAGGATGGCGTAGCCAAAGTTGAGGAGGGGATTGGGGCCGCCTTCGTGGCGTCCACGGCGGAAGTCATCGGTTTCTGCGACGTTGTCGGCGTAGATGCGCCAGAAGAGGCGGGCGGTTTCGGCTTCCTTAGTTTTGGCGCGGCCGTTTGCGAGAAAGGCGAGTTTTTCGAGTCGTTTGTCTTCGGAGGCGAGTTCGGAGGCGAGGGAGTATTGGTTACGACACTTTGCATCGATGGTTTTTTGCCAGAGGCGTTCGCGGGTTTGGGCTTTGAGATCCACTTGGGCGCGGGTGAGGAGGGTGTCGGTGGCGCGATTGGCGGGGAGGACGAGGGAGGCGGGTTTGAAGTTTTCGCAGATGACGAGTCCGACTCCGTTTTTGGCGGCTTCGAGGAGAAGTTTGGAATGAATGGAGGCGGAGAAGGAGGTTATGACGATAGCGGCGACGTCTTCGATGGGAAGGGACTTGGTGCCGTCATCGGTTTTGCAGGTGAGCTGGCCGTCCTTACAACTCAGGGAGCAGGTGGGGGCGTCGATGCTGACGATGTGGTAGGACACGCTAGTTGAAGGTTAGCGTTTCATATATGAATTTCGAGGAGTTGTCAGTCTTCAAGAATGAGACCTGTGAGGGGAGGGTTGAGAATTTCGAGGGCGTTCTTTTTGAGGAGAGAGGTGACGAGGACGTTGCCCCAAGAGAGTGAGGTGGTGTCCGGTTTGCCGAGGTCGAGTTTGAGATTCGCTTTGCAGGAAAAGATTTTCCAGATGCCTTCTTTGCTCGGCCAATTGGTGATGCGGATGAGCATGCCATTGCGAAGGATGCGAGGGTGTCTACCTCCGTTGGCTTGTTTGATTTCGGCGAGGCGCTGGGGGACGTTGTGGAAGGGGATGATTTGGGGTTCGGGATCGAGAGCGAGGCCGTAGTTTTCTGAGATGATGAGGACGGACTTGTTTTTGGAGAGCTTGCCGAGCTGAAGGCCGATGAGTTTTCCTGCTTTTTCGACTTTCTCCTTCCGTTTGATTTCTCGTTGTCCGTCTTTGCCGACAGTGGAGTTTTGTTGGCGTAGGGTGACGTTGGTTTTGGGGTCTTCGGGATTGCCGTTGATTTGCCAGACTCGCCAAGGGTTCAATTCGAGAGCGGCACCAGACTGATCGGCGGGAATGTGCTGCACGACGCGTTGTTCGGCGAGGCGGTCGGCGAGTTGTTGTTTGAGTCCGTCGGGGAAAAGTTTGTCTTCGAGGTGGACGTCGAGTTTTTTACGGCCGTTTTTATCGAGTTCGTGCTCGCCGTTTTTGTCACGGCGGTAGTGTTTGCCGAAGAGCCCAGTTCGCATCAGGAGGGCGATTTGCTCCTCGGTTTTGTTTCGATCGAGGAGGGCTTTCCAGACCTTCCCTTTTTCGTTTTCGGATTGTCCGGGGAGAGTGCCGGGGAGGTAGTGGTGGGTGAGGGCGAGGGCGGAAGCGTCGAGAGCATGGTGGAGATGGGTGAGGTCGCGGATTTGGGTTTTGGTTTTGCCGATGCAGTCGGGGCAGGCTTGGTCGAGGGTGTGGAGGAGGCGCCAGCCTTTGCGGGTTTCGGCGGTGACTTGTCCGGGAATGGAGGTGATGCGGACGGTGAGGTCGCCGGTTTCGGGATCGGCAAAGCGTTTCTCGAGTTGGCGAGCTGAGAGGCGGTTGAGATGGGAGGTCTGGGTGAGGGAGCCTTGGGTGAAACCGTGGTCCTTGGCTTCGTAGGTTTCGACCATGAGGAGTTTTTTTCGGCTGGATTGGCGGCGGAAGTCGTCGGGGTAGGTCTTCGGGTTGGCGGTCTTGAGCTTGTTGACGAAGGCTTCGTAGTTTTTGGGGGTGAGGAACCGTTCGTCTTCGGCGACGTCCTTGATGAATTGGAGGGCGGTACGTTTGCCCTTGAGGCGGTTCACCCAGTCGAAGGTGAGGACGAGAGAGTCCAAGGAGTTGGTCGGGCGGTCGGAGTAGGGGATGATGTGTTCGCGTTCGAGCTGGGGGAGGTCATAGGCGTCGTATTTTTTTTCTGTGAAAGGGCATTTCCATTCGAGGTCCATGGCGATGCGACATTTGCGAATAAGGGAGCCATTGACTGGGAGCTTGGGGGCGTGTTCTGCAAGGTATTCTACGGCGGCTTTGAAATGGGAGAGGCGTTTGGTGAGTTCGCCGGACATGTCTTTGGCCGTCAGACCGGAGTATTCCTGAAGGTCGCGAGCGACTTCGACGACGAGGTCGGTGACTTGGGCCGGGTTATCATCGGCGTAGTTCTTGAGGAGGTCGTCAACAAGGCGAAGGAGGATGGTCAGGCGCTGGCGGATGAGGTGGTTGTTGGTGAGGTCGTCGATGGGGCGATCGCGTTCGGCTTTAAGAATATCTTTAGAGCGATAGATGGGGCCGTGGGGGAGTTTGCCTTTCCCTGCTTCGGTGGGATGACGGTCGGTGGAGAGGACGAAGTCGAGGACTTCGTTCATGACTTTTCGAGAGTAGGGTGCTCGCCCGGAGAGGGGCTTGGGGGCAAAGGTGCGTCGGAGGAAGTGGTCTCGGGTGAGGTAAGCAGGTTTTTTTTTCTTTTGATCGGCAGCGAAGTGGCGGTCGATTTCTTCTTCAAGCGGGGAAGGGCCTTGGTTTTCGCGGGTGCATTCATCGAGCATCCACTGGAGGTTAACGGGGCGGCTTTTTTTCCAGCGACCGAGGGCACGGTGCTTCGTTGCTTCAGGCAAGTGACGCCAAAAGTGGGCGAGGGTGGTGGTGTTTTTCTTGGGTTTGGAATCGCCGGCGTGGAAGTAGGCGAGGGCGGGATCGAGAACGAGGGCGTCCTTGGAGTCGGGGTGAATTTCGAAGGAGGAACTGATGTTGGTCTTTTCGGTGCCAGTCAGTTCTTCGACAAATTTGCGGAGTTCGGTGGGGGTGAGACGACCGTGTTCTTGCATTTTCGCATGAACGGCTTGGCGTTGTTCGGGGGAGAGGAAGTGTTCATCTGCCTTGATGTTGGCGAGGAGCATGGCCCAGCGGTAGTGGAGGAATTCGCGCGTTGCTTTGTTGGGGACTTTGTCGCCGGAGATGGGGCAACGGGCGATGATGCGGTTGTCGAAGCGGGGAATGAGTTGGCCGAAGAGGAGACCTCCGTAGTAGCGCCGGGGGAGTTCGATGGTGGGAACGGGAATGGTTTGCCAGGCGCGATGTTCTTTTTGGGAGTCGGAGTCGCGGGCAATGAGGGTGTCGATGAAGTTGTCGTCGAGATTGGGGAGGTGGCCCTTGTGTTTTTTGAGGAGGGTGAGGACTTCTTCGCGGACGGTTTTGCGAGGGAAGGCGGCGTTGAGGGTTTTGTAGGGCTTGGTGGAGGAAATTTTGGATTCGTCGAGTTTGAGTCCGAGGACGGCACAGATGGTTTCGGCCATGCTGTTGGTGCCATGTTTGGCCATGAGCTCGAGGGCGGTTTTTTCTTTTTCGGTGTCGCCCTCGTCATCTTGTTCCTGACGAGACCATCTACTATTTCCATCGTATCCACGGTTGTGGGCATACCAGCGGAGGAGGTGCCAGAGTTCGTGCCAGGTGAGGATGGGTTGGTTAGCGAGAATGGCGCGGGCGGCGAGGAGGTGAGGAGCTGGATGGCCGGGTTCGTTGAGTTGTTCTTCGCTTAGAACGCCGAGATGGAGTAGGAGTTGCTTGAGCTGCTCAATGCGCTGCCGAGTAGAGCGGATGTTGCGCCGCATGCGCCGGAAAGTGCGTCGAGAAGAAGCGAGGCAGTCGTCTTTGGGGAACAGGACGGAGCCACAGCCGTCCAAATTGGGTTGAGGAAAAGGATTCTCGCGAGTTTTTGGCTCGGAGGAGAGTACTGCCCAACCGATGGAGGAGTGGCCGATGTCGAAGGAGAAGGTGAGTTGCTTTTGCATGGTTTGGAGGGAGGTGGAATCAAGGCAAAGCTTCTAAATTTACTCCGTGATGTCTGTTCCTATTTTAATTATCTCGATAAATATCTTTTCGGTGTCCGATGCGGATGACTTCGACCAAGAGTATTTCTTCCTCGATAG
>JBCCZX010000190.1:0-5796 GCA_039186735.1 Verrucomicrobiota bacterium | reverse complement strand
GTTTGCCGGGGGTGCAGCAGGTGGTGCGGCCTTTGTTGTTGGAGAAGAGTGATCCAGGGGATGCGCATGTGATCATCAAGGGGGACACGGCTGCGCAAGCGGGTTTGGTGGATGACGTGGGCAAGGAGTGTTTGGCGGCCGGGGTGTTGAAGCACCGGATTACAACTTCGACAGAGACCTGATGTTTGGACGCGGAAGATTGGGAGCGGGGAATGATGATGGCGATCCGGAACCGGATTTGTCGCCGATGATCGATTGCGTTTTTATTCTTTTGATTTTCTTCATTGTGACGGCGGTTTTTGTCGAGGAGGACGGGGTGCCGTTGCCGTTGCCGGATGATTCTTCGGCAGTTTCTTCGGTGAATGAGCAGACGACGGTGTTGTTTGCGGTGGGGCAGGATAATGTGGTGATGCATGATGGGAATCGGATTGGATTGGATTCGGTGGGCACGATTGTCCGCAATGCGTTGTCGGCGGATGAAGAGTCGCCGATCATCATTCAATCGCATCCGCAGGCGCAGCATGGGGTGCGGACGCGGGTTTATGATGAGGTGAGAAGGGCAGGAGGGGAGCAGGTGACGTTCACGCAAAGTTAGGAGATGGAGCATCACATTTACAAACCCCCGAAGTCTAACCGGCCATTGAATCTGGTGTCGGCGATATTGGGTGGGGTGTTGTTTACCTTTTTGGTGTTTTTTGTGATTCCGCTGATGAAGAAGTTGGAGGGCGGGGAGAAAACGGAGACGAAGGTTTTGGAGGTGGCGAATGTGGAGGAAGCACCGGATGAATTTGAGGTGGAAGATGAGCCCCCGCCGCCCGAGGATGAGGAGGAGCCCGAGCCCGAGTTGGTTCTTGAGCCTGAGACGATGGAGATTCCCGATTTGCCCATTGATATCGCTTCGGGAGTGGGGGGGACCGCGATTCAGTTGAATCCGAATTTTGAGATTGCGGATGACCCGGATGCATTTGGGGCGAATGATATTGATACTCCTCCGCGCCCGACGACGAAGATCCCTCCCCGTTATCCGAAGGATTTGTTGAAGAAGAAGATTGAGGGTCGGGTGATTGTGCTGGTGACAGTGGATGAGCGCGGGGTGGTGGCGAATGCGACGGTGAAGGAGACTTCTGGATTTCGTGCGATGGACAAGGCGGCGGTGAATGCGGTGAAGCGGTGGAAGTTCAAGCCGGGGATCAAGGGGGGGAGGAAGGCGATGATGACGGCTCGCATTCCGTTTAATTTTCGAGTGAAAACATAGAGCAAAGCATGAGAGCGTGGGCATATTTTTTGGGTTTGTTGGTAGGCGGCGGAGCATTGGTGTCGGCAGAGCCCTTGCGGATTCCGAAGGAGCAGTTCCGGAGTCCGGAGTTTATTAAGGGTTTTGTGGGGGCTTTTGGTTTTTTGTCTCCGGTGGAGCCGAAGGTGGATCGGGAGGAAGCGGAGTTGTTGGCGGAGTTGGCGGACTTGTTTTCAGATGCGCGCTTTCGGGAGGCTGAGGCGCGGATTGTGGATTTTATTAAGTTGCGGAAGAATCCGATTGAGGAGGGGGTGAAGCCGAAGGATGTGAGTGCGGCGTTGGTGTTTCAGTTGGCGCAGCTGTATTACATGAATGATCGGACGGCGGATGCCGAGCGGGCTTACAAGTTGGCGATTCAGCGGCATCCTGATTTTCGGAGGGCGCATAAGTATCTGGCTCTTTTGTATGCGAGTCAGGATCGGATTAGTGATGCTTTACCGTATTTGAAGCAGGCGATTCAGTTGGGGGAAGCGGATCAGTTGGTGTTTGGTTTGTTAGGTTACGCTTATACGCAGGAGGACAAGCCTTTGGCGGCGGAGGGTGCGTATCGGCAGGCTTATTTGTTGAACCCGGATGAGGGGCAGTGGAAGTCGGGGCTGACATTGGCGCTTTATCAGCAAGAGAAGTGGGTGGAGTCGGCGGCGATGTTGGGAGAGTTGTTGGCAGAGACGCCAAATAGTGCGGATTTTTGGAAGATGCAGGCGAACTGCTACTTGAATCTGGAGGAGCCCTTGCGAGCGGCGACGAATTTCGAGATTTTGAAACTGAAGGGTTTGGCGGATGAGGCGACTTTGAATACTTTGGGCGATATTTATACGGATCAGAAGAAGCCGGTGTTGGCTTTGGGGGCATATTTGGCTGCGTTGTCGAAGGGTGATGGTTTTGATGCGGAGCGGAGTTTGAAGACGGCGAAGGTGCTGGCTGATTATGGAGCTCCGCGGGAATCGGCGCGTTATATTGAGGCGTTGCGGAGCAAGGGGGGTGGGAAGCTGACACGGGATCAGCAAGTTCGGCTGAAGTTGATCGAAGTCCGGATTGCCCAAGAGACGGGAGAGGATGAGCGGGTGGGGCCGCTGTTGGAGGAGGTTTTGACCTTGGAGCCGATGAATGGGGAGGCGCTGGTGGAACAGGGTTTGTTTTTCGAGCAGCAGGCGGAGGGTGCGGATCTTGAGGAGGATGAGGTTCGTCTGCGGGGCACTGCGCGGGCGAAATTTACCTTGGCGATGAATGATGCAGATGAGGAGATTCAGTATGTGGCGATGCGGAGTTTTGGTCAGATGTTGGTGAGGCAGCAGGAGTATGTGGAGGCACTGGGTTATTTGGAAAAAGCAGTCACGATGAAGCCGAGCGACAATCTGAAACGGTATGTGCGCCAGGTTTCGGTTTTTGCGGAGCGGCAGAAAGAGCGCGAAGCCCGAGAAGAGGCGGAAGCGAAAGCTCTGCAGGAAGAGCGCGAGAAGGCGAAAGCGAAAGAAAACGCGGAGAAAACCTTACGTTAGGAGAGATGAAGCCCACGGTTGTTTTGATGATTTGTTTGGCGGGAGCAAGTGGATTGCTTGCGAACGAGGCCTTGGATCTTTTGGAAGGGAAGATATCGGAGGAGGATTTGACCTTGAGTGGACTTTTGGAAGATGAGGAGCGAGAGCCGGCGGCAGGTCCTGAACCGAAGCAGAAGACGGAGGTGAAGACGGTCGATTATTCTCGTCGATGGCGAAGGAGTTTACCGCCTTTGGTGACGTTTGAGACGGATGCGACGGAGCCGGTGGTGCAAGCGGTGGCGATTGATGGTTTGGCGGAGTGGGGGTATGTGACGGGGACGATTGAGCGCGATGGCGGGACTCCTGACGAAGATTTGGATGATAACCAGCTACGGCGTTTGAGATTGGGGGGGATGATCCGAGCGTTTTACAACACGGATTTGGAAGGGCGAGTTGTGGTGGATGGGAGTGGTTATCAGGGTATCGATACTTTGAAGGCGACGGTGCAGGTGAACGAGGGTTTGAAAGTGGAGGCAGGAAAGTTTCGTCCCCCGTTTACGCAGGAGTATCGTCGTGATCCCGAGGTTCGAATTGCGCCGGGTTTGTCCCCGATTGTGGCGCAGGTTGCGCCTGCGAATACGCTCGGGGTCAAACTGACGGGTTTGAGCGGGCCTTGGGAAATGGGTTTGGGGTGGTTTAGTGGCGAGGTGGATAAGAGTTTGCCAGGATTTGGGGGTTCAGGCTTTATTCTGGCGAGTTTGGCTTATCAGTTTAGTGGGCTTCCGCCGGAAAGTGCGGAGTCTACGGGTGAAGAGGTGTTGTCGACTCATCAGCGATGGTATGTGGATTACATTCACAATCTTGATGATGGTCAGCCGGGGAGTGTTCCGCGTGGTTATGAGCATGTTTTGGCGACGGGGATTGAGGTGAGTAGTGGGGATTTTGATTTCAGTGGAGATTTTGTGTTGGCCAATGGTCCGGTGGATACGGCCTGGGGGATGTCTTTGATGGGGCGTTATTGGCTTTTGAGAGATGCGCTTCGGTTTGTTGGGCGTTATGGGTATGCGGATACCGATGATATCGGGGGTTTGAGTGTGGGGTATGGAGTGCCGAATGCGTCTGGTGATTCGAGACAACCTCTGGCCGGTTATTCGACGATTCAGACGGGTGATGAGCTCCATTCTTTTTATGGAGGCTTGGATTGGCACGTGATCGAGGATTATCTGATGTTCACTACGGGTGTTGAGTATCGAGTTCTTAAAAATCAGAATGCGGACGAGTTGAGTAGCTGGTTATGGCATTCGGGGGCGCGCGTTGTGTTCTAAATCAATTTCAAAAAATACGATGAAAACAGTAGCAATTATTCTGGCGGCCGCGCTTGCTGGTCTTGGTTCGGCTTTCGGGCTAGGTATTGATGTGGAGGGGTTCGGGCGGACTCTTTCGGAGAAGGGTTGGGGTCGGAACCGGACGGCGAGTTATACGATTGATAATCAGAAGTACCGGACGCATGTGCCGACGGTTACGAAGAATATTGATGGAGGGATTTTTGTTTCGACGCGGGTGGATCATCTTTCAACAACGAGGCCGGATGCGGTGAGTTACATTGAGTTGACGTTTACTCCGGATGGTTATGTGGGTGCGTCACAGATTCGGATTCAGATGAAGGGTCAACGCCTCAATACGGGTCAAGTGATGCGTGAGTTGCCGCAAATTCCCTTGGAAGGGCAGATTGGTTCTGTGGATTGGCGTTCGGCGCACATGAAGCTGGTTTTGGATCTTTTTGGGAAGCTTGATACCGAGTTTGCGAAGCTTGAGAAGGGTGATGAGGGAGAGGGGGGAGGTGATCTTTGGGGTCGATTGACTGGGTCTCGTTTGGATTCGGCTGATCTTTCGGCTGCGCTTCGTCACAATTTGAACATGTTGTTGTCACACGTTGGGCACGAGTTTGGTGTCACGGGAATGAAGTGAAATTCGGCCCGTTGAGTGCAATTGATGAGATGGAATTGGAGCCGGGGCTAGAACAGCTGCATGCTTCTGTTTTTTCGTTGTCGCGGGTGGTGCGGCAGCAGGTGGAGAATGCGGTGCAGGCGCTGTTGAGCGGGAGTTCGGACTCGTGTGATGCGGTGATTGCGGCGGATGATGAGACGGATGAGGAGGAGAAGGCGATTTCGCAGTTGGGGTTCGAGTTGTTGACCCGGTTTCGTCCGGGTGGGAGGGAGTTGCGCTTCATTATCGGGAGCATGAATGTGGCGCGGACTTTGGAGCGGATCGCGGATCATGCGGTGCAGGTGGCGAAGAGGTCGCGGAAGATTTTGCGCCAGGGTCAGATTGTGGAGGTGAATTTGATTGAGCCGATGTATGCATTGGCGATGGAGGAGTTGCGGGGGGCGATGGCTTGTTTTGTGGATGGGAATGTGGAGGTAGCGGAGGAGTTGGCGAATCAGGATCGAAATTTGGATAAGATTCACAAGAAGCTAGCGAAGTCGTTGAGCCGGATGGTGGAGGAGCGGCATGACGGGGTGGTGGGTTTGTTGCATTTGATGTTTGTGGGGCGGTCGTTGGAGCGGATTGGGGATTTGTCGGTGAAGGTGGCGGAAGAGGTGGTGTTTATTGAGTCGGCTGAGGATGTGCGGCATCAGCATTGAGGTTTTGCTCAGGTAGATTTTTCTCGGATTGAGCGGAGAATTGCTGGGTACTTTTCCCTTGCGCGGAGACGGGGAGTCTTTTGGTTTTTTTGGACCAGGATGGATGGGATGGATTTGATTTTTTGAACCGCAGATTGACGCCGATGAACGCAGATTTCCTTTTTGCTTTGTGAATTTGGATTTGGATTTGGATTTGGATTTGGATTTGGATTTGGATTTGGCTTTGGCTTTGGCTTTGGCTTTGGCTTTGGCTGTGGCTGTGGCTGTGGCTGTGGCTGTGACTCGCGCGAAGACACGAAGACGCGAAGCTTGGGTTGTGGCGGGATGCTGTGTGTTTTTTTTCTCGCGCGGAGCCGCAGAGACGCGGAGATTTTTGATG
>JBCCZX010000189.1:0-5800 GCA_039186735.1 Verrucomicrobiota bacterium | reverse complement strand
TGCTGTGGCTGGGGTTTTGGAGGGATGGGATCGGTGCAGACCCGGATGTGTGTGGGAGTTCTCGGGCCAAGCACCCCGACCTTGCATTCAGCGAGGATGCCCCTCCTTGGAAGGGAGGGGAGTGTCGTGGGTTGGTGATGGGGTGCTTGAAGGCTGATCGTTTTTCTCGGAGGTTGGGAAGCAAACGGAGCTTGGGTTTTGGATGAGTTTTTGTGTTGGTTTGGAACAGAAGGTTTGGAGGAGAGGGGGCTTAGGCAGTGGCTTGATTCTGGGTGGTTTCTCAATAGGAGGGAAAGGTTTGCGAGGCGTGGATGATGGCTGTTGGCTTTGGGGCCGGTCACAGACCGGCGCTCCCAGTGGTTTTGGCGGGATTCTGCGGTGCGGTTTCGACGAAACCGATCTCTCGACGTCAGAAAAATGGGTGAGGAACGGAGTGGGGCTTTGGGTCGAGCAAAGCGATGGTCGACTGCGGCGATATGAGTGATGCCGGTCCAGTTAGGTTCGGTGGTAGGGGATGCCGGCGTGGATGGTGGCGATGCGGTAGAGTTGTTCGAGGAGGACGACGGTAGCGATTTCGTGTTGAAGGGTGAGGGGTGAGAGGGCGAGGACGTAGTCGGCAGCGTCCCGAGTTTGGAGGGTGTGGCCGTCGGCGGGGCCGATGAGGTAGGAGAGGGTTTTGATGTCGGGGCGGTGGGTCCAGTCGGCGATGCGGTCGGCGAGTTCTTTGGTGTTGGGGGAGCGGCCTCGTTCGTCGAGGATGATGCGGAAGGATTTTTGGGAGGTGTCGAGGAGGCGTTTGGAGACGGTGTCGGCGGGGCCGTCTTTGAGGGTTTCGAGGGAGTAGTTGCCGTGGCGTTGGAGGCGGCGGAGGTAGTCGTCGATGCCTGCGCGAGCGTGGGAAAGGGAGGGTTTTCCGACGACGAGGATGCGGTGATTCATTGAAAAGGGACTGTGGATGCGAAATTGACTCTTTCCAAGCGTTGGCTGGGGTCGCTAGGGTTTCGGGGATCCCTTTATTGGAAGGGGTCGGCAAGCAACATTGGTTTTAGGATGACAACAGTTATTTCGTTTATCGCGTTTACGGCCTTTGCGGCCATTTTGACCTGGTGGATCACTCGAAAGGATCGGACGGATAGTTCGGAAGGATTCTTTTTGGGTGGTCGGAGTTTGACCTTTCCGATCATCGCGGGGTCCTTGCTTCTGACGAATCTTTCGACGGAGCAGATGGTGGGGCTGAATGGTTCGGCTTATAAGAATGGGTTCAGTGTGATGGCGTGGGAGGTGGTGGCGGTGATTGCGCTGGTGTTGATGGCGATTTTCTTTCTGCCGAAATTTTTGCGGGCGGGGATTACAACGGTTCCGCAGTTTCTTGAGCAGCGTTTTGACAAGCGGACGCAGGGCTTGGCGAACTCGATTTTTTTGGCGGCGTATGCGTTGTTGTTGATTCCGATTATTCTCTACAGTGGTGCAAAGGGCTTGATCAACATCATGGATTTGAAGGCCATGACGGGCATCGAGAATGATTACACCTTGTTGCAGATTACCTGCGTGGGGATTGGCATCGCGGGCATGATTTATTCCCGTTTTGGAGGTCTGCGGACCTTGGCGGTTTTGGATACGATCAACGGGGTGGGCTTGTTGATTGGTGGATTTATGATTGCGTGGTTTGCGTTGGGTTTTCTAGGAGGTGACGGTGGGGTTTCGGCGGGTTGGGAGACGTTGCGGAATACGCATCCGGAGCGAATGGATTCGACGGGTGCTTCTGATTCGGAGGTGCCATTTGCGACCTTGTTTACGGGGGTGGCGTTGTTGAACTTGTTTTACTGGTGCACGAACCAGCAGATCATTCAGCGGACGTTTGGAGCGAGTTCGTTGGCGGAAGGTCAGAAGGGGGTGCTTTTGACGGGTGCGTTGAAGTTGCTGGGGCCGATTTATTTGGTTTTGCCGGGTCTGATTGCGTATCACCTCTATTTTGGCCAGGACGTGAGTAATGATGATGCTTACGGGAAAGTGGTGGCGGATGTGTTGCCATCGCATCTGACGGGGTTCTTTGCAGCGGTGATGGTGGGGGCGATTTTGAGTTCATTTAACGCGGCTTTGAACTCGACCTCGGCGCTCTTTTCGATCGGGCTTTACAAGAGCTTTTTGAATCCGAGTGCGGATGATGAGAAGACGGTGAAGACGGCGAAGTTGTTTGTAACGATTGTTGCCATCGCAGCGATGATTGGTTCGCCGTTGCTTTCGAAGACGGGCAGTTTGTTCAGTTATCTGCAGACGATGAACGGGATTTACGCGGTGCCGATTTTCGCGGTGGTGGTGATGGGGATGCTCAATCGGAGGGTGCCAGCGAGTTCGGCGTTTGCAGCGTTGGTGGTGGGTTTGGTGATCATGATTTCGACCTTGATTCTCTATCCTGCTTTCAATGGTGGAGCGGGGATTGATGGGGTGACCGGGTTCAGCAACTTCCATTTGATGGGTATTACCTTTGCGTTCTTGATGGGGATCATGTTCGTGGCTTCGAAGGTTGCGCCGTTGGCGGAGCCTTGGGAGATGGAGACGAAGACGACGATCGACATGACGCCTTGGAAGGGTGCGAAGGTGGCGAGCGGAATACTCGTGTTGGTGGTCTTGGCGATTTACATTGGCTTCCACCAGTAGGCCGCTGGCGAACCATTTGGAGCGCGGGTCCTGAGAGGGGTTCGCGCTTTTTTGTTGGGGTCTCGTTTTCGAAGGTCGAAGACGCGGGCGTCTCGGCGAGACGTCCCTACCGTTTGTTACCTCGTGATGCCGCGGTCGGTGTTGGCGAGGAAGGTGAGGAGATCTTGGACGGAGGGGTCGGTGGCGTGTTCGTGGTTGCGGAGGGTTTCGATTTGGGCGTCGAAGTTGAGTTCTTTTTTGAGGAAGAGGGTTTTGTAGGCGGTTTTGAGGGCGCGGATGGATTCGGGGGAGAAGCCGCGGCGTTGGAGGCCGACGAGGTTGAGTCCGCGAACGGAGGCTTGGTGGCCTTCGACGATGGTGAAGGGGGGGACGTCGGAGATGATGCGGGCGAGGCCGCCGATCATGGCGTGTTGGCCGAGGCGGCAGAATTGATGGACCGCGGAGAGGCCGGAGATGATGACGTGGTCTTCGACGGTGACGTGTCCAGCGATGGTGGCGTTGTTGGAGAAGATGGTGTGGTTGCCGACGAGGCATTCGTGGGCGACGTGGGCGTAGCAGAGGAGGAGATTGTGGTTGCCGATGCGGGTGGGGGTTTCGGGGGTGGTGCCGCGGTGGACGGTAGTGTTTTCGCGGAAGGTGTTGTGGTCGCCGATGTGGAGGTGGGTGTCCTGGCCTTTGTATTTGAGGTCCTGGGTGCGGCCACCGAGAGCGGCGAAGGGGAAGGCTTCGAGGTGGGTGCCGATGGTGGTGTTGCGTTCGATGACGACGTGGGAGTGGAGGCGGGAGTGGTCGCCGAGGGTGACGCCGTCGCCAATGACACAGAAGGGCCCGACTTCGCAATCGGAGCCGATTTCGGCTTTGGGAGAGATGACGGCGGTGGGGTGAATGGCCATGGTTGGAGAGGGATAACAGGTGGGAGAAGGTTTGGGGAAGAGGGGATTGTGGCGTTTTGGGGTGAGAGGGGGCATTTTGCGGGCGCAGGAAAGGTTTGTGACCTTTTGGAGAAAGGGGTTGTCTGATAGCGCGCCGCCACAGGCGACTTAAACCAACAGAAAGAGAACAATGCTTAAGGAATTCAAGGAATTTGCGTTTAAAGGGAACCTCGTTGATATGGCGGTGGGTTTCATTTTGGGGGGGGGATTTGCAACGGTCGTGAAGTCACTCGTGGATAATGTGATTATGCCGCCACTCGGTGCGGCGTTGGCGGGGGTCGATTTTTCGAAGATGAAGTATGTCTTTCAGGCGGGAGTGCCGGCGGTGGAAGCCGAAACGGATGAGGCAGGAAATGTGACGACGGAGGCGGTGACGGGTGTGGAAGAGGTGGCGATCAATTATGGTCAATTCATCCAGGATTTCATCTCCTTCGTGGCGTTGGCGTTCGTGGTCTTCATCGTGGTGAAAAAGGTGTTGGAAGGGATGAAGAAGGAAGAAGAGGCTGCACCGCCAGAGCCGCCGAAGCAGGAAGTGTTGCTTGAGGAAATTCGGGATCTTTTGAAGAAGTCTTAGAACCGTAAGACACGAGAAGACGCGTCTTTCAGTTGGAGAACGACAGGTTGATGCCATGTTTGTGCCAACTGTTAGTCAGCAGTTTCTCAAGTGTTCGATAATTGCGGCCTGCAAGTAAGTGCTTGCGGGCCGTGGTTTTTTCAGAGTTGGCGAGAAGGGATTGGGCGTAGAGTTGGAGGCGGGCAGCGTTGCCGGGTTCGTCTTGGTGGGCGAAGAAGTGGAAGAGGAGGAGGGAGTAGGGGTAGGCGTGGGGAGTTTGTTGGAATTGGTCGTAGGGGGCTTCGATGAAGTCTTTGAGAGGGGTGAGGGTGATGTTGGTGCCGAGGTTGTGGCCGCCTTTGCCGCCGAAGCCGAAGGAGGTGATGTAGGCTTTGATGGAGGCGAGGTGTTCGGAGACGAGGAGGCGGTCGTTTTTGGCGGGGATGGTGGCGACGTATTCGGCGGAGCCTTCGACGAACCAGCCGTCTTGGAGGAGGGGGCCGCGCATGAGCATGTGGGTGGTTTCGTGGGTGAGGGTTTGGTTGGTGCGGTGGGGGTCGAGGGCGTATTGGCGGTGAGATTTTTTGAGGCCGAGTCCAGCGAAGGGGACGATGATGAGGTCGCGGTCGTGAAGGTAGGCGCCGCCGGAGCCGGGCAGGCCGCCGAGGGCGACGTAGTCGCGTTCGTGCTCGAGGAGTTGGATGAGCATGGGTTGGGTTTGTTGTTGTTGAAGGCGGGGCAGTTGGAAGGGGAGTTGACGGCAGTAGTGGTGGGTGAGTTCGAAAAGGCTGGCGAATTCGCGGACGACGTGGGGGCGGAGGGGGGCGTTGGAGAGGAAGTCGAAGTGTGGACTGCGGTAGAGCCAGGTTTGGGTGTCGGGGTTTTCTTCGACGAGGAGGATTCGGGGTTCGGGGATTTGGTAGCGGGGTTGGAGGGGCCAAGAGGCGAAGTTGGGGGAGGTGGTTGGTTGTGTTGGCTCTTTTGACTTGTTCGGTTTCTGTTCCTGATTGGTGAGGTCGGGAAGTGAAGGGCGCCATGCGGGTGCGGAGGGCGCGGTTTGGGGCTGTGAGAAGGTGAGGAATGCGAGGACGAGGAAGGCGATCCAGATGAGGCCTCGCAGAATGGTCACGTATTTTTGGGGAGGAGATTAGCGGGGGCGGTAGGCGTCCTCGAGGTCGAGGCGGAAGGACCATTTCATGGGGAGGTCGTAGTCGGGATTTTCCTTTAGGCGCCATTGGACGGAGATTTCGCAGGCTTTGGCACGGAGGGGGCGGTTGACACGCCAGGAGAAGGTTTTGTCAGAGGGGTTCCACTGGGCGGGAACTTTGCCGAAGCCGCCGACGCGCATGACGAGGGAGTCGGGGTCGATGGTGGTGAGGCTGGAGAGGTCGGCGGCGATGAGGGGGAGGCGGTTGCTGGTGAGGGAGCCGGCGCGCGGGGTGACGGGGTGGGCGGTGGTTTGGATGGTGATGCCTTCGGTGTCGGCTTGGTTGGGTTGTTTGCGGAAGGTGGTGGTGAGTTCGAAGTAGGAGTCGGTGTTGCCCAGGATGATGTAGCGGGGGAGGGAGTGGTTTTTGCTGTCGAGGCGGGTCATGCCGGGGTTGACGGAGAAGAGGAATTCGTAGCCGACTTCGTCGGCGACGGGATGCATGTCTTC
>JBCCZX010000188.1:0-5808 GCA_039186735.1 Verrucomicrobiota bacterium | reverse complement strand
GAGGTGCGGGGGTTTTTTGAGAGGATGAGGTCAGAGAGGGGGGAATTGGCGAGTGTGGGGATTGGGACATTTGGGCCGGCAGGGGTGGTGAAGGGGAAAAGTGATTATGGATTCATTTTGGAGACGCCGAAGCCTGGTTGGTCGGGGGTGGATTTTTTGGGGTCGGTGAGGGAGGCTTTTGGGGTTGGGGTGCCGGTGGTGTTTGAGACGGATGTGAATGCGGCGTGTTTTGGAGAGTGGAGGTTGGGGGCTGGACGAGGGAAGGAGTCGGTGGCGTACGTGACGGTGGGGACGGGGATTGGTGGCGGGCTGGTGCAGGGGGGGAAGATTTTTCGGGGGCGGAGTCATCCTGAGGTGGGGCACATGTTTGTGGGAGAGCAGGGAGGGGTTTGTCCATTTCACGAGGGGTGTTGGGAGGGCCTGGCTTCGGGGACCGCGATGGGGGCGCGAGTGGGGAAGAGAGCAGAGGAGATTGGGGTGGGGGATTCGGCTTGGCGAGAGGAGACGCGATGGTTGGCGCGGGGGGCGGTGAATCTGACGGCGGCATGGGCGCCGGAGGTGATTTTATTTGGAGGGGGGGTGAGTCAGACGAACGGGTTGGTAGAGATGATACGAGAGGAGTTTTTGCGGGAGTCGGGAAATTACTGGGAGTTACCTCCGGTGGAGGAATATTTGCAGGTAGCGGGATTGGGGCAGGAGGCGGGGATGGTGGGGTGCTTGGAGTTGGCGGCCGGTTTGGTGGGGTGAGTTTGGAAATATGGATAGACAGGATGAGCAGGATGTTGCTCGGTTGTGTTGGCTTGGGTTATGGAGGGTTTGAAGAGGAGGAAGGGAAGGGAGCTAGGGTTTTGGCGGGATGCTTTGTTTTCGAGTCTCGCGCGGAGACGCAGAGGCGCGGAGCTTGCTTTGGGAGGTGATGGGGTTGTTGGTTTTGGGTTCGCAAGATTTTCTTGGGTGTGGTGTGGATGAGAGTGGATGGGGTTTTGGGTGAGATGGGTGTTATTTTTTGAGGTCTCGTGTGGAGACGCGGAGGCGCTGAAGTTTGGGTTTGTGTTTTGCATCGCGCAGAGCCGCTGAGGCGCAGAGGTTTTCTGTGTTTGTTTCAGGGAGATGCTTTGTGTGTGTGCCAATGAGTGCGAATTTTTGGGGAGGGTTTTTTGTGGTGGTGGCGGTGTTGGTCTTTGCTCTTTGTTTGGAGCTGGCTGGATGGGAGGGGCAGGAGTTTTGTTTTTTGCCTCGCGCGAAGACGCAAAGACGCGAAGTTTTTTTGGTCTTTGGCTTTGGCTTTGGCTTTGGCTTTGGGCTGTGGCTGTGGGCTTGTGGGCTTGTGGGCTGTTGGCTGTTGGCTGTTGGCTGTGACTCGCGCGAAGACGTGAGGTTTGGGTTGAGGTGGGATTGTTTGTATTTTTGTTTCGCGCAGAGCCGCGGAGACGCGGAGGTTTTTTGATGGGGTTGTGGGGCGGACTGAAGTCCGCGGTCCGTCCGGGGGAGAGGTGGTTTGGTTGTTCGAGGCGGACCGGGCCGATCGGCCCTACCCTGCAGTTGAGGAGGGGTCGGGGGGGTAGGTGAAGTCGTCTTCGGTGAAGAGGATGGTGTCGGGGCCGGCGGAGCGGATTTGGAGGAGGTCTTTTGAGATGGGGTGGAAGTGGAGGGGGGTGCCGAAGCGGTCGATGAGGAGGTTGTCGCGGTTGAGGATGGGATGGGGGGGGGTGAGGTAGGTTTCGCGGTTGTTGTTGTTGCCGATGAGGAATTCAACGAGGTCGGGATTGGTGGCGTAGTGTCGAGGGTCGCGTTTTTTGACGAGGAGGAAGACGTTGCGAAGAACGTTGTGGAGGAGAATGGTGTCTTCTTGGAATGTGGCGCCGGCGGAGGCGTAGTTTTCGAGGAGGCGGTTGGCGAGGGGTGGTTTGGGAGGGGGGAGGTCCTCGGGTGGTGGCGGGGTGGATTCGACGGGGGGAGGTGGAGGAGGGTCGGTCGAGGTGAGAGGGGTTTTGTTGAATTTGTTTTTGGCGAGGAAGAAGACGGTGACGGCGAGCGCAACCAAAGCGAGGGTGGTGGAGACGGTGAGTTTGGTGCGCATCGAACTGTTCTCAAGGTTGAAGTCGGGGAGGATAAAAGACCATGAAAGTGGACGACATGATGAGGGTAGAAGGGGTGGTTTTCCGCTTGTTTCGCGGCGCGGCGAGCCGCCACGCCCTACCTTTCAGATTAGAAGGTGTTCGGTTTTAGGAAACCGATGGGGAGGGTGGAAGGATTCGTTGGGTCTGCAGATGCGACGTTGTAGAAATTGGAGAGATTGGGGAGGACGGAGGACATGTCGGTGCCGCTGACGCCGAACCAGAGGAGGAGTTCGGCAAAGAATTCGTCGACGGAGGTGGTGGGGAGGAGGCGACCGCCGCGGCCGACGTCGTCGGGTCCGTCGAGGGCGAGATTGGGGTAGGTGCCCTTGACTTGGCCGCCGTTGACGGGGCCGCCGAAGACCATTTGGTTGCCGCCCCACGCGTGGTCGGTGCCGCGTCCGTTGGAGCGAAGGGTGCGTCCGAAGTCGGAGGAAGTGAAGGTGAGAACGGAGTCTTCGAGGCCGAGTTCGGCGAGGCCCGCTTGGAAGGCGCCGAGGGCGGGGGAGAGAGTGCGGAGCATGCCGTCTTGAGTGTCTAACAGTTCGCCATGGTGGTCCCAGCCGCTGAAGGTGACGAAGATGGTTTGGCGGCGGAGGCCGAGTTGTTCGCGGAGGTGAATCATGCGGAGAGCGCCGAGGAGCTGGTTGCCGATGAAGGAGTTTGGAAAAGAGGTGGTGATGAAGTTGGTGGCAACGGAGTCGAATTGGGTTTGGACGAACTCTTGTTGGTCGACGGAGGATTTGGTGAGTTCGGCGAAGGCCTTCTCCATGAGGTTCTGGTAGTGCTGATCGATGAGGGATTTGACGGCGAGGTTTTTCTGAACGGTGGCATTGTTCGTGTTAGAGCCTTGCTGGGAGAAGGTGAGAGCGCCGTTGGGGGTCATCACGAACTGTTGGGTGTCGTTGCCGACTTGGAACATGTTGTTTCCGGAAAAGGAAATCGACATGGAGGCAAGGTCGAGGTTGTGGGTGCAGTGGAGGACGTCGGCGGCGCGGCCAGCCCAGCCCGTGAGCTTGTTGCCGCCCTGGGGGAGGGAGGTTTGCCACTGTTCGATTTGGTCGGAGTGGGAGAAGAGGGCGAGGGGGATGTCAACGGATTCGTTTTGGTAGGCGGTCATCGAGGTGGGTTCGATGAGGGTGCCGACGTTGGAGACGAAGGAGAGTCGGCGGTTGCTGGTATTGCCGCCGACGCCGTTGAAGAGTTCGGTGATTTCGGAGGTGCCGGGGTGAAGGCCGTAGAGTTGGCCGTCGCCACCGTTTTGATTGAGGGTGAGGAGGCCGGTGTCGGGGAGGGCGAGGTTGGAGCGGGAGGCGGCGTAGTCGGCGTAGCGGGAAGCGTCGCGGGGGACGAGGACGTTGAAGGAATCGATGCCGCCATGGAGAAAGACGCAGACGAGGGTCTTGCGGTCGGTGCCGGCGGCGGGGAGTCCGGCAGCAGCGGCGTGGTTGGCCATCTTCAGGTTGAGAAGAGTGGACATCACGGAAGTAGAGCCGAGGGCGGCGCAGGCGGATTCTCCGAGGAATTTGCGGCGGTTCATGGTTGTGGTTGGAACAGGAGGTTAGGAGAGAAGGAGGCTTGGGTTGTGGCGTAAGTTTTTGTGGTTTTTGAACAGGAGGGAACGAAGTGAAACGGAGCTTGGGTTGTGTTTTTTGGACCAGGATGGATGGGATGGATTGGATGTGAGGTTTTGTTTTTGTGATGCGTGGGGATGTAGAGAGGCGGATTTTTTTGGGATTTGGGATTTGGGATTTGGGATTTGGCTGGATTGTTTGGCGAGTTGGACGGGAGGCTTGGGTTGTTTTTTTGCCTCGCACGGAGACGCAAAGACGCGGAGTTTTTCTGGTTGGCTTGTGTTGTGTGCTTTGACTGTGTTTTGAGGTTGTGGCCGGTGGTTATGTGCTTTTTGTGCAGTGGGGCGGACTGAAGTCCGCGCTCTGTTAGCGTTGGATGGCTCCGTTGGGGGACATGAGGGCGAGGTAGAGGGCGAGTTTGACTTTTCCGGGTTGGTCGTTGGCGTCAGTGGCATCGAGAGAGGACTTGATGGTGGCGCGGGTTTCGGCGGACATGTGGCCGGCGCAGGCGAGGAGGTTGACGTAGTCGAGGAGGGTGTCGTGGTCGTTGGCGTAGGGGAGGAGGGCAGAGTAGTCGGCGGGGTCGGAGTAGACGTCCCAGAGGGAGATGCCTTCGTCGGCGTAGGACCAGAGTTGGTTGGGGAAGGAGACGGCGGTGAAGGAGTTGGTGATTTCGAATGCGGGTCCGGCGAGGCCGGCCTCGGTGAGGGTGCCGGGGGGTGAGTAGTCAGGGCCAAAGAAGTTGAAGACGGAGGGGGAGAAGAGGGGCTGTTGGAAGGCGTTGTTGTAGTAGGCATCGTAGCCCCACCAGACGAGGTCGTTGTTTTGATTGAGTCGGGAGAGGCGGGCGAGGTGCATGGTGCGGATGACGGGTTCGCGGAGGAGGCCGAAGTTTTCGGAGTTGGCGATGGCGGGGTCGCGAGCTTCGGGGTCCATGAGGATGGCTTTGACGACGGCGGCGAGGTTGCCGCGGGTGCCAGTGCCGTCGTTGATGAAGACGTTGGCGATGCGTTCGACGTAGGCGGGAGTGGGGTTCGAGGTGACGAGGAATTGGATGAGGGATTTTGAGACGAAGGGAGGGCAGTTGCCGTGTTCGAAAAGGTGGCGGATAGCGTCCTGGATATCGAGGAGGCCATTGGCTTGGGAAGGGAAGCGTTTGGGGATGGTGAAGCCGTTGAGGAGAGTCTTTTCATTGAAGTCGTGGTAGTCGGCGTGCATTTCCATGGGGACGGCGAAGTCGATGTCTTGCCAGCCGCCGGAGGCCCAGGGGTTGCCGCCGTACCAGAGACCGGTGAGGACGCGGGCGAGTTCGGTGATTTCGGTGTTGGAGTAGGTGGGGATGTCGTCGCCGTTGATGGCCTTTTTACGAGAGCCATCGTTGTTGAGTTCCCAGAGACCGATCATGAAGAGCTGCATGACCTCGCGGGCGTAGTTTTCGTCGGGGTAGCGGTTGATGGAGGGGTCGGGTGGTTGGTTGCCGACGTGGGAGAGGTAGGTGCCCATGGCGGGGTGGAGGGTGACGGCGAGCATGAAGTCTTCGAAGTTGCCGAAGGCGTGTTCGAGGAGGAGGTCGTAGAAGCTGAAGAGGGCGATGGGGCGGTTGGTGAGATTGGCGTCGCGGCGGGAGATGACGGTGAGTTGGGAGAGGGCGAAGGCGACGCGTTGGCGGAGTTGATCGGGGTTGGAGATGGCGGCGCGGGCAAAGGGGGTGTTGATGTTGTCGCCGTTGAGGAAGTCGGACATCTCGTTGTAGGAGTAGGAGAGGTCGGTGCGGGGGCCGAAGAAGTCGCTTTCGATTTCGTCGTAGTAGGGTTGGAAGGTAGTGGCCGGTTGGTTGTTGATTTGGTCGTCGAGCCAGCCTTCGATGCCCATGCTGCGGACGGTGTCGATGGCGGGCATGGTGGGGCCGAAGGAGGCTTGCATGAGGAGGCGGGAGGCGTCGTAGGGAGTGGGGGCGACGACGTTGTTGCCGGCGGCGAGGTTGAGGGAGTTGGCGAAGGTGTTGTGCCAGGCCACGAGATCGCCGGCAACAACGTCGTCGCCCCCACTCCCTACGACGCCTCCCGCCTCCTCATGCAAGCCTCCTTCGGCCCCACCATGCCCGCCATCGACACCGT
>JBCCZX010000187.1:0-5854 GCA_039186735.1 Verrucomicrobiota bacterium | reverse complement strand
CCCCCCCCGCGCCCCCCCCCCCCCCCCCCCGCCCCCGCCCCGCCCCGCGCCCCCCCCGCCCCCCCCCCCGCCCCCCCCCCGGCGGCGCGATGATGTTGCGGCGGCCGAGGAGGGATTTGGATTCGGGGAGGTCGGGGAAGCGTTCTTGGGCTTCGTTGAGAAGTTGGACGGCTTGGGGGATTTGTCGGTTGGTGCGGAGGATGGCGACGCGGTGGTGGGTTTGGTGGAGTTTGTCGGGTGCGCCGAGGTAGGTGGTGGCGGCGGATTGGAAGAAGGCGTCGGCTTTTTGGTTTTCGCCTTGGGCGAGGAGGCGGAGGCCGAGGGATTCGTAGAGGCGGCCGGAGGACATGCGGGCGGCGGCGGTGCGGAGTTTGACGGTGAGGGTGTCGGGTTGTTCGGCCCACTGGGTGACGGCGAGTCGGAAGGCGCGGTAGTCTTTGTGGTCATCTGCGGCGGTGGGGGTTTGGTTGTGGGCGAGGAAGGGGCGGTAGAGGGGGTCGCCGATGAGGAGGGACATCCAGGAGTGAGCGGGGATGGCCATGTGGGCGGCTTCGGCGAGGGAGTAGCCTTTGAGGAGGCGGTCGTGGAAGAGGTCGAGGTTGTGGGTGAGGCCGAGGTAGGGTTCGGCGACGTTGCCGAGGGTGGCGGTGGCGCCGGCTTGGAGGAGGGGGCCGACCCAGTTTTTTGAGGGGTCGCGGAGGTTGGCGGCGGAGAGGGAGTGGAGGTGGACGGCGATGGCGCCTTTTTTGAAGCGGAAGGCGGGGTTGAGGAGGGGGCCGTCGCGGTGAAAACTATACCAGCCGTAGTAGAGGGCGGCTTCGTTCATGGGGTAGTTGGTGGGGAAGGTGTTTTTGAAGGGGTCGCGGATGGTGGGGATGCCGAAGGCGCGGTTGCGGGTGGCGATGTTTGCGAGCCATTGGTCGCCGAGTTCGTAGCCGGGGCCTTTTTTGGCTTGGTCGAGGTAGCAGAGGCCCCAGAGGCCGGTTTGTTCGACAGCGAGGGCGTCGTCGACGAGGCGTTTGCAGGTGGCGAGGTCGGGTCCGTCGAGGCGGCAGGTGAGGAGGGTGGGGGCGAGGGCGGGTTCGGTGATGGAGAGGTCTTTTTTGTAGTAGGGGTTGTTGAGACCGCCGTTGGAGGAGGGGCCTTGGATGCCGAGGAGGGCGAGTTCGGAGTCGACGGAGGCTTCGTTTTGCTGGCCTTTTTCGGGTTTGTTTTCGGAGGGGGTGCGTTCGATGAGGTAGGGGATGCCGCGGATGAGGAGGAGGACGCGGATTTGGTTGGAGGTGGCGATGCGGTAGCCGTTGGCGTCTTCGGTGAGGGTCCACCAGTTTTCGTCGGTGAAGCGTTTGAGGAGGGGTTGGTGGATTTGGAGGGAGAATTCTTTGCGGGAGAGGGAGGGGGTGTTGGGGACGTTGAGGGGGATGAGGTTGGCGAAGGGGATGTTGCGGGCGCGGGCGTAGTGGTGGGCGAGTTGTTCGGATTCGGGGTCGTTTTAGCGGTATGCGATGGCGACGGAGCGGGGCTCGATGGCGGGGGGGGTGGCCGCGAGGGTGGAGGTGGCGAGGAAGAGGATGGTGAGGAGGGTTTTCAAAGGTAGGTGATGGTGAGGCCGTCGATGGCGACTTGGGTGTTTGGGGGGAGGGTAGCGGAGGTGTCGACGAAGTCGAGGTCGTGGGTGAGGTGGGTGAGGTAGGCTTGTGAGGGTTGGAGTTCGGCGATGGCTTGGAGGGCTTCGCCGGTGGACATGTGGGTGGTGTGGGGGACGGGGCGGAGGGCGTCGATGATGAGGTGGTCGAGGTTTTGGAGGTGGGCGCGGGAGGCGGGGGGGATGACTTTGACGTCGGGGGTGTAGGCGAGGGTTTTTCCGGAGGGGAAGGTGAATTTGAAGCCGTGGGTGGGGGAGGGGCCGTGTTGAACGGGGAAGGGGAGGATGGTGAGGTCGCCGAGGGTGAGGGTTTGGAAGTCGGAGAAGGGTTGTTGGTCGGCGCGGACGTAGTTTTTGGAGGTGTTGCCGAAGGCCCAGGGGAACATGCGGGCGAGGGAGGCGAGGGTGTGGGGGGAGCCGTGGAGGGGGAGGGGGTCTTCGCGTCGCCAGCAGAAGGCGCGGAGTTCATCGAAGCCGACGATGTGGTCGACGTGGTCGTGGGTGTAGAGGACGTGGTCGACGCGTTTGATTCTGTGACGGAGGGCTTGTTCGCGGAGGTCGGGGCCGGTGTCGACGAGGATGGAGGTTTGCGGGGTTTGGAGGTAGACGGAGGAGCGGGTGCGGGTGTTGCGGGGGTCGGGTGAGGTGCAGACGGGGCAGTCGCAGCCGATGACGGGGACGCCGACGGAGGTGCCGGTGCCGAGGAAGGTGAGGGACGAGCTGATGGGGGAGTTATCGGCTAAGGATCAGGGGTTGTCATTTGTTTTTGGCTCGCGCGGAGACGCGAAGACGCAGAGTTTTGACTGTTGTGAGGGAATCGGCTGGTGGATTGAAATGAGTTGGTGGTGGATGCGTGCGCCTCGGTGACAGGTTTCTGTCGACTAACGGGCGGCTGCCCATTGTTCGCGGCGCGGCGGGCCGCCACGCGCTACCGTTCGTGGGGTGGGAAGTTGGGGAGGGTGTCGGTGAGGATGGTGAGGATTTTTTTGCGTTCGGATTGGGAGAGGTGGGGGTGGTCGGGGTGTTGGCCGGGGTGGGTGAGGATGGAGTGGAGTTTGGTGAGGGTGAGGTTTTTGAGGAGGGGGGGGAGGTGGGTGAAGGGGTCGGAGTGGATGAGGTAGGAGCAGCGGTGTTTGAAGAGACGTTCGTAGAGTTGGAGGTCGCGGAGGGAGCGGTGGTTGGAGGCGCGTTTGGCGCGGGAGAGGAAGGCTTTTTGGTAGTCGGGGTGGCCTTCAGGTCCGTCGTCGGGGATGAGGAATTCGTTTTTGAAGAGGAGGGCGTCGAGGATGTGGTCGGCGTATGAGGAGAGGGCGCGTTTGTAGACTTCTCCGAGTTGTTCGGTGGGTTCGGCGAGGTTGGTGCGCATGATGGCGTTTTGGTGGAGGAGGTAGCGGGCGTTGAGGTGGGCGGAGATGAGGGTGTTGTGGACGAGGAGTTGGTGTTCGAGGATCATGAGGGCGAGGATGTCGCTGCGGGGTCCGCCGAGGTAGGGTTCGGTGCGGAAGAGGGGGGAGAGGTCTTGGAGGGGGGCTTGGTGGAGGAGGGTGAAGTGGGGTTTGGGTTTTGTTTTGAGGATGCGGTTGCCGAGGTGGGGTTGTCCGCCGGTGGAGCCGGTGACGTACCAGCCGCCCCAGCGTTCGGCGAGGGGGCTGCGGTGATCGGTGCGGAAGGAGCCCCAGGAGAGTTCGGGGAGGCCGTTGGCTTTGGGGTAGACGGAGCGGACGAGAAGGCTGGGGGTGGGGGAGCCACCGGCGGCGGCATCGGTGTGGCAGGAGAGGCAGGAGTGGTCGTGGGTGAGGGTGGGGAGGTTTTTCTGGGGGGAGCGGTTGTGGTGTTGGATGCGGTGGAAGACGGCGCCGAGTTGGGGGTCGAAGGTGATGGTTTCGAGGTCGCCGCCTTGGACGTAGGCGAGGTAGGTGTTTTGGTTGAAGTAGATGGCGCGGGGGGTGTGGGGGGAGATGCGGGAGTTTTGGGCGGAGGTCTTGGAGTAGACGAGGACTTGGGAGGAGGGCGAGATGTGGAGGTGGGTGAGGAGTTGGGCGAGGAGGTCGCGGTTGGTTTCGGCGTCGAGAAGGGAGGGGTCTTTTTGGGCGCGGGCGAAGAGTTGGGTGAGGGGGGTATTGGGAGGAGTGTCGTAGTAGTTGATGGGGGCGTGGCGGAAGAATTCGTCGGCGTTGGCGAAGAGGGGGGACAGGATGATGGCACAAAGAAGCCGCACGGGAGAGATACGTGTGGGGATGGGGGAAGCTTGCTTAGTTTTTTCGAACAGACCCTAGCTGTCTGAGGTGGAGTCGGTCGTGGAGTTACCGGATTCTTCGTCGGTCCAGGTGATGGTTTCGAAGGTTAGGGAAACTTCCTCAAGGTCGGGAGAACTGACGCTGGCGGGGTCGATGGTGCTGGGGGTCCAATTGCGGACGCGGGCGACGCGGGCATTTTGGAGTTCGATGGTGTAGTAATGCTCAATCATTCCCGAGTTGCTGTCTGTTCGATAGAAGCGGATTTCTCCCGCGATGGTTTCGTTGTTGACGAATGCTTTTGCGAGGAGAGGACTGGATTTGTCGATGCGTTTGGTGAAGGTGATGGGTTTGTAGGTGCGACGCCCCGTGGGACGGCCGCTGCCGGCATCTGTGGGGGAGAAGAATTCAGATTGGAAAGCGAAGGCTTCGATTGAGTTCGCTCTTCCGAGAGAGACTTGGGTGGATTCGCCCTCGATATCGTTGCCATTGGCAGTGAGGAAGAGGTGAACGGTCTCGGCGGCAGAGGTGGTGAAGGTGGTCGCGAGAGCGACGAGGATGGATGCGATGATGGTTTTCATGGATGGATTATGGGTTGGTGAGTTGGACTTGGACTTGGAAGAAGAAGGAGTCTGAATTGTTGGGGGGGAAGATTTGGATTTGGCGGAGGGTGAGGTTGTCGATGGGGTTTCCGAGAGGACCGATGTTGATGAGGGTTGGTCCTCCGCGGAGGCGGTAGGTTCTGCCGGGGACGGCGCGGAATTCGAATGAAGGGGAGTTGCCGGGAACGGACTCGAGGGTGAAGAAGGAGGAGGAGTCGTTGGCGCGGGTGTCGGCGATGTATTCTTCGAGGTTATTTTGGCGATCGCCGTCGAGGTTGTCGTTGGCGTCGTCGAGGAGCGGGTTGAGGTTGTTGGCGAGTTCGTAGATGTCGGGGATGAGGTCGTTGTCGTCGTCGGGGTCGGCGTTGTTGCCGATGAGGTCGCCATCCGTGTCGGTGTCTTCGTTGGGGTCGTTGGGGAAGGCGTCTTGGGAGTCGGGGGTGCCGTCGTTATCGGAGTCCGTGGGGGTGGTGGAGCCACCGGAGGAGCTGCTGATGGCGGTGGGGAGTGGTTCGTCGAGGGAGGGGTAGAGGCCGTTGTCGGGACCGAGATAGAGAGCGGGGTTGTTGAAGGCGTTTGAGGAGCCGGGGCCCGGGAGGTTGAGGAGGGTGTAGAGGGAGAGTTGGCCGTCGGAGGAGATTACGTTGGTGAATTCGAGGGTGAGGGTGATGTTGTCGAGGTCGAATGCGGAGTCGAGGAGTCCGTCGGGGTCGGTGAAGGCGAGAATGGGTTCGTCGAAGCGGTCGGGTGCGAAGGAGTACTCACCGGTGGCTGAGGTGGTCGAGACGAAGCCGGTAAAGACGAAGATTCGGTCTGCGAAGCCGGTGCTGCAGAAAAGTAGGATGCCGAAGAGTTGTCCCCACAGCCTCTTCACCACTTGATTGAGGCAGATCGTTGGTGTGATGTCAGGTATTATTTGGCGAAGATGAGGAATTTGCGGATGAAGAAGTTGGCGGAGGCGGCGGTGGTGGCGAAGACGATGTTGGCGAAGTGGGTGTTGAGGGAGTAGGTGCGGATGATGAGGTCGAGGGCGAAGAGGGCGGGGAAGAAGGAGAGGGCGGCGGCGAAGAAGAAGAGGGCGATTTCTTTTTTGCGGCTGTGGCGGCCGGATTGGAAGACGAAGCGGATGTTGAGGAGGTAGGCGACGGTGTTAGAGACCAGGAAGGCGAGGGTGTTGTTGAGGGCGGAGCGTTGGAAGCGGAGTTCGTCGCCGAGGGAGGGGTCGAAGGCGGGGTTGATGGTGTAGCCGAGGGAGTAGACGACGAGTTGGTGGAAGCAGAAGGCGGTGCCGCCGCAGAGGGCGTATTTGAGGAATTGGAGGGGGAGGGAGGGGGAGGTTGGGGCGGTGGTTTGCAAGGGGTGGATTGTTGGGG
>JBCCZX010000186.1:0-5887 GCA_039186735.1 Verrucomicrobiota bacterium | reverse complement strand
GGGGGGCTCGCGGTCCTGGTTAGGTTTTGACGGCAGGGATTGGATTGGAGAGGGTCGGGGGGTGGAGCGTTTGCCTTTGAGTTGTTATATCCGGACTTTGAACGAGGAGTATCGGATTGGGGAGGTGGTGGAGGCGGCGTTGGAGGTGGCGGCGGAGGTGATTTGTGTCGATTCGGGGTCGACGGATGCGACGGTGGCGATAGCGGAGGAGAAGGGGGCGCGGGTGATTCGGCAGGAGTGGCTGGGGAACGGGGGACAAAAGCGGGTGGGGGAGCAGGCGGCGCAGTATGATTGGGTTTTGGATTTGGATGCAGACGAGGTGGTGTCGCGGGAATTGGGTGAGGAGATTCGGGGGTTGTTTGTTGGGGGTGAGCCGGAGGGGGCGGTGTATGAGTTGAAGCTGGTGACGATTCCACCGTTTGGGCAGCCGTGGTTGACGAGTTGTTTGGCTTGGAGGCGGAAGTTGTATGATCGGCGGAAGTTCCAGATGCCGGATCATGCGGCTTGGGATCAGTTGGAGATTCCGAAGGAGGTTCCGGTGGGGAGGTTGAAGGGGCCGTTGTTTCATTATTCGTTCAAGGATGTGGAGCATATGTTGGCGAAGATGAACCGGGTGAGTTCGGTGCGGGGGCGAGAGAAGAAGTTGAAGTCGCTTGGGGTGGTGAAGCTGCGGATTCTCTTTGGTTTTCCGGGTTACTTTTTTAAGAAGTATGTGAAGCAGCAGATGTTTCGAGAGGGGGTGTATGGTTTTGCGTGTGCGGTCGTGTTAGCGGGGCAGCGTTGGTTGACAGATGTGAAGATGTTAGAGAGGCATATGAAGGAGGCAGGGAATGAGCAGATGAAGGCGCGGGATTTGGGATGATGCACGTGTGTCACGTGATGGGGAGTCATCGAGAGGTGGGAGGGTTGGAGAAGAATGTGCGGGAATTGGCGGCAGCGCAGGTGGCAGAGGGGATGAAGGTTTCGGTGTTGTGTAGTGACGCGATGGGCGCGCTCTTTGAGGCTCCGGTGAAGGTGATGCCGGTGCGGATGGAGCGTTCGCGGCGGGATCCGCGCTTGGGTTGGGAGGTGAAGAAGCGGTTGCGAGAGTTGAAGCCGCAGGTGGTGCATGCGCACGCAAACAAGGCGGCGGAGGTGCTGGCAGGGGTTTCTCTGCCGAAGGTGGCGACGGTGCATGGGGTCAAGAAACGGACGGAGGTTTTTGGAAAGTTCGACCGTGTTATTGTGCCGAGTGAAGTGGTGCGAGAGACTCTGGAGGGGATGGAAGCGGAGGTGATTTGGAATGCGGTGCCGCCGTTTGAGGAGGCTTGGGTGGAGGAGGCGAAGGAGTTGGGGGTGCCGTTTTTGGGGCGAGGGCCGATTGTTTATGCGGCGGGGCGAATGGCGGAGGTGAAGGGGTATGATCTGTTATTGGAGGCGGTTTCGAGAGTTGAGGGTGTGAAGTTGTGGTTGGTGGGGGATGGTCCGGAGCGAGAGAAGTTGGAGTGGTTGGCGGAGAAGTTCGGGTTGTTGGGGAGGGTGTGGATGCCTGGGTTTGTTCGGGAGGAGCAATTGGTGGGGTTGATGAGGATGGCGGATTGTTTTGTGATTTCGAGTCGGCGGGAAGCGGGTCCGTATACTTTGGCGCAGGCCTTGCGGGCGAGGTGTGCGGTGGTGAGTGCGCGGGTGGGGATGGCGCCGGAGTTTTTGGGGGACGAGCAGTTGGTGGGGGAGGCTACGGTGGAGAACTTGGAGATGGGATTGAGACGTTTTTTGGATGGCGCTGAGGGTTATCGGGAGGAGATGGGCGAGTGTTTTGAGCGGGCGGAGCGGGAGTTGGATCGCGATGAGATGGTAGGGAAGGTTACGCGGGTTTATGAGGGGGTTTTGGCGAGGAGGTCGTGGTAGACTTGGAGGGTTGAGGAGAGCAGTTTGGGGAGGGTGAAGGTGGTGTTGGGGGATGGTTGGGGGGGTGGGGTGGTGAGCCATTGGTTGAGGAGTGCAATGGCGGCGCGGGTGTCGCCGACGGGGAGTTTTCCGGTGGGGAAGAGGGTGTTGAGTTGTTCGGCGACGCCGCCGTGGTGGTAGGCGGCGACGGGTTTGCCGAGGGAGAGGGCTTCGAGGGAGACGCGGCCGAAGGCTTCGGGCTCGTGGGAGAGGGAGAGGGTGATTTCGGCATGCGTCATGAGTTCGCGGAGGTCGGTGCGGTTGCCGAGGATGGTGAGGTGGTCGGTGAGGTGGAGTTGGGAGGCCCGGGTTTTGAGTTCGGCGAGGTAGTTTTGTTTGCGGGGGTGAGCTTCGCCGGCGAGGAGGCCGTGGATGTCGGGGTGGGTGGTCTTGAGTTGGGCGAGGATTTCGAGGAAGTCGAGTTGTCCTTTCCATCGGGTGAGTCGGCCGGGGAGGAGGAGGAGCCGTTTGTTGGTGAGGTGAGGATGTTTGGCTTGGAAGTTGGTGAGCCAGTCTTGGGGGAGAGTGTAGGCTGGGTGGTATTGTTCGGGATTGATGCCGCGGTGGATGACGGTGAGTTTTTCGGGGGGGACTTTGGGGTAGTTTTTGAGGACGTAGTCTTTGACGGATTGGGAGACGCAGATGACGGTCTGGCCTTTGGTCATGATGGCGGAGTAGGGGGAGACGGAGTAGAGGCCGTGAACGGTGGTGACGAGTTTGGGGCGTTGGGCGGGGGGGAGTTGTTTGGAGGCGAGGTAGGTGAGCCAAGCGGGGACGCGGGAGCGGAGGTGGAGGATATCGGGTTGGTGTTGGAGGAGGAGTTGTTTGATTTTGGGGATTTGAAGAAGGGAGGCGGGGGATTTTTTGTGGATGGGGAGGGTAAGGTGGGTGGTGCCTTCGGATTCGAGCTGGGGGACGAGGCGGCCGCCGTTGGAAAGGACGAGGGATTGGTGGCCTTGGTCGATGAGGTGTTTGGCGAGTTCGAGGGTGCCGCGTTCGACGCCACCGGAGTTGAGTTCGGGAAGGACTTGGAGGACTTTCACGGCTGGAGGAGAGGGAGAAGGAGTTTGGCGCAGCGGGAGGTTTCGTGGAGGCGTAGGGGGGGGAGGATGGGGGCGGTGCCGGGTTGTTCTTGGTCGGCGAAGCGGGAGAACCAGTTTTCGGTGGCCATTTGTTCGTGGAAGCGGGCCATTTTGGTGTCGAGTCGTTTGAGGGGGAGGGTGCCGAGGCGGCAGCCGGCGGTGAGGGCTTCGAAGACCATGGAGGTGGAGTCGGGGGTGACCCAGGCGATTTGAGATTCGAGGAGGGTGTCGCGGAGCCAATTATTGGGGGCGGTCTCGTGTGAAATGGTTTGGAGGGAAAGGTCGAGGTCGGCGATGGCGGTGAGGGTGGCGGGGGGAGTGCGGCGGGAGTCAGCGACGAGCCATTTGAGGTGCGGGTTTGCGGAGACGATGGTGATGATGGCTTGGAGGATGCGTTCGAGTTTCCAGTGGAAGTGTTTGGAGTAGCCTCCGAGCATGATGAGTCCTTGGGTTTTCTTTTTGGGGAGTTGGGAGGGGATGCGGTTGAGGGCGCCTTTGGTGAGGATGACGTTTGGGGGGGTGGTGTTTGCGTCGAGGTAATCGTGTTCGGGGGCGAGGCAGCGGGTGAAAAGGGTGGTGGGCAGGGAAGGTTTCATGATGAGGATGGAGGGGCATTTGAAGCGGCGGGATTGAGTGAGGAGGCGGAGGTGGGTTTTGTGGCCGGCGGCGATGATTGCGGAGGGTTGTTCGACGCGGGGGATTTTTGATTTGGGACGGTGAATCTGGTAGGTGAGGTCGATTTCTTCGGCGAGGGCCTCGGCTAGTCCAAGCGACTGGTTCTCGTGCCCGAGTTTGCCGTCGCTGAGGATGGAGAGGTGCATGGTTGATTAGGTGAGCGTCGTGGAGGAGAGGGAAGCGATGAAATCGGGGAAGGAAAGGCCTTTGTGGTTCGAGATGGTTTTGGGGAGATGGGTGAGTTTGGAGATTTTCTGTGTAAGGGGGTTGGGTTCGAGGATGAGGAGGAGCTCGAAGGGGGTGGATTGGTTGAGACTTTCGATTTCGGCAGCGAGTTGTTCGGGAGTGGGGTCTTCTTTTGTTGGAAGGAAGCGAAAATCGAGGGGGAGGTCATGGGGTGAGCGTTGGGAGAGGGTGTGGTTGAGGGTTTCGGTGGTGGGTGGGTTGTTGGTGAGGGCGAGGATGCGGAGGGGTTTGGTGTGAGGATAGGGAGGCTGGTTTTTGATGGGGCGGGAGTCGAGGGAGAGGGGGTGGTAGCCGGAGAGTTTCCAGCGGTTGTGGAGCCAGAGGTAGTCGGAGGGGGAGAGGTGGATGAGGGATTCGAGGGTTTGGATGATGTTGGGGGTGTCGAGTGGTTTGGGAACTTCCTGGAAGGTGATTTTCCAGTGGCCGGGTTTGGTGGTGGCGATACCTGCGGCGAAGACGGGGCATTTGGCCTTGCGGGCGAGCATGGCGGGAAGGGGTGAGAGGGAGGAGAGTCGGTTGAAGAAGGGAATGGCGGTGCCGGATTTTCCGACGCGTTGGTCGGCAACGACGATGAGGAGGCCGCCGTCTTTGACGAAGGAGGCAGGGGCGTGGAAGCCGTCGCGTTTGCTGAAGAGGCGGGAGCCGTCTTGTTGGCGGCGGGCGAGGAGGTGTTGGTCGACGAGGGGATTTTTGAGGGGTTGGTAGACGCCTCCGGCGGGGGTTCCGGGGGGGAGTTGGTGGTAGAGGCGGTTGAGGAGTTCCCAGTTGCCCATGTGGCCGAGGATGAGGAGGGCACCTTGACCGGTGGAGAGGTGGGCGAGGAGGGAGTCGCGGTTTTCGAATTCGATGTGGGAGTCGATGGTGGAGGCCGGGAGGATGGTGGTTTTGAGGGTGCCGAGGAAGTTGGCGATGGTGTCTTGGCAGGTTTGGCGGGCGAGCTTCTGGATTTGTTCTTGGGAGAGTTCGTGACCGTAGGCGGTGAAGAGGTTGCGGGTTACAAGGCGGCGATAGCGAGGGGAGAGGTCGTAGAAGAGGAATCCGATGGCTCGCCCGAGGTAGACGGTGGCTTCGATTGGAAGAGGTTTGAAAAGAGCTTCGAAGAGGCGGTAGGCGAGGTATTCGAAGCGCCAGGAAATGCGTTTGAGGAGTGGGCGTTCTCGTGGTGCGACCATAGTTGTTAGAGTGATTCTTTGCCGCGTCGGAGGGGGAGGGTGAAGCCGACGGCAGCGACGAAGATGAAGTAGCAGGCGAGGAGTTCCAGGTAGGAGGCGCAGATTTCGGGGAGGCCTTCGGGGACTTCGCCTTCGAGGGTGTTACGCCAGAAGAGTTCGGAGCCGAAGAAGCGGGCAAAGACGTAGATGATGATGAGGGCGGCGGCGATGAAGCCGGAGGCGGGGTGGCGGGCGGAGAGGCCGACGAAGCGGAGGGTTTCGCGAGGGTGGCGGAGGACGCGCATGAGCATGACGGCGAAAACTGGAATGAGGAGGAGGTCGGGGTGGAAGGGGAGGAAGTCGCGGAGCCAGCCGGAGGCTTCGCCAATGGCGGCGGCGAGGCAACCGAGGCCAAGGGCTTGGTAGATGGGGCGGAGGCGTCCGGCGTGGGAGGAGGCGGCGAGGCAGACGGCGAGGGAGAGGAGGAGGAGGGCGAGTTGGAGGATTTCGACGGTTGAGTTCTCGAGATTGACGCCGGTGGCGGTGGCCCGGGGGAGCCAGGCGGGGAAGAGGACCAGGACGGAGCCGAAGGCGACGAGGGCTGTGCTGGCGACGGTGCGGATCCAGCTGGGAGTGTCTCTTTCGGCGGGCAAGGTGCTAATTTAGAGGCCTGAGCGGGAGTTGCCAGTTTGGGAGTCTGGCATCCCCAGGTGGAATCGAACCACCATCTGAGGTTTAGGAAACCCCTGTTCTATCCGTTGAACTATGGGGACAGCGCGGAGGGAAGGGTAGGGTGGGAGGGGGCTG
>JBCCZX010000185.1:0-5923 GCA_039186735.1 Verrucomicrobiota bacterium | reverse complement strand
GTTGTTGTTGAACCAGATGTTGGCGTGGATGCGGCAGCAACGACACAAAAAACATCCGCTCCTGATCCCCCAAATGCGCAATCGAAAAAATCGACACCCGCGCCTTCCCCTCCTCCGTATACATCATCCGCTGAATATCCAACGGCGGCCCCTCCAACCACGTCGCAAACCCCGGACTCGCCAACAAATTGTTAAACTTCAACGCCAACTTCTGCCGCTCCTTCTCCCCATAAAAACTCTCCAAATCGATCACCCCCACCTTGTCGAAACCCGGCCGCTGAATATTCCGAATCAACGACTGCAAAGTCAGGCTCTGCTCCCCCGCCCACGCATGCTGGAAAATATTCGCCAACAACACCGCCTCCGGACTCTGCACCGGATCCGCATCCACCCCCACCAACGACAACAGCGAAGAAACCGTACTCTCAATCCGCTCCCCCAACAACTCCCCGTCATCCATCACCTCGAACGGCGGCACCTCCAATGAACTCAAAATCGAAACCGGAATCCCCGCCTTGCTCCCCGGTGTGAACACATTCACATCCACCTTCTCCCGCAACTGCGCCACCCGCTCCCCACTCTGCCCCCAATCGCCAATCCCCTTCTTCCACATCTCCGCCACCCCCGCCGCATACTCCCCCGGCGTCTTACCCTTCTTCCGCGCATCATCCTCATTGATCCACGGCTCGAAGTCCTCCCCCCGAAACTCCGGAAACGTTAGCATCAAATTCGGAATATCCCCCTTCGGATCGATGACAATCGCCGGAATATTATCCATCGCCGCCTCCTCCAGCAGACCAATACACAAGCCCGTCTTCCCCGACCCCGTCATCCCCAACACCGCCCCGTGCGTCACCAAATCCTTCGAATCATAAAGCGTCAACTCCTCCTCCAACTCCCCCTCTGCCAAATCATAGCCCCGCCCCAAATAAAACTTCCCCAACTTCTCGTAATCCGAAACCGCGATCTCCATAACCAATTACAAAGACACCCCCACTCCACCACAAGCCACAAACAAATCAAATCAACCCCACCACCTCCCTCCGATCGGCCCTCCACCGCCCCACCACTCTCCCGAGCCACTCCCCTCCCTTTCCAAGGAGGGGCATCCTCGCTCAACGCGAGGTCGGGGTGGTTGGCCCGCACAACTCCAACATCATTACTGGGACCGCCGGTCTTCGACCGGCCCGGAATCCAAGCCCCAACAACCCCAAGCCTCTTCCCCCGGACGGAGCGCGGACTTCAGTCCGCCCCACCAACTAACAACCACCAACAAAACCCAAGCTCTTCGCCTTCGCGTCTCTGCGCGAGTCCAACCACAAAGCATCCCGCCACAAGCCACAAGCCACGAAATCCAAATTCAAATCCATCTGATTCATCCTGGTCCAAAAAAATCCAAGCCTCACAGCCCAAGAAAATCCGCGTCCCCATCTCGCACAAATCCGAAGGCTCCGAACCCAAAAGCTCCCATCACACCCCCACCCCTAAAAACTGCCAAAAATAAACCTCCGCGTACCTCCACGCACTCTGCGACCCTGCGGTGAACGAAATGTCAGATTCCCCTCCACGCGCCTGGGCCGAAATCAACCTCACCGCCCTCGACCACAACCTCGCTTTCATCGAGAAACACACCGACCAACCCGTCATGGCTATCCTCAAAGCCGGCGCCTACGGCCACGGCCTCGTCAACCTCGCCCGCCACCTCGACACAAAAAACCCTCCCTACTTCGGCGTCGCCAATGTCCTCGAAGCCCGCCGCCTCACCCAAGCCCACATCCGCACCCCCATCTACCTCCTCGGAGCCACCTTCCCCGACGAACGCGAAGAGGTCGTCCTCAACGGCTGGACCCCCTGCCTGTCCTCCCTTCCCGAAATCCAAGCCTTCCAAAAACTCGCCACCCGACACCAACGCACCCTCACCGCCCACCTCGCCCTCGACACCGGCATGGGCCGTGGCGGCTTCCTCCCCGACCAACTCGAAAGCGCCCTCAACCTCCTCTCCCAATCCCCCGCCATTCAACTCACCGGCATCGGCTCCCACCTCCCCTCTGCCGACGAAGACCCCGACTTCACCCGCCAGCAGTTCAACCAGTTCGATTCCCTCGTCGAAACCGCCCTCCAAACCCTCTCCCCCTCCGGCCCCTTCCACATCCACCTCGCCAACTCCGCCGGCCTCCTCGACTACCAATCCCGTACTACTAATCTCGTCCGCCCCGGCCTCATGCTCTATGGCATCTCCCCCATTCCCTTCTGGCAAAAACACCTCCAACCCGTCATGACTCTCAAGTCCCGCGTCGCCCTCGTCCGCACCCTTCCCGCTGGACACGGCATCAGCTACGGTCGCACCTCAATCCTCGCTAAAGACACCCCCGTAGCCACCATCGGCCTCGGCTACGGCGATGGCCTCCCCCGCAACCTGCCCGCCGGAAACACCCACATCCTCATCAACGGCCAACCCGCCCCTCTTCTCGGCCGCGTCACCATGGACCAAATCATGGCCGACGTCTCAAGCCTCCCCTGCCAACCCGGCGACGAAGTCGAAATCTTCGGCCCCAACCTCCCCGTCTCCCGAATCGCTGCCCAATCCGGCACGATTCCCTGGGAAATCCTCACCCGCATCACCTCGCGCGTCACCCGCCTCTACCTCCCATAAAAAAAAGCGACCCTGCATCCGCAAGGCCGCTAAACATGAAAATTACCTCTAGTTCAACTTAGAAGCTGAATCCGATAGACACACCTCCATAAACTCCAGAAAAGTTAGGAGTCCCGATAGAGGCGGCGTTGTAACCGGTAGTATCAGAGAAGGCAATGTAAGGATTCACGCTGATCGAATCACTAACAGCATAGGACAAACCAACGTTCGCCGTGTAAACGGAATATCCGTCACCACCATCAGGATCAAGAGTCGTTCCGAGTCCAAGACCAACGGAAGCTGAAATCTTGTCGGAGATGTCGTATCCATACTCCGCGCTCAACTCACCCCAGATCGGGTTGTTGCTCAAGCTACCATCAAAAACGTAGTAAATAGCTGCACCAAGATCGACTCCAGCAAATCCTGTGCCGAGCGAGAGATAAGCTTCCGTGTTGTCATTTCCGTTCTCATCGAACTCATAGTGAATGAATCCCACTTCTGCGGTTCCAAAACCGAAGTCCTTGCTCACACCACCGTAGATATCAAGCTCGTCGTTGCTACCAGCGTCCGAAGGGTTCGCATACCAAATCCCTGCAGCCCAATCGAGCCCGCAGTCGCAGGAACCAGCCACGTCGATTCCGTATTCATACATGCTGTCCCCAAGGTCCTGACCACGCCAAACGTAGGTCGAGTTGTATCCAACGTGGAACTCGCTTTCGATTTCCGAGTAAGCATAACCCGTAAGGGCCATTGCACTGATTGCGCCAAGCGCGATTGTTTTCTTCATAGCTCTGTCTGGTTGTATTGACCCTTCTCCCTAAGAAGGAAGAGGTTCGCGAGGACTTTCAAAACCCAGCGTCGGCCAATTTCCGAGAAGATAATTTGCCATTTTCATGGCAAAATCAATTAAAAATCATGAAAATCTAATGAATCCCAACTATCGCTTATTCCTGATATTTAGGTTTTTCTGACCGATAAACCTCGACCAGACAGATACGTTTTCGCCTCCCCCACCGTGAATTCTCCAAAGTGAAAAATACTCGCCGCCAAAACCGCATCCGCCTTCCCAACTTCCAGAACATCAGCAAGATGCTCCAAATTCCCCGCTCCCCCACTCGCAATCACCGGGATCCTCACAGCGTCACTCACCGCCGCCGTTAGCTCGAGGTCATAACCAGCCTTCGTCCCATCAGAATCCATCGAAGTCAGCAAAATCTCCCCCGCCCCCCGCTCAGCCACTTCTTTCGCCCACTCAATCGCATCCAAACCCTCCACCGCATTCCGCCCCCCGTGCGTATACACTCCCCACTTCCCGGGTCCCTGCCTCTTCGCATCAATCGCCACCACAATCGCCTGACTGCCGAAGGTCCCCGCCCCCTCGTCCACCACTTCTGGCCGCCGAATTGCCGCTGTATTCACCCCAACCTTGTCTGCTCCCGCTCCCAGCATGACACGCATATCCTCCACCTCCCGAATCCCTCCCCCCACCGTCAGCGGCACAAAACACCGCTCCGCCGTCTTCTCCACCACATCCACCATCGTCGCCCGCCCGTCCGAAGACGCCGTAATATCCAAAAATACGATCTCATCCGCCTCCTGCTCATTATAAGCCACCGCACACTCCACCGGATCCCCCGCATCGATGAGATCCACAAAGTTCACCCCCTTCACCACCCGACCATCAGTCACGTCCAAACACGGAATAATACGCTTCGCTAACATCACTCAAAAACTCCAAGCACCCACCTTATCCTCCCTTGCCTTTCGCTCCAACCCCTTCAAAAAATCCTTCTGCTCCCGCCAAGACCGCCCCTTCGGTAAATCCGCTCCTCGCGTGTGAATTCTCCCCAAACCCTGACCCACAAGCAGTTCATGCAAATACACCTCGTCACCCTCCCACTCGACCACCACCAAAGCATACTTCCGGTCCGGCCCGTAGACATCCTCCCACTTCGTCAAAACCTTGAACCTGCCCTCCCCCAGAACCTTCTTCACAAACCCCTTCGCCGCCTTCCCCACCGTCGTCGTCTCCTCCCGACCAAGCCCCCCAAAATACTCGCCCTGCTCCCGAATCCGCTCCCCGTTCGACTCCCCTCCCCCGTACGTCTTGAAAGCACTCTCCGGCGTATCCACGAAATACAACCGGAACTCCGTCTCCCCCTCGGAATGCCGCACATGAAAACTATCCCCGTCGTTGTTCCGTCCCCCAATCAACTCACACCCCTCCAACAACTCCATCTCCGCCCCACTAAATGCCACCGGCGTATACTCTCCCTCCGCCGATTGACCCGGCAATTTTTCCCTCGCCGCTTCCCCCTCCTCGGCAATCCAACCCTGCTCCTTCGCAAACCACGCCAACCCCGCCACCACCAAGGCCACCACAATTCGCATCAGCTTTCGCTTACTCATCTCCTCAACCCTTCCACCCCGTGCTCACCAACCCAAACCAAATCATCCCCAAAATCCCCGCCGCAAAACAATAATAGGCAAAATACGCAAACTTCCCCCGCTTCACCGCCTCCATCACTACAAACACCGCAAACAACCCACTCAAAAACGCCGCTCCCGCCCCCAACACATACGGCATCACCAACTCCCCCGACATCTCCGCAAACGAATCCCGCTCCTTCACCACCGCCCCCGCAATCGCCGGCAACGACATCAAAAACGCAAACTCCGCCGCCTTCTTCGGCTCAATCCCCCCCAACAACCCCGCCGTAATCGTCGACCCACTCCGCGAAATCCCCGGCAAAATCGCAAACGCCTGCCCAATCCCCATCACCAAGGCCCCCTTCCACGTCAACTCCCGACTCTTCGCCTTGATCACCTTCGGCGCCAACAACAACGCCCCCGTCACTAACAACAAGCCCGACACCAACACCGGATTCTCATACGCCGACTCAAACACATCCCCCAACGGCGTCAGCACCAAAACCACCGCCGGAACCGTCGCCAGCGCCAAATACAAAATCCACCTCCGCTCCTCCTCCATCTCCTTCGTCCAAAGCGACTGCGTCAACGCCCACAGCTTCCGCCAAAAATAACACAACACACTCAACAAAGTCCCCACATGCAACACCACCTCGAACAAAATCCCCGACTCCTTAATCCCCAACAAAAACTGCGTAAGCACAATATGCCCCGAAGACGAAATCGGTAAAAACTCGGCCAACCCCTGCACCACCCCCACAACAATCGCCTTCCAAATCTCCATCGCTCGCTAGCCTTCTACCCTCTCCTCAAAAAACCCAAACCCCAATCCGCGTAATCAAAAAAGAGACGACTTGGTTG
>JBCCZX010000184.1:0-6016 GCA_039186735.1 Verrucomicrobiota bacterium | reverse complement strand
CCCCCCCCCCCCCCCCCCCCCCCCCCCCCCCCCCCCCCCCCCCCCCCCCCCCCCCCCCCCCCCCCCCCCCCGAGCTCGAGGCCTCCCGATTGTTTTGTGAACAACCGGGAGGTGACCAATCAACGCGCGTGGTGTGTGGTGGGACCGGCCTATGGGAGCGGGAGAGGCCGACCATCTATCGGGGTCAGCTCAAAAGCGAGTGGGGGTGAGGCTTTGGGTTGGGAGTCAAGGAGAGGGGCTTTTCGGTGAGGTTGGGCGGGCGAGGTTTCGGTGGGCGGGGCAGTGATGTTGGAGGCGGCAATGAGGCCGAGGACCGAAGCCATGGTGAGAAGGTGAGGTGTTGGTTTTATTATGATAGCAATTTATCTATTAATTTCACGAGGTGTTTGAGGAGGCGGGTTGGCGTCATTCTTTGTCGTTTAGAAGACGGGCAGGCGTTCGAGGAAGAGCTTGAGTGCGAATGCGGCGAGTAGGAGGGAGGAAGCGGTGCGGAAGGGGGGGTAGGCTTTGTGTTGTTGCCACCAGAAGGTGAGTGCGAGGGCGAGGAGGAGGATGAGGATTTGGGCAGCTTCGACGCCGAGGTTGAAGCCGAGGATGGGGATGGTGAGGGCGGAGGGGTTGAGGGGAAGTTCAGCCATGGTGGAGCCGAAGCCGAGGCCGTGGAGGAGGCCGAGAGCGAAGACGACGAGGAGGCGGTGGGGGGGGAGTTCTTTGAGGAAGAGGTTTTCGAGGGCGACGTAAATGATGGAGAGGGCGATGAGGGGTTCGATGAGGGTGGGATTGACGGGGATGGTGCCGGTCACGGCGAGGGCAAGAGTGAGGGAGTGGGCGAGGGTGAAGACGAGGGATTGGGTGAGGAGAGGTTTCCATTGGGGGGAGAGGAGGAAGAGGGAGAGGATGAAGAGGACGTGATCGAGGCCGAGAGGGAGGACGTGGCGGAAGCCTTGGATGAGCCAAGAGAGGAAGGAGGATTGGGGGGTGGAGGTGACTGTTTTGGAGGAGACTTTGGCGAGGGAGTGAGCATCGTTGGGAAAGATGGAGATGGGGGGCAGTTCGCGGCTGGGCGTAGAGGTGATGAGGGCGAGGGAGGGGCCGTTTTTTCGTTCGGTCCATTCGAGTTCGAGAATTCCACTCGACTCATCGTAATCCGATTTGATGGTCCAGACCATGCGGGCGATGGTGTTGGGGGTTTCGGGGATGAGTTGGGGGGTATCGGTTCCCCATTTCTTGAAGGTAAGTTGAAAGGGGTGAGGTTGGTTCTTGAGGTTGAAGTGGAGATTGCGAGTGAGGTAAGTGTGGCCTTCGGTGAGGATGCGTTCTTTGCCAGCGGGGCCTTGGTTTTCGAGCCAGGTGTATGTGGGAACGGTTTCGTCTTCGGGGTTGCGGAGTTCGGGGAGGGCGTAGCCGGCGTCCATCTCGAGGTGTCCGGAGAAGCCGGTGGGGGTGAGGTGGAGTTCGAGGAAGTGTTGTTCGACCTCGTGGGCGGGGAGGAGGGTGGCGAGGAGGAGGAAGATGGCGCCGAGGCGGAGCATGATGTTCGAAAAGCGTTTGGTCTTTGTAATCGGCAGGAGGGGGAGAGGCGTGATTTCATTGCGGCATGGTGACGACAGAGACGGTGCCGGGACGGACGGTGAGTGCGATTCTTGGGCCGGTGTGTGGAAACACGGTGCGGGCCAAGCATTTTGGGCGCGATATTGCGGCGGGTTTGAAGACGATTATCGGGGGAGAGGTCCGGGGTTATACGGAAATGTTATCGGAGGCGCGCGCGGAGGCGTTGTCGCGGGTGATGGCGGAGGCGGAACGGCAGGGGGCGGATGCGATTGTGAACTTGCGGTTTACGACGAGTGCGGTGATGGACGGGATGTCGGAGATGCTGGCGTTTGGGACGGCGGTGAAGTTGTCGTGATTTTTTTTGGCGGGGAAGGGAGATTGTTCAATGGGAGAGGAGGTTTGAAGCGTTGGAAGGGGTGTGAGGGGAATCGTTTTTGCGCGTTGGGGGCCGTTGATGGTGGTGTTGATGGTGATGGCGATGGGGGTGTTGGGGGCGAAGTTCGAGGTGCCCACGAAGACGGAGCGGGAGGAGGCGGTGGGGTCGTTGAGGGGTTTGGATGCCGAGTTGGCGCGGAGTTTTCGGGACGGAGGGGATTTTGAGGAGAAGCGGGAGCCGGGGTTGGGAGATTGGTTGAACCGTCATGAGGAGGCGGGGCAGACTTACGGGCAGTATTTGCGTTCGGGAGCGAACAAGCCGATGGCGGGAGGGCGGTCGAAGTTGTATATTCTGCCCTTGGGGGAATTTGAGAGGGAGGAGGAGGTGTTGTTGCTGAGGTTGGAGGCGTATTTGAATTGCTTTTATTATCCGATGAAGACGGAGGTGTTGCGGCCGGAACCGGAGGTGAAGTTTCCGCGGCGAGCACGGATGAATGAGGGGACGGGGAAGCAGCAGTGGTATACGCGTTCGATTCTGGGTTGGTTGTGGACGAAGTTACCGCCGGATGCGTATGGAATGTTGGGGGTGACGATGGAGGATCTTTATCCGTCTGATACGGCGAATTACGTATTTGGGCAGGCATCTTACAAGAGTCGGGTGGGGGTGTTTAGTTTTGCGCGGTATGATCCGCAGTTTTTTGATCGGGAGCGGTCGGAGAATTTTGAGGACGTGATGTTGAGGCGTTCAGGAAAGGTTTTGACGCATGAGATGGGGCACATGTTCGGGATCAAGCATTGCATTCATTACGAGTGTAATATGAACGGGGTGAATCATTTGCGGGAGGCGGATCGAGCGCCGATGCACTTGTGTCCGGTGTGTTTGCGGAAGTTGCATTCGGCAATTCGTTTCGATCCGACGGGAAGGTATGAATTGTTAAAAGAATTTTACGAGAAGACGGGGTTGGAAGAGGAGCGGGAGTGGGTGGAGAAGCGGATCAAGTGGATTGGCAGCGGGCGTTGATTTGGTCGATGGCCCAGAGGGCGTGTTCGGAGATGAGGGGGTCAGGATCGTGGGAGGCGGTTTCGAGGGCAGGAAGGTCGTCGGGGGAGCCGGTGTTGCCGAGGGCGACGCAGACGTTGCGGAGGAAGCGGTTGCGTTTGGAGCGTTTGATGGGGGATTTGGTGAAGAGGGTGCGGAAGTCTTGATCGGTGAGGGAGAGGAAGTCGCGGAGGGAGTGTTTGAAGATGGATTGGCGGGCGTGGAATTGGGTTTCGGAGGAGATTTTGGCGAAGCGGTTCCAGGGGCAGATGGCGAGGCAGTCGTCGCAGCCGTAGATGCGGTCGCCCATGAGGGGGCGAAGTTCGAGGGGGATGGGGCCTTTGTGCTCGATGGTGAGGTAGGAGATGCAGCGGCGGGCATCCATGGAGTGGGGTGAGGTAATGGCGTTGGTGGGGCAGGAGTCGATGCAGGCGGTGCATTTTCCGCAATGGTCGTTACTGGATTTGTCGTAGGGGAGTTCGAGGGTGGTGAGGAGGTCGGCGAGGAAGAACCAGGTGCCGAGTTGGCGGTGGATTTGGACGGTGGATTTGCCGTTCCAGCCGAGGCCGGATTCGTTGGCGAAGTCGCGTTCGAGGACGGGGCCGGTGTCGGTGTAGTAGCGTTGGGTGCCGCCGTGGGCTTCGAGGAAGGCGTTGAGTTCGCGGAGGCGGGGTTCGATGAGGTCGTGGTAGTCTTTGTTCCAGGAGTAACGGGCGATGCGGTAGTTGGTGTCGGGGTGGGGTCCGGTGTGGTAGTTGAGGGCGAGGACGATGACGGATTGGCAGCCGGGGAGGACGATGCGGGGGTCGGAGCGGCGTTCGTGGTTGCGGGCGAGCCAGGCCATGTCGCCGTGTTTGCCGTCGGCGAGCCATTGCTGGAATTCGTCGGCGTGAGCGGCGCGATTGGCGGGGGCGACGCGGAGGTCGTCGAAGCCGAGTTCGCGGGCTTTGGCGGTGAGTCGGGCTTTGAGGTTTTCTGGGTCGATGGGGGATTTTACCGCAGATTGAGGCGGATGAACGCAGATTTTTTTGGATGGCTGCGGTCCTTGGCAATCAGTGTTGGTTCGCCGGTTTTTTGTTTTTGGTGAGAGCAGACAGGATTCCAGTCAGGGTTAGTGCGCTCAAGATTGAGACGGTGAGATAACTTTGCCAAAGGGACCAGAGGCGGTCATTCGACCAATTTTTTTGGATGGTATCGTGTGCGGGGTGATACCAATCACCGGGCAGCAGGAAGCCCAGGCCTGTTTCGTCGGTGCAGTGGTAGATCTTTCCTTCAATTTGAGAGGTCCAGACGATTTCGGCGATTATCAGACAAGCTATCAGGGAGAAGAGAAAGCGGAGGGTTAGCGTCAAAGTAGTTGAGGGGTTGTTTTTTGGGGAGTGGAACTGGAGAGGGTGTTACTGCTCGTTTCTGTTAGCCGTTTCCGTAGTGGTAGCGGGCGGATTCGATGATGCCGGTGGTGATTTCGGAGAAGGTGAGGCCGGTGGTTTCGAGGGAGAGGTGGGCAGCTTGGGCGTAGAGGGGTTCGCGTTGTTGGAGGAGGTTGCGGACGGTGTCTTCGGGGTTTTTGTTGTTGAGGAGGGGGCGGTCCTTGTTGCGGCTGGTGCGTTCGAGGATGGTTTCGGGTTTGGCGACGAGCCAGATGACGAAGCCAAGGTCGCGGAGGAGGGGGAGGTTTTCGGGGCGGGTGATGATGCCGCCGCCGGTGGAGATGATGTGTTTGTGGGTGTTGTTGGTGAGGAGTTGTTGGAGGATTTGGGTTTCGAGTTGGCGGAAGTGGGGTTCGCCTTCGTTGGCGAAGATGTCGGCGATGGGGCGGTCTTCGTTGCTTTCGATTTGGGTGTCGGTGTCGATGACGGGGTAGCCGAGGGTTTTGGAGAGTTGGCGACCGATGGTGGATTTTCCGGTGCCCATGAAGCCGATGAGGACGAGGTTCTTCAGCATAGGAATGGGGGAGGGTAGCACGGTGAACGAAAAATGGGAGAGATTTGAAGATTGGGGGTGCAGAGGCGGGTTTCGAAGGGGTGAAGGGGAGCTGACTCTGCGAGTTTTCCGCTTGGTGCGGCTGAGGAGGGTGGTGCAGGTGGTGGCACCGGTGTTGTCTTGATTTTTGGGATGAAACGCGGGGAGGAGATGGGCGTTAAGGTTGATTGTTGGGGGGGAAGTGGTTAGGGGGAGGGATGGAGACACGGGTCGAGGTGGCGGATTTTGAGGATTGGCGTGAGGTGGCTGCGGAAGCGGTGGAGCTTCTGCGGGCGGGCGAGTTGGTGGGGTTGCCGACGGAGACGGTGTATGGGGTGGGAGCGGATGCGATGAATGCGGCGGCGGTGGCGCGGGTGTTTGAGGTGAAGGAGCGACCGGCGTTTGATCCGTTGATTGTGCATTTGGGGGGATGGCGGGATTTGAAGACGGTGGCGGTGGTGCCAGAGGAGATTGAGGGGGCGGTGCGGGATTTGACGAAGGAGTTTTGGCCGGGGCCGTTGACGTTGGTTTTGCCGAAGGCGGAGGCGGTGCCGGATTTGGTGACGAGTGGACTGGACACGGTGGCGGTGCGGGTGAGTGGGCATGAGGTGATGCGGGAGGTGGCGAAGCAGATTGGGGCGGTGGCGGCTCCGAGTGCGAATCGGTTTGGGCGGATGAGTCCGACGAGTGCAAAGGCGGTGGTGGCGGAGCTGGGGGGGAAAATTCCGCTGGTGATTGACGGGGGGGCGTGTCGGGAGGGGTTGGAGAGTACGATTATCAAGATTGAGCCGGGGGAGAAGAAGCCGTTGATTACGATCTTGCGTCCGGGACCGGTGACGCGGGAGCAGTTGAAGGCTTTTGGAACGGTGAAGAAGGCGAGGCCGGCTACGGGGGATGCCGTAGAGGCACCGGGGCAGGTGGCGAGTCATTATGCGCCAGCGGCGCGGGTGCGGGTGTGGAAGAAGGGGGAGGAGTTTGTGGCGGAAGAGGGGGTGAAGTATGGGTTGTTGAGTTATCGGGGGGATAGTGAGTTGGACGAGGCGCATGAGTCGGTGGTGCAGGAGGCATTGAGTCCGGGGAGTGGGAAGT
>JBCCZX010000183.1:0-6034 GCA_039186735.1 Verrucomicrobiota bacterium | reverse complement strand
CTCCGCTTGCCGCGCCTGCCCCGCCGCCAAATAACTCATCTCCAAACTCCGCGTATCATACTTACTCTCCGCCTTGCTATCCGGATCCGTCGCTGCCGCCGCCGAGTCGGACACCGCTCTCCCCAACGCCGCCAGCCGCCCTGCCAGCTCCTTCCGCACCGCTTCCAAAATCTCGTCTTTCCGTCCCAAGACCCCATCAAAAATCCTCCCCCGCCCCCTGTCCAGCAAACCATGAACACTCTTCATCCATCTTCCCTTTGCATCTCCTCAAACCCAACCTAGCGTGAGGACGCTATGAAAAATCAACTCATCACAGCCCTCGCCTCAATCACCATCCTGGCCGCACCCCAACTCAGCGCCCACTGCCAAGTCCCTTGCGGCATCTTCGACAACGACAACGTCATCCAATCCATCCACACCGATTGGGTCACCATCGACAAAGCCGCCAAACAAATCGCCGAACTCTCCAAAGACCCCTCCGCCAATGCTCACCAACTCACCAGATGGATCCTCAACAAAGAATCACACGCCCAGGACATTCAGGAAAAAATGCTCAACTACTTCCTCGCCCAACGCCTCAAACTCCCTGCCGACGAAGCCGCACAAGAAGCCTACCTCAAAAACCTCAAACTCTGCCACGAAATCATCATCGCCGCCATGAAGTGCAAACAAACCACTGAACCCGAAGCCATCGAAAAACTCCACGTCCTCCTCCACCAACTCGAAGACGCCTTCGGCTCAAAATAACTGCCCGCAACCCTCAACCTCTCCGAACAACAGGCCGGTCACAACCGGCCTTTCTCTTACTTCGGAATCTTCAAAGTCTTGCCCGAAACAATCGTCGTGCCACGCAAACCATTCGCCCGCTGAATCGCCGAAACCGACGCTCCATATCGCTGACTCAAAGCCCACAACGTATCCTTCGGCTTCACCACATGATACACATACTTCGGTTTCGGCTTCGGCTTCGGCTTCACCACCGCCTTTGGCTTCGGTTTCGGCTTCGACACCACCACCGGCTTCGGCTTCGGCTTCGGCGCCGCCGTCACGGTTCGGGTCACCGGCACAGGCACTGGCTTCGGCTTGCTGGCCACCACCACTGGCTTCGGCGCTGGCGCACTCACCGGAATCCGCACCGGCTCCGGCTTCGGCTTCACCTGCACAACAGGCTTCGGCTTCGGCGTCGTCTTCTTCGCCACCAAAACCGGCTTCTCAACCTCCTCGGGCTTCGGAGTTGAACGACGGAAAAAACGCTTCCGCACCGGCGCATCCGCCAAAGCCTCCACATAATCCCCATTCTCATCAAAGGGACCGATATCCGGATGATAAACCGTCGAATCCACTCCCGTGCTACACGCCGCGAAGAGCAGCACGAAGCTCAAGGATACGAGTGGAAAAATCTTCATCTGCTGGAAATTTAGCCCAAATTTGAACTGAACTCAAACCAAGCCTGCGCCTTTTTTAACGACACCTTCCTCGCTGTCACTCACCAAAAAGGCCCTTCACCGCATCAATCGCACCACCAGCCACATCCTCCCCGCCCTCTCCCAAATTCTCAATCACCCCATGCAGATTCTCAGGCAACCGATCCTTCAAAAAATCCACCACCGTATCCACCGCCGTCTGCGCAAGCCCCTCATCCAGGTTCAACGCCTCCGCCAACTTCGCTATCAATTAGTCCATACTCTAAATTCATTACTGAGAAAAAATACCGGGGACAGGGGTCGAACCTGCACACCTTGCGGCACGTGAGCCTAAATCACGCGTGTCTACCAATTCCACCACCCCGGCGTTTGCTCGTCGAGCAAGGAATCTTCCCCCCGACCACAAAACTCTACGTTCTCAGCCCCCCACACGCAAAAACATTCGCTAATCTCCCCCTCAACACTAAATTCCCTCCCCCGCATCGCCACCAATCCATGCTCGAATTTCAACCCATACCCGACATCATCGCCGACATCGCCGCCGGCAAACTCGTCATCGTAGCAGACGACCCCAAACGAGAAAACGAAGCCGACCTCATCGGCGCCGCCGCCAAATTCACCCCCGACATGGTCAACTTCATGGCCATGCACGGTCGCGGACTCATCTGCGCCCCCATCACCGCCGACCGCGCCGCCGAACTGGGCCTCCCCCCCATGACCCCCCGCAACCGCGAATCCCAAAAAACCGCCTTCACCGTCTCCGTCGATGCCGCCGAAGGCATCACCACCGGAATCTCCGCCCCCGACCGCGCCAAAGCCATCAACCTCCTCGCCGATCCCGCCGCCGGACCCACCTCCCTCGTCCAACCCGGACACATCTTCCCCCTCCAAGCCATGCCCGGCGGCGTCCTCCGCCGCGCCGGTCACACCGAAGCCGCCGTCGACCTCGCCCGCCTCGCCGGACTAACCGAAGCCGGCGTCATCTGCGAAATCATGAACGACCAGGGCGAAATGGCCCGCATCGGCGACCTCGGCGACTACCAAAAAGAACACAACCTCAAAGCCTGCACCATCGCCCAACTCATCGAATACCGCCGCCACTCCGAACGCCTCGTCGACCGCGAACAAACCATCCGCATGCCCACCGACTACGGCGAATTCGATTGCCACCTCTACCGCATCCAGACAGACGGCTCCCACCACCTCGCCCTCACCCGCGGCACCATCGACCCCGAACAACCCATCCTCGTTCGCGTCCACTCCGAATGCCTCACCGGTGACGTCTTCGGCTCCCGGCGCTGCGACTGCGGCGGCCAACTCCACACCGCCCTCGAACGCATCGCCAAAGAAGAAAATGGAATCCTCCTCTACCTCCGCCAAGAAGGACGCGGCATCGGCCTCCCCGCCAAAATCCACGCCTACAAACTCCAGGAAGAAGGCTACGACACCGTCGAAGCCAACGAAAAACTCGGCTACCCCGCCGACCTCCGCGACTACGGCATGGGCGCTCAAATCCTCGCCGACCTCGGTGTCAAAAAAATCAAACTCCTCACCAACAACCCCAAAAAAGTCATCGGCCTCGAAGGCTATGGCCTCGAAATCGTCGAACAAGTTCCCGTCAAAATCCCCACCAACCCCCACAACGAAGCCTACCTCGACACCAAAAAATCAAAACTCGGCCACTCACTCTAGCTCCACCTCCTAGAGTCGCATCCCCACCAAACACACATCATCGTCAAATCCCCCGCTCGACGCAAACTCCTTCACCCGCCCCAAGATCGTATCCAGCAACACCTCCAAATCCGCATCCACCGCCACCTGCCCCACCGTCTTCACCAATCGATTCTGCAAAAACGCCTCCCCAGCCGAATTCTCCACCTCGTAAATTCCATCCGTAAACAACAACACACTCTTCACCCCATCCATCGGGAACACCTCCGTCCCATACTCCGCATCATCTAACAGACCCAGCCCCGGCCCCTTCCCTCTCCCTCCGAGCGGCAACAAAGTCGCCCCCAACTCCCCCTTCACAATCCCCGCCGGATGCCCCGCACTCGCATACCTCACCTCCCCCTGCGCATAATCCACCACCACATAAAACGCCGTCGCAAACATCGTCACCCCTGCCTTCTCCAAAAACGCCCGCAAGCCCACATTCAACGCCCCTAACATCGCCCCCGGCCGATCCGCCAACTCCGTCGCCTGCCCCAGCAACCCCCCCAACAAACACCCCCCCAACGCCGCCCTTACCCCATGCCCCATCACATCACAAATCAACAAACCCACCGCATTCTCATTCACCGGCATCACCTCAAAAAAATCCCCCGCCAATCCCGAAATCGGCAAATACCGATGCCCAAACTCCGCCTCCCGCACCGCCGGATAATCCGTCGGCAACAACCCCTGCTGAATCTCCCGCGCCAACGCCATCTCCTCCTCATACTCCACATTCCTCCGCTTCAACTCCGCCGCCGTCTCCGCCACCGACCTCTGCAAACGCACCAAATCCGTCACATCACTCGACACCCCGAACACCCCCTTCAACACCCCCGAACGATTCCGATACGGCATCTTCGTCGTCAACACCCACGTATCATCCCGGCCCGACCACGTCTCCTTCTCAATCACCGACTCCAAACCCTCCCCCGATTCCAAAATCTTCTCCTCATCCGCCAACGCCTGCTCCGCATGCTCCGCATCAAAAAAATCCGCATCCGTCTTCCCAATCAACTCCCGCGGACTCTCCTTCCCCAACCACTTCGCCATCGACCGGTTCACCATCGTAAACCGCGACTTCAAATCCTTGAAATAAATCTGCAACGGCACGCTATCCACCAACGTGTTCGTCAAATGCTGCTGCTCTAACAACGCCTGCTCCGCCTTCTTCCGCTGCGAAATATCAATCAACGAACCCGCCAACCCCGTCACCTCCCCACTCCGCAAAACCGGCACCCCTCGCACCCGGAACCACTTCCACTCACCTCCTCCGCAACTCACCCGCGGCTCCGCCGCCAACACCTCCCTCCTCCCCGTCTTCACCTCATCCAAAGCGGCAAAAAACGCCTCCCGATCCTCCTCATGCACAAAATCCCCATCCATGAAAAAATTCGGAATCTCATCCTGCCCACACTCAAAAAATTCCCCCACCCGCTCCGTGTAATCAATCGTCCCCGTCTCGAAATCCCAATCCCAAATCCCTTCGTTCGAAGCCTCCAAAGCCAAATCCAGTCGCTCCATCGCGTTCGCCGCCATCCCCCAACACTACCCATTCAACCTGCCGAGAAAACCCAATTCCTCAAAATCACCATGGACGAATTCCCAACCCCCGCTAAACTCACTCCGTGACGCGTCCACAAATCGAAGTCAGCATCAAAATCTTCCTTGTCAGCCTCATCCTGATGTTCTTCTACGCCTGCTACCTCGTCCTGGAAATGATCGGCATCGTCTGAAGCCCTTCCCTCTCCGGCCCAAACTGACCAATTCCCGCCTCCCAAGGACCAAATCCCGGTCCTAGCTTCGCTACTGCACCAAGCAGCATGCCGAAGAAACGGAAAACAAACCGACGCCGCGCTCCCAAAAAGCGCCCCAAAAAACACACCGACAAACCAGCACCACTCCTCCTCCGCCTCCTCTTCTGGCCCTACTACCTCCTCCGCCACCTCTCCCGCACCTGGCACCCCGTCCTCCGCAAAACCACCCGCTTCGCCGGTGCCGCAGCCACCCTCACCCTCTTCCTCGGCCTCGCCTTCGCCACCCTCTACGCCTTCCGCTCCACCCCCTACGACCTCACCCAAGTCCGCGAAATGCCGGGGCGCAACATCATCCTCGACCGCTCCCGAAAAGAAATCGGCCGCATGCACGGCGAAAACCGCCAAATCATCCCCCTCTCCGAAGTCGCCAAAGTCTTCGAAGACGCCCTCCTCGCCCGCGAAGACAAACGCTTCCACCGCCACTTCGGCGTCGACCCCTTCGGCATCGCCCGCTCCCTCCTCGAAAACATCAAACGCGGCGGCATGGCCCAAGGCGGCTCCACCATCACCATGCAACTCGCCCGCAACTCCTTCGACCTCGAATCCCCCACCCTCAAAAGCGCCGGCCTCGACTCCCGCCTCATCGAACTCGACCGCAAATTCCTCGAAATCGCCGTCGCCTTCCGCATCGAAGCCCAATACTCCAAAGACGAAATCCTCGAAGCCTACATCAACCGCATCTTCTGGGGCCACTCCTTCCGCGGCGTCGAAACCGCCTCCCAAAACTACTTCGGTAAACCCGCCAAAAACCTCACCCTCTCCGAAGCCGCCATGCTCGCCGGCATCATCCGCGGCCCCAACGCCTTCACCCCCTTCCGCTACCCCGACCGCGCCAAACGCGAACGCGACTCCACCCTCGACTCCATGGTCCGCTTCGGCTTCCTCACCGAAGGAGAAGCCGAAGCCGCCAAAAAAGAACCCCTCCGCATCCAAAAACCCACCACCGCCCAAACCGGCTGGACCCTCAACATCATCCGCGCCGAACTCGAAGACATCCTCTCAAAAAAAAACCTCTCCAACGGCGGCCTAACCATCGTCACCACCCTGCGCTGGAGCATGCGGGCTATGATGCGGAGCAGT
>JBCCZX010000182.1:0-6042 GCA_039186735.1 Verrucomicrobiota bacterium | reverse complement strand
GCCGTCGGATTTGCCGGGGGAGGATGTGCGGCGGGGGATTCGTTTTCAGAAGGAGCTGGAGCGGGTGGCGAAGCGGGCGGGAAATGGGGAGGGTGAGAAGGGGCAGGTGGCACCGGGGCAGCGTTTGGTGGATTTTTTGGCGGGGAAGGAGTCGGCGAGTTTGCCGGAGACGAGTTACTTTCCGGGGTTGAGGAGTGCGCGGTTGGATGAGTTGATGCCGGAGTTTGTTGTGAAGAGGATGCAGGTGGGTTTGCGGAAGTTTGGGAAGCGGATGCGGGGGTATGTGACGGAGGAGGCGTTGATGATTGGTTTTGAGACGCGGACGAGTTGTCCGGTGCGAGTGCCGCGGGGGGAGGATTTGCAGCATCCGGAGGTGGCGGGTTTGTATCCTTGTGGGGAGGGGGCCGGGTATGCGGGGGGGATTGTTTCGGCGGCATTGGACGGGATGAGGGTGGCAGAAGCGATTGAGCATCAAGGTTGACGGGGCTGACTGAGAATCGGTCGGCACTGGCACGGGGGGTGGTGTATGGATCGGTTATGAAGTGGTGGGTCCTCCTGTTTTTGTTGGGTGTGGTGTCGTTGCCGGCGGCGGTGAGTGCGATTGGGACGGGGGGGCAGTTGGAGCGGGTGCAGAAGCATCGGTCGCGGGTGGCGGTGCCGGGGCATGATGATCAGCATGAGTGGACGAGTAGTTTTGATTTGGGGGCGAGTTTGGCGAAGGGGAATAGTGATGCGTTGTTTTTGACGGCGAGTCTGACGATCGACAAAGAGTTCGGGGATGATGAGATTTTTGGAAACTTCACTTATGCGTATGGTGAGGATAATCGTGAGACGACGACGGATGAGTTGTTGGCAACGGCGTCGTGGGCCCGTTTGTTGAAGGATAACTGGTATTTTGGTTTTCGACTGGATGGACGGTATGATCAGTTGGCGAACATTGATTACCGGGTGGCGACGACGGGGTATGGGGGCAAGTATTTGTTGAAGAGTGAAGACACGCAGTTGTCGTTTGAAGCGGGGGTGGGGTATACGTTTGAGAAGCAGGGGATGCCGGATGATTATTTTACGCTTTATGCGGGGGAGCGGTTTAATCACTGGTTCAATGATTATGTGCGGCTTTACCAGAGTGTGGCATTTTTCGCGGCGGCGGAGGAGCCGGCGGATTACCAGATGATTTCGGATTTGGGGTTGGAGACGTTTTTGTCGGCGAGTCTGAGCTTCAAGGTTTATGCGCAGAATAAGTACGAGAGTCGTCCGGCGGCGGGGAGCCAGGAGAACGACTTCAAGTTGGTGAGCGGAATTTCGTGGAAGTTTTGAGGAGTTAAATCATTCCGAGCTTCATTTTGCCTTCTTCGGAGATCATTTCTTGATTCCAGGCGGGTTCCCAGACGAGTTCGACGTTGGCGTCGGCGATGTTGTCGAGGGTCATGATGCGGGCTTGGGCGTCGGCGGCGATGACGGGGCCCATGCCACAGCCGGGAGCGGTGAGGGTCATTTTGATGGCGACTTTGACGTCTTCGGGGTTGGTTTCGTCGAGAGTGCAGTCGTAGACGAGGCCGAGGTTGACGATGTCGACGGGGATTTCGGGGTCGTAGACTTGTTTGAGTTGGTGCCAGACTTGTTCTTCGAGGGTGGCGTCTTCCATTTCGGCGTTTTCGACGGCGGCTTGTTCTTTGGCATCGGGGTCGATGCCGAGGGCGTCGGCGTCGTTGGAGGAGATGCGGGCGAGGCCGGCGGAGGTGGCGACGGTGTAGGTGCCGCCGAGGGTTTGGGTGATGACGACGGGGGTGCCGGCGGGGAGGACGATGGTGTCTCCGGATGGGATTTGGATGGCGTTGACCTCGCGGGCGAGGGCGATTTCTTCGTTCATATTGGACGTGAGTGTGGGTGAGAGTTTGAGGGTGGGCAAGGGTTGTTCGGGAGGCGGCCTTGTCGAAGCCGGTCTAGCGACGAGATTTGTTAGTCGTCGAGGGGGACGATGCGGATTTGTCCTTTGGGTTGGTTTTGTTGGATGGAGGTGGCGAGGGTGTTGCCGGAGGATTCGGTGGAGGTTCCGTCGAGGGCGTTGGTGAGGGCGTTTTGGACGAGTTGACCGCAGTGGATTTTCATGGGGGGGAGGGGGCCGAGGTCGCCGGTGAGGTCGTCGGGTTTGAGGGCGCGGGCTTCGTCGGCGGATTTGCCTTTGAGGAGTTGGGTGGCCATGGAGGCGACGGCGATGGCGGTTTGGCAGCCGAAGGCTTGGAAGGAGGCGCGGTCGATGACTTTTTTGCCGTCTTTTTCGGTGAATTTGAGCCACATGCGGACCATGTCGCCGCAGTCGGGGGAGCCGACGGTGCCGACGGAATCGGCGTCGGTCATTTCGCCGAGGTTTTGGGGGTTGGCGAGGGCTTCGCGGGCTTTTTCTTCGAACTCGTTCATGGGGGGAATTTAGCCGCATCGATGGGCGGCTCAAAGGGAAAGTGGTGTGACGGGCTTGCTGATTGTCAGCTTGTGCGGAGAGTCTTTAGCGTCTTGGGCTAGGAATGTATTTCCTCGGATTGGACACAACGGAGCGCCGGACGAAGGCGGTGGCATTGGATTTGGAGCTGGCGGCGGTGGTCGCGGAGGGGCGGGCGGAGCATGTGAATCCGGTGGGGGGGCAAGGGCAGGATCCGGCTTCGTGGATTTCGTCGGTGGATCGTGCGGTGCGGCAGTGTGTGGGTCGTCTGGGTGAGGGGCGCGGGCGGGTGGCGGGAATCGGGGTGAGTGGGCAGTCGGGGGGGTTGGTGGTGTTGGATGAGCGGAATCGGATTTTGGGTCCGGCGTGTTTGCCGGGGGAGCGAGGTTTGAGTGAGGATAGCGAGGAGTTGAGTCAGGCGTTTGGAGGGCCGCCGGGTTTGATTGAGTTGACGGGGAATGCGATGCGGACGGAGAATACGGCATCGTTTTTGTATGCGTTGAAGAAGCGATTTCCGGATCGGTTTGCGGCGGTGACGACGGCGTTGTTGCCGCACGATTTTCTGAATTTTTGGCTGACTGGGGAGAAGCGGATGGAGTTTGGGGATGCGTCGTCGACGGGGTTGATGGATGTGCGGACGCGGAGTTGGAGTGGGGAGGTTTTGGATTTTTTGGATTCGCGGTTGCGGGAGTGTTTGCCGCCCTTGTGTTCGTCGCGGGGGGCGCAGGGATTGATTCGGAAGGAGCTGGCGCAGTCGTGGGGGTTGGGGGGGCATGTGTTGGTGAGTGCGGGCGGGGGACGGGCGATGATGGAAGCGATTGGGGCGGGGAATGTGGTGTCGGGAGGGGTGACGGTGAGCTTGGGGAGGACGGGGCGGTTGTCGGGAGTGAGTGGGGAGCCGTTGGTGGATCCGCGGGGGATGGTGAGTTCGTTTTGTGATGGGACCGATCAGTGGATGCCGATGGTGATGAGTGCGGGGGCGACGGATCCGTTGGAGATGGTGGGAAAAGCGTTTGGATGGAAGTCGGAGGATTTGGAGCAGGCGGTGGCTTATGCGCCGGGTGGTGCGGAGGGGTTGATGTTTTTGAATCAGGGGAGTGCGGGAGGGGTGCTGCATGGGATCGAGCGGAGCAATTATACGCCTATGAATTTGGCGCGGGCGGCGGCCGAGGGGGTGGCGATGGAATTTGGGCATGGTTTGCAGCGGATTATGGAGTTGGGGTTTCGCCCGGAGCAGGTGCATGTGGCGGGGGATTGGTCGCGGAGTCGGGTGTGGCGGCAGTTGGTGTCGGATGTGTTGGGGTTGCCGGTGGCGGCAGCGAAGGCGGGGGATGGAGCGGCGCTGGGAGCGGCACTGCAGTCGGCGATTACTTATTTTGCGGAGAGTGGAGAGAATTTGACTTATCAGGAGATTGCGGCGTATGCGGCGGAGCCGGTGGAGGGGACGAGTTGTGAGCCGGTGAAGGTGGAGCATGAGAGGTATCGGGATTTGTTGTCGCGGCGGCAGTTTTTGAGTGAGAGTCTTCGGGGTTCGGGATTGAATTGAGGGGCTGAATGGGAACGAGCCACGAGATACGCAGTAGTTGGAAAGCGCGTTTGATGGGGCGCGTTGCGGGGATAGTGGGGCGAGGCTTGTTGGCGACGACGCGCGGGAAGGTGATTTATGAATGTGAGGGTCCGGAGGTGATTGAGCCTCGAGTCATCTGTTTGTGGCACAATCGGATTTTGGGAGGGTCGAGCTCGGCGCGGACTTTGTTGCCGCATCGGCAAGCGGTGGTGTTGACGAGTGCGAGTAAAGATGGGGCGGTTTTGGAGGCGGCGATTGGGTGTTTTGGTTTGGGGTCAGTGCGGGGATCGTCTTCGCGGCGGGGGGCGGCGGCACTGGTGGCATTGAAGCGGGAGATTGAGGCTGGGCGGCATGTTTGTATTACGCCGGATGGTCCGCGGGGGCCGCGATACCGGGTGCAGCCCGGGGCGGTGAAGTTGGCTTCGATCACGGGGGCGCCGCTGGTGCCGGTGCGGGTGATACATGAATCGTTTTGGGAGTTGAAGACGTGGGATGGTTTTCAGATTCCGAAGCCATTTTCCCGGGTGGCGGTGACGTTCGGGCAAGAGATTGAAGTGCCACGGGAGTTGAGGGAGGAGGAGTTGGTCAGTTTTCAGAAAAGGTTGGAGGAAGCGATGGGTGAGAGCCAAGATTTGGGCAGAGATGACGATCATTGATGGCAAGGCGGTGTCGGCGAAGGTTTTGTCGGAGTGCGCGCAAGAGGTGGAGGAGTTGAAGGAGCAGGGAGTGACGCCGGGTTTGGCAGTGGTGTTGGTGGGTGAGGACCCGGCGTCGAAGGTTTATGTGGGGTCGAAGGTGAAGACGTGCGGGGAGTTGGGGATGCATTCGGAGAAGATTGTGCTGCCGACGGAGACGAGGCAGGAGGAGCTGCTCGAGGTGGTGGAGCGGTTGAATGGGGATGATTCGATTCATGGGATTTTGGTGCAGTCACCGCCGCCGCCGCAGATTGATGAGGCGGCGATTGTGCGGGCGATTGATCCGGCGAAGGATGTGGATGGGTTTCATCCAGAGAATGTGGCGAAGTTGGTTTTGGAGGATGAGACGGGGTTCGTGCCATGCACGCCTGCGGGGTGCCTGCGTTTGTTGAAGGATTATGGGATCGAGACGGTGGGGAAGCATGCGGTGGTGATTGGGCGGAGTATGATTGTGGGGAAGCCGATGGCCTCGTTGTTGGTGGCGAAGGGGGTGGATGCGACGGTGACGATTGCGCATTCGCGGACGAAGGATTTGGCAGCGGTTTGTCGCGAAGCGGATATTTTGGTAGCGGCGGTGGGACGGCCGGAGATGGTGGGGAGGGATTTTGTGAAGCCGGGGGCGGTGGTGATCGATGTGGGAATCAATCGGGTGGAGGATGCGACGAAGAAGCGGGGGTATCGTTTGACGGGAGATGTGGCTTATGAGGAGGTCGTGGAGTTGGCTTCGGCGATTACGCCAGTGCCGGGTGGGGTGGGTCCGATGACGATCGGGATGTTGATGAAGAATACGCTGCAGGCGGCGCGGGCGAAGGCTTGAACTCAGGAGCGCTACAAAGCGCGTTGGACGTGCCAATCGGTGAAGGATTTGTGGTTCTAACAGATTACTAGTGACGAACTGCCTGTGAGGGACCGTGTTTTTTTCTGATTTTCATCTGTTCCGCGAAGCTGGTCTCAAGCTCTGTTCCGTTGGTGATGATCGTCTGGAAAAAACTGGGTCTCTTTTTTGCGGGTCAAGTCCACGGATCTTCCGACCATTCAGCACTCGCGCGAAGACGCAAAGGCAGAAAGGAATTTGGTGTTGTTTGAACAGGAGATTAGGAGGGAAGGAGCTTGGGCTTTTGATGTTTGTTTTTGTTTACCACAGCATGCACAAGAGGCCACCGAGGGGGAATGGATAATTAAGAATTAAGAATTTATGTATTGGTGGTTACCGGGTGCGGAGGTGTGATCAGGTTGTTTGGGCGTTGTTAGGTGTTGGGTTGCGGACGCCTCGGCGAGGCGTCCCTACCGGGATGTGGACAAGGGTGCGGTCGATGTTGGTGAGGGAGGTGATTGGGTGCCGG
>JBCCZX010000181.1:0-6071 GCA_039186735.1 Verrucomicrobiota bacterium | reverse complement strand
GCAAATAGTGCGTTCCAGCACCAAGGCTGATATCTTCATCAAGCCGTGCAAGGGGCTCTCGATAGCCAATGGTCAATCCCTTGGAGAGGCGAATTTCGCCAGCTGTCGCAAGGATTGGTGCGTCAACAGTCATTACAAAAGGGTGAGATGTCAGGAAAACTTTACTAAATCGAGGTCATCCCAACAAGAGAATTCAGGATACCACGATTCAGTAAGATTAATCGGTTGATTGAAATTTAAGAAATCAGGACAAAAAGGTCAATATTTTGTTCAATATTTCTAAAATTTTAATCTTAATGCCGAATAAATGGGCGATTCAGAAAAATAAAAACAACTCCGGAAATCGTTTTTTTGCCTGCAATTTCAGGCGGTCCATTCGACTGCAACTTCCAAAGGCCGGGCTGAACCGTCGTCGATCTTCACCAAGCCATGAGCAGCCCCATACTCATAAACACACTTCGTCACCTTCACATCCACCGCACAATACTCCGCGATATCAATCAGTGCCTGCCGATTTCCAGTCTTCTGATAGTCCTGCCACCATTTCAAGGCATCGACCCCTGAAGCACTCTTCCCCACCCCCAGTGAAGCCGAAGCCACCGCATCCAATTTCCAGCGACGCCCCGTCAAACTTTGCAAATCTACCATCGTATCGAGATTCACCGTCTGCTCCGCCAATTCAAGAACAGTATACTTCTGTAAAACCGGATAGTCGAAGTCGATGTGATTGTGGCCCACTACAAGGTCAGCACGCAAAAGTTGCTCAACAAGCTCATCCATCTCCTCCTCCCCATAAATCCGATACTTCCCCTCCTTCGTCGAATAGGTCACGGCCACTGAGACCCCCATCTTCGATTTGTCGCCCTTCACATCATTGAAGCTCCGCTGAGTCTCCAAATCGAAATAGACCACATCCTTCACTCGCCCAAGCTGTCTGCCTTTCTGACTTCCGAGCAAGCCCGAGTTGTGCCTTCACTCTGGAAAAATCTTCTCCCAACGAGCCCGCTCTTCGGGAGTCATCCTCTTCTTCCCCTGCTCGATCACCACCGGAAGCTGTAAAGCCGCATTCATCATCAATGCCAAAGCCAAACCGATTCCAAAAGCTGACCAACGCTCCGGGCTACTTCTCGTCCTCACCAACTGAACCCCCGTCGGTGTGTCCCATAAAACCACCTTTTTCTTCACCAAGAACCAAGCCGAAATCCCGTGACAAACCAACGTCAAGAGGTTCATCCCGAATCCCATTCCCAGAACCATCACCCGCATCGAGCGACGAATAGCAGGCCAAGCCGTAAGCTTGCTCCCATCCTCATTTCTTACTGTTAGACCGACTAACCACTTTCCGGGCGTCGTACCCCAACTCGACAACAAGACCGACTCCACAAAAGCCCACGGCAAAATCCACAACAGAAAAAACCAAGGCGACTGCGTGAGCACCGCAATATCCACCCCACTCACCGTGAGCAGCGCAAATAAAACAGCCTGATAAACAACCCAATCAAACCACCGCGCACCAAACCTTCTCCAAAGAAACAATTCTCTAGGCAGAGGTGGCGGTTCGACTACCGGCTCCTCCAAGTCCTCGACCTCCTCTTCCAGCTCATCAACAAACAAGTCGACATCGCCAACCACAGTCCATTCTTTCAAGTCAGCATACCAGATTTTCTCTGATGACTTGAGGCGACCGTCCCTCAGCCGTGAACGAATCTCATAATCGGGAAACGGACCCAACTTCTCCCCATTCTCAATCAACCAAAACTCCATCTCCCCACTCCTATAAGTTTCGTAACGACTTCGCCGCATCATGATTCGCCGCAACCAGTGCCGGCACCAGCGCTGCCAAGCCACACAACAACCACGCAACAAAAGCAATCGCAGCCATATAACCAGGCATAATCTCCGCAGGTATCACTGAAAACCCCTGAAAGTCAGCTGGAAATGGATCCATCCCCACCCGGGCCAACATCGCCTGAATTTCTGCCCGGTTCCAAATCACCAAGAGCGCCAGCCCCACCCCACCTAATGCCCCGAAGAACCCCACGACCAAACCCTGCCATAAAAACACCCACGAAATCTGCTCACCAGTCGCCCCCAAAGCCTTCATTACCCCGATTTCCTGCTTCTTCTGAATCGTCACTGTATACATCACCGCCATGATACTGAAGGCCGAAATCAAGCCGATAAACGACAACGCAAAAGTCATCATCATCCGCTCCGTCCGAATCAACGAAAACTGCGCCTGGTGCCGATCCATCCACGTACTCACATAAAACATGTCTCCCAATGCCCCTTGAATTCTCTCCCCCGCTTGATACGCCAAATACGGATCTTCGAGTCGCACCGCCACAACTTGTGCCCCATCCAATCCTGTTAACTCCCGACCCACCGGTAGCGGAATAAACATCTGCGGACCCTGCGTTCGTTTCGTATCACCATAAACCCCCCACACCTTTAACTTCTTGGGCAGAACAATCTCCTTCAAATTCTTCAACACCTCTGCATCCTCAGCCTCCACATCCAGCTCAAGAATCCGAGTGAGAGCCCCCTGAACCTCTTTCCAAATGGCTTGTTCAGGAACAAAGACCTTCCGCTCCTCATCCTTCGGCACCCTCAACTCATCATCCAGAGCTTCGTAAACTTCTTCTAACAGCTCCCGCTCCCCAGGCCGCATGTCCTCTTCATACAAATTGGCCAACGGAACATAGAACGCGTTCCAATCCGCTTCCGGAACCTCCCTCAAACCGGACAAACTCTTTGCCTCCTTTAAAGAAGCCCGCAAAACCTCCTCAAACCGTTCCTTCAGTGGCTCCTCTTCCGTCCGCTCGAACGCCGCCTGCACCTCGTCAAAATTTGACGATGCATAAACCTCCACCTCGTCTCCCACATCCAATCCTAAACTCAGCGCCAACTGCCGCGACACCACCGCATACTCATCCAAACCCATATCCGCACGACTGCCCGGAAACTCGTCCTTCACCAATAACTCGTCCAGTGCCGCAATCTGCCCCTCATCCTCCGTATCGATCGCCCGAAACAAAATCGGACTCCGGCTCTCCACCGTATCCGCCAGCACGTAATTCTGAATAATCGCATAACTCCCCTCCACCCCTTTCACCTCCGCCAACTTCTCCCCTAGCTCATTCCAATCCCTCACCGGTCCTCGCAAATCCTGCACTTCCACGTGCGGCGCAAACCCCAGCAACAACCGCTTCACCTCCCGCTCAAAACCCGCATGCACCGACAACACCACTATCAAAACTGCCACCCCCAACATCACCCCCACCATCGAAATCAACGTAATCGCCGAAACATGCGAACGCACCGGATTCAAATACCGTCCCGCCAACTTACGACTGAAATTCCCACTCAAGAGCCACAACCTTCTCCGCTTTCCCCTCCTCTGCAACCCTCATCATCGCCAAATCCACTCCACCGGCACCTCAATATCGGGATGCAAACTGTGATGCACCGGACACCCCAGCGCAGCCCCCTTCAGCAACTTCGCCTCCGCATGATCCTCTGGTAAAGGCAACTCTATCGAAACCTCCAAACGGGCAATCCGCCGCGGCGCATCCTCCGACATCCCCTTCTTCACTCGAATCTTCAAACCCGCCAAATCCACCTCTTTTCGCCGCGCCGTTATCCCCATCACCGTTGCCATACAAGTCCCCAGCGCCGTCGCCACCAAGTCCGTCGGCGAGAACGACTCTCCCCGCCCCTCGTTATCCACCGGGGCATCCGTGCTCAACTGACTTCCCGAAGGCCCATGCAAAGCCGCACAATGCAGCTCACCCTCATAATCCACTGTAATCTCGACCATCGTCTTCGAATTCCCCCTCGTTCTCTTCCAACGGATCTTCTTTGGCAAGCACGACCCGAAATCCAAAAGAAGATCCCACCGTATCCGGCGGCACCGGACGCCGCTTCCCACTCCTCAATTGCTCCCGATCATAATCATCCCACGCCCCCCCACGCGTCGTCCCTAACGGCCGATTCCCAAACTCATCACCACCGTTCTCCCCCAAATACGAATCACCCACCCACTCCCGCACATTCCCTCCCAAATCGTGCAATCCAAACTCGTTCGGCGGAAAACTCCCCACCTTCGCCGCCTGGACAAAACCATCATTATACCCCTCGATCATCCGGCTCCCTGGCCGCTCCCCCAGACCTTCCTCACCCGCCAAATTCGCCACCTTCTCCTCTGGCGGAAAACCACCCTCCCACGGATACCCCGGCCCCTCGAATCGTGCCCGCTCCGCCGGCGTATCTCCCGGCTTCACCACGTCCCCCACCATCAAAGTCCACTCCACATCTGTCGGCAAACGATAACGCTCCCGCTTCCGAATTCGTCCCTCCGCCTGCTCTCGCTCCGTCAACCACACACAAAACGCCTCCGCTTGATCCCGTGTCACATTCACCGCCGGATGCTCCTGCGTCTGCGCATAATCCGGCAACGGCGGCCACGGCACTTTAGCCTCCTTCAAATACGACTCAAAATCCCTCACCCGCGTCTCCCACTTGGAAACCAACAACTGCTCATTCACCTTCTCAAACACCATTCCCAGCGAATTCTTCCAACTCGCCACCTGCCACGGCATCCCCTGCGTCTCCTTCAAACTCACCAACGGCAACACCAACTCTTCCCCCGCTACGAGATTCACCCTGACCTCATAATCCTCATACCCCTCCCGCTCGAGAGTCATGGTCACCTCCCCCGGAGGCCACTCCAATTCCTCCAACGGAGTCGAACCCGCATAAGTCCCATCCAAATACACAAACGCCCCCGCCGGCTCCGAACTCATCGTCAGCAAGGCCCGCGGCACCGGCTCAATCCTCACCCGAAACGGTCGCATTCCCACCTCCCACAACTCAGACTCCCCACCCCCAACCTGACTCTGCAACCCATACTCCGCACTCATCCGAAACCGATCCGATACAATCCCGTCCTCCTCGCTCCGCTTCTCCAGCCACACCACAAAACGGCGCGCCACCTCCTCCGTCGCAAACACCACTGGCCGCCACTCCCCATTCTCACTCACATCCTGCCTCTTCCAGCCCCCTCCTTTCGAAACCGGCGAACTCCACATCTCATTCGGCCCCACAAAATAAGTCATCAAATGCGACCCATCCGGCTCCGGCGAATACAACTGCCCCAAAAAATCCCGCCACGGCAAACCGTCCTCAGGCGGCTTCCTCTTCAACTCCGCTCCCAAAACCATCTCCGGCGCTAACAGCACCCGCGAAAACTCCACCTCCTCATGGCCCGCCATCCGAAACACCAAATTCAACTCCGCTCCCATCGGAAACTCCTGCGGCCCGTACGGCGTTACCCCCAAATACGCTCCCCCCTGAATCGACACATCCGCCCCCTCCGGCGAACTCGTAATCGTCACAAAACTCGATCGCGGCACCGGCACCACCGACCTCTCCCCTCCTTCCAAAGTCAACCCCGGCATCGATCTCACTGCCAAAACAAACAATCCCAAAGTCACAAAAAGACTCACCATCGCCAACCCGACGGGCGGCCTCTTCTTCCGCAAACGCCCCATCCGCCGCAACACCCCCAAGGCATGCTCCAAATCCTCCGCCTCCTGAATCCCACGCTTCTTCAAGCGTGGCTCACAAACATCACAAATCAGCCTGTTCAACGACAACCACTTCTTCCGCTCCGGCGCCGGAATCGGCTCATCCGGTAACTCCGGAAACTCCAACCGATCCTTCCCTGTTGCCATCTCGTAGATCACCTTGCCCAACGCATACACGTCCGCTTCCGCCGAACCCGGACCCTCGGGCGGCACAAACCCCTCCGTCCCCACAAACGTCCGCTGATCCCGCGCCGCCACCAAACCGATGTCCGCCAAACACGCCTTCCCCTTCAGAAAAATCACATTCGAAGGCTTCATATCCCGATGCGCCAACCCATTCGCATGCAAATGCGCCAGCGCCCCCGCCAACCGCTCCCCCACATCCAGGCAAAATCCCACCCCCAACGGCCGCTTCCCGTTCATCACCATATCCCCCCGCAAATTCCGCGCCTCATAATCCGCCACCTGAATCTCCGACCCCCG
>JBCCZX010000180.1:0-6101 GCA_039186735.1 Verrucomicrobiota bacterium | reverse complement strand
CGAATTATTTGGCGCCGGTTCATCTGTCGGATACGCTGGGAAGGTTTCGGCGGGCGCATCCAAATTGTGACTTGAGTTTGGTGCTGGGGATGAGTTCGGAGATGTTAGAAGCGCTGGATAGGGGGGAGTTGGATTTGGTGATTGCGAATCCGGAGGGAGCAAAAGGGCGCTTGTTGTGGGAAGATAAATTGGTGTGGATTGGGAAAGAGAGTTTGTGTGTCGAGGAGGAAGAGGAAGTTGATTTGGTCTTGATGCCTTCTCCGTGTAGCTATCGCGCGTTGGCTTTTGATTTGTTGACCAAAGTGGGGAGGGCTTGGAAAATGTCGATTGAAGCGAATTCGGTAGAGGCCGTTTGTTCGGCAGTTGATGCGGGTTTGGGGGTGAGCGTGTTGCCGTTTTCGGCGGTGGCGGATCGGGAGACGATTATCGAGGGTATTCTGCCGGAATTGCCGAATACGTCGGTGATGAGTTTTTCAAATCCGGATTCTCCGAATCCCTATCTCGAGCGTTTTCTCGAGATTCTATTGGATAGCATTGAGAGTTAGCTGAGGAGCTTCTATCGGTTAGTGTCCATCCTTATGAAGGATTTGAAATTGACCGTTTTCGTCGGGCTCTAATTCATAATAAAACCATCGATTGGTTTTACTTGGAACTTCTTTTCGGAATGCTATCACGGCCTTTTTTCCGTCTGTTCTCAGGTTGATTGCGCCGTAGACACCCACGTTTTTCTTGAAGAGTTCGTCGAGAATTTCCTCTCGTTCTGCTCTGAGATCCTTCTCTTTATCAGGGTCGGTTTCCTCCTCAATTTTCTCGACCAGCCTGTTCAGTTTCTTGCGGAGAGACTGGTCTTCTTTTTCGCGAGTTGAGCGCAGGATCTCGGTGCAGAGAATCAGCGGACGATGGCCGCGGCCTTTGCGGCCCAAGAGACCGAGAAGATCGGGTCTAGGGTGAACGTGGGTTTCTTCATCGCCCGAGGAGACAACGAAGCCTGCGGGTGCGGTGGCTTCGAGGAATTCGTCGGTGACATCGGATGAACCGTGATGGCAGCACTTCATGACGTCGACCCCAAAGTGCTTGGAGGCTGCTTCGATCATGTTGTTGGTTTCAGCAATCGTGGTGGGCGCATTTCCCTCGTTGCCGTAGTGTCGCATTAGAAAGTGTTCGGCTGGAGTGTTGAGATCGCCTCCAAAGAGAACCGAGAATCCTCGATACTGTAATCGAAGGAGAATGGAATGCCCATTCTTGGTCTTGCCGGAATTCATCGAGGTCCGTCCCATTTTGCTGGGGAAGGTGCGTAGTCCCCTTTTTCCGCTCGGTGTTCTTTCAACTACTGGGCCAAGGACTTCGATTGTGAAATCGGGTTGGTCGGAAGGAGCAAAGCCTGGCATCCAGGTGCGTCCATCTTCCTTCTTACCGTGGAATGTGGAGAGCATCTTCACGTTTTCGAAGCGGTCGCTGTTGAGGGCTGTCCACATCAGTTGGGGGTACCATTTCGAACCCCGAATGGCTGAGTTTGAGTAGAGCTGACGAGCAGAGGTTTTTGAGGATTTGATGTCGGTGAGGTAGCCATCGTTAACGGGGCCAAGGAGATCGTCTCCTTCCCGTTCCATGATTCCGTTGTGATAGACGTTTTCGAAGCCGATGTTTTCGTTATCAAAGATTTTTTGGAAGCCACGGTAGTGGTCAGAGTCGGGATGAGTGACAACTGCAGCATGAAAAGTGAACTTGTTTTTGAAGTCCCGGAATCGGTAATTGAGGTAGCCATCCATGTGATCTCCTTTACCGGCGTCGATGATGATGATGCGTTCCTTCGCTCCAGCCATGGGAGCGGTGAGGATGCAACCGTCGCCTTGACCGACGTCGAGAAAGATCATCTCAAGTAGTCGCTCCTTCTGGTAGTCGGTTTTCTTGATGGCAAAGGTCTCTTGTCCCCAATTGACTTCGGCCCAGTCGTCGTTGATGTCGTCTCCAATTCTGAGCCAGTCCCCCCAGAGAAGCTGGCGTTTCTTGGTCGATAAATTTGTTGAATCGTACAAGTAGACTACGGGGCCCTTCGCGTATCTGATTTTCGCCATGACTTCCTTGCTACCTTAATTTGTAGATAGATTGATAAGTTCAGGCGAGAGGAATCGCCAAGGGTGTTGTTACTTTGGGTAACTTTGTTTCGGTTAGTTCAGGGATTCGCCGCGGAGTTCTTTGTCGACGTTGGCTTTGTGGGGATCGTCCCAGAGAGGGGCGATGTTGTCTTTGTTCCAGTCCTGATATTGCAGGAGAAGCTGGCTGGCGACGAGGGGGAGTTTGGCGATGAGGTTGTTCTCTTCGCTAGGGTCGGCCTGGATGTCGTAGAGTTCGAATTCGTCCTTCCAGCCGGGTTTGACGAGTTTGTATTTGGAGTCGCTAATAGCGTAGCCCCAGCCGCCGCTGATGCGGTAGAAGAGCGGCCGAGTGGGTAGAGGGGTGGTGGGGTCTTTGAGGTGGGAGAGAAGGTTGATGCCGTCGGCACCAGGATCAGAAGCGCCGGCGAGTTCGAGGATGGTGGCGTAGAGGTCGAGGGAGGAGACGGCCTCGGTCGAGGTTTGGCCGGCGGGGATTTGGGAGGGCCAGGAGGCCATGAAGGGAACGCGGACGCCGCCTTCGTAGGTACGGCCTTTGTGTCCACGGTAGATGCCGTTGTCGGCGCTGGGGTGGCGGCCACCGTTATCACTGAGGAAGAAAACGAGGGTGTTTTCGCGAATGCCGAGTTCGTCGAGGGCTGCGATGACTTCGCCGACGGAGTCGTCGAGTGAACTGACGAGGGCGGCATACATTTTTCGTTTGTAATCTTCGATGTGCGCGAAGCGAGCGATGACCTCTTTGGGAGCTTGATCGGGGGCGTGAGGAGCGCTGTAGGAGAGGTAGCAGAACCAGGGTTTGTCAGGGTTGTTTTTGATGAACTTGATGGCCTGATGACCAAGATCGGAGGTCATGTAGGTGATTTCGTCGGGGGCGACGATACGGTCATTCTCGTAGATGGGGTCGCCGGGATTCTTTTTGGAAGGGTGTCCCCAGTAGCTGTAGCCACCGGCGAGGAAGCCCCAGAAATGGTCGAAGCCGCGATTGCGAGGCTTGAAGGGGTCGGCGTGGCCGAGGTGCCATTTGCCGATGAGGGCGGTGGTGTAGTCCTGTTCCTCGAGGCGGGCGGGGAGGAGTTTGACGGAGGCGGGGATGCCCTGGGTGTGGTCTTCGAAAGACTGCTGGGGGTTGCAGTCGTGGCCGAAGCGGGCCTGATAGCGACCAGACATGATGGCGGCGCGTGAGGGCGAGCAGTAGGGGTGAGTCACGTAACCAGCAGTGAAGTTGATTCCGGACTTGGCGAGGGCGTCGAGGTGGGGAGTGGGGATGTCGGTGCAGCCGTTGACTCCGACGTCGGCAAAGCCCATGTCGTCGACGAGGACGTAAAGGACGTTGGGGGATTCGGCGTGAAGGCGAAGGAGAGTGGCGAGAAGAAGAAGGAGTCGGAGCATGGATTTGGTGTTTGGTTCCCTGATAGTTGGAAGAACGGTTAGTTTTGGGAACTTCTTTCTTGGATGCGGAGGGTGATGGCTCCGATTTTGCCAGGTTGGTTGGCTGGTGACTGGAGTTCGATGGTGTTCGTTGTTTGGAGCCAGTCGAGGGGGATGTTGATAAAACGAGTGGCGGTGAAGCCGTGGTCGGGGTGGTCGAAGTGATCTTCACAGTCGGCGGTGGTGGTGGTGAAAGGGTGACCGTTGAAGAGGAGGGTTAGTTCGCGGGAGGATTGGTGGGGGCGGTTGAAGGAGATGCGGAGGGTGGCCGCAGTTCGTGTTTTGCTGGGGGGAATGGTGATGGTGGTTTGCTGGTCGGGTTGTTCGGGGATGAGGACTTGGTTGGCGTAGTGGATGGTTTCTTTGGTGAGGGTGGGAGCGGGGAGAGGTTTGTTGTAGCAGGTGGTGAGGACTATGGTTTCGTCGGCGCCGAGGGTGAGGGGTTGGGTGTTCCAAGTGCTTGTTGTGAGACAGGCGCGGAGGTCGGACTGGCGGGAGAAGCGGCGCAGGGTGGAGGAGTTGGGTTTGGGGAGAGAAAGGGCGAGGGTTTCTGGTTTTGAAGAGAGATTGTGGAGGACGACGGTGACCTGATTGTTGTCGCGGAAGGCGCGAACTTGGATGTCGGGAACGGGAGAGGTGGCGAGGATGCGGTCGCCGCGAACGTCTTGGAAGAGGCGGTAGAAGTCGAGGAGGCCGGTGGGGATCCAGGTCTTGGATTTTTTGTCGAAGTTTTCGGCGACTAGCAGGCTGGCGTAGTATTCGGGGTCCCAGCTTTTGGATTCGAGGAGGATGAAGGGGACGGCTTTCTGGATGACGTGGGGGTGCTCCATGAAGGTGAGGGTGTTGGCGATGACGGAGTCGAGGAGGAGGAAGTTGTGGATGCGGCGGGCGTCAAGTTTCCAGGCGAAGTCTTCTTGCTTGGGCTGTTGTTGGGTGCGAGCGATGTCTTCAACGAGGGGGATGGTGCTGCTGCTGCCACTGGCGTAGCCACCGTGTTCACTCACAACGATGGGCTTAGTAGACCCGAAGGCGAGTTTGCTGTAGTTGGCGACGAGATCGAGGACGCCTTCGAGGGGGAGGCCGCTCAGGGTTGCGGCAGTGAAATGGTCTTCGTTCCAACGGTAGTAGTCGTAGATGTGAAAGGAGTAGAAATCGAGTTGGCCCTTGGTGGCTTCCATGAAATTTTTGATGCCGTTGAAGCTTTTGTAGTTTTGACCGTAGAAGTAGCCGACGGGGTTGCAAGGGCCGCCGACGAGGATGTCGGGGTTGAGCTTTTGGACCTCCTCTTTCATGTCGAGGTGCCAGCGGGCGATCTTTTCGGGCTCGGTGAGAAAGGCCCAGCTGGGCTCATTGATGGGCTCGAAGTAGCGGGGGCGGGTGAGGTCGTTGTAGCCGTATTTGAGGACGTGGGCGGCGAGTTCGGCGGAGGCGCGGGATTGTTTGGGGATGCCGTAGGCGCCTTTTTTCATGGGTATGTCTTTGAGGGCGGCGGGCCGCCAGTTACCCATGAACTCCGGGTAGGTGCCGGGTTGCCCGTGGGCAGCGATGTCGAGAGAGGAGCCGAAGTGGTTGGCGAGCTCGGGGGAGACGGGTTCGGCGTTGAGTTTGTTGAGAAGGGTGGGGAGGTGGGCGTGGCCGGGGCGTTCAGGATCTTCTTTGACGGGGCGGCCGCGGTAGGCGACGGGGCCGAGGTTGCGACCGAGATGGATGTCGAGTTCCTGGGTGAGCTGATTGAAGAGGTCTGGGTTATTGAGGCGTTGGAGAAACCTTTGTCCGGAGTCAGCGAGGTTGAAGTATTTTTTGCGGTCGAGTTTGGAGATGCCTTCGATGGCGCGGGTGAACTCGGGTTGGATGGTGATGGTGATGGTGATGGGTTCGGACCAGGCGAGGGTGGGGGCGAGGAGGAAGAGGGCAAGTTTTGGGAGGAGGTGCATGGTTGGGGGAGGTTACGTTGATTTGGCAGTGGTCCTTTTGCGGAGTTTGGTTTTTTGCATTTCGGGGTTTTTGGGCGAGGGGTGTGTGTGGTCGAGATTGTTTGGCTGAAGAAGGATTTGCGGGTGGCGGATCATGAGGCGCTTTGGCGAGCGGCGGGGACGGGGAACGGGGTGGTGGTGGTGTTTGTTTATGAGCGTGAGGTGATGGAGGCGGGGGATTTTTCGGGGAGGCATTTTTTGTTTCAGGAGGAGTGTTTGCGAGAGGTGGATGAGGAGTTGAGGAAGTTGGGAGGGGAGTTGGTAACGCGAGTGGGCGTGGTTGAGGAGGTTTTTGAGGGTTTGCGGGGGGAGTTGGGGGAGGTGCGGTTGTGGAGTCATGAGGAGACGGGGAACGGGGTGACGTATGCGCGGGATTTACGGGTGAAGGCTTGGGCGGAGGAGAGAGAAGTGGACTGGGTGGAGTGTTTGCAGACGGGGGTGGTGCGGCGGTTGGAGGAGCGGGATGGGTGGTCGGGGCGATGGGCGAAGCGGATGGGGCGGGAGGTTTTGGGGTTGCCGGAGGGGGTTCGGTTTGTGGAGGTGAAGGGTGAGGGGATTTTGGAGAAGGAACGGTTTGGGATTGAGG
>JBCCZX010000179.1:0-6201 GCA_039186735.1 Verrucomicrobiota bacterium | reverse complement strand
TTCGAGGAGGGTGAAGAGGAAGTCGCGCTCGGCTTTGGTCATGAGGGGATTCACCGCGATGAGGGAGCCGAGCGCAAAGAATTTTTATGCCTTTTGGAGTTCGGGTAGTCGTGACCCCAGAATGGGAAGGTGGCGGAAGGTGCGGGCGAGGATGAAGGCGGAGGCGAGGAAGACGACGAGGGCCATGGCGAAGAGGGTGCCGCCGTCGTTTTGGACGACGATGCCAAGCTTGGTGAGGTGGGCGAGGATGGCTCCGCTGATGACGCCGAGGCTGAGGAGGGAGCCGAGGGCGGTGAGGGAGCGGTTGGGAAGGAGGAGGAGGACAGCAGCAATGAGTTCGGCGATTCCGGAGGCGTAGCGTCCCCAGGGTTCGATGCCGAGGGTGGAGAAGATGTGGATGGATTCAGGAGCTCCAGTGAACTTGAAGAAGAGGGTTTGCAGCAAGATGAGGGCAGCTACGACGCGGGCGGTTCTTTCGGCAATGATTGTGTTTTGCATGCCGATGAGAGTGGGGGGTGGGAGGGTTTATTCCCGGGGGATGGGACAAGTTTGATTTTTGCAACAAGAGGCGGTGGGGGTCTGCTGTTAGGGTGTCGAGACGTCATTTCAGCCTGCGTTGTTACCAACGCAGCTACGATTATGAGGGGGTTTTGAGCCAGTCGAAGAAGGGTTGTTCTTCTTTAGAAGTCGGTATGGCGACCTTGGGTTCGTTGGCGAGGATGGCGAGGCGGTGGGGGATGTCGATGGTGCCCTGGCCGAGTTCTTCTTCCATGGTGGGGAGGAATTTGGAGGGGTGGGCGGTGGCGAGGACAATTTGGTGGCCATTGGAGGGGGTGTCTTGGGCGGCGAGGTAGCCGACGGCGGTGTGGGGGCACATGGCGTAGTGGTAGGTGTCCCAGACTTCGCGGATGGCGGTGCGGGTTTCCGCGTCGGTGTAGCTGGCGCCGGAGAGGGTGGTGGTCATGCCGGGGTGGGCGTCGATGTCGGTGAGGGATTCGGCGTCGGGATGATCGGGGCGGGCGAAGAGGTCGACCATGCGGGCGAAGTTGGAGGGGGCGCCGACGTCCATGGCGTTGGAGATGGTGGCGACGGAGGGTTTGGGGAGATACTGTCCGTCTCGTAGGTAGGCGGGGACGACGTCGTTGGCGTTGGTGGCGGCGATGAATTTTTCGATGGGGAGTCCCATGCGGTGGGCGAGGAGGCCGGCGGTGAGGTTGCCGAAGTTTCCGGAGGGGACGATGAAGGTGGGCAGGATGTCTTCGGGGAGTTGGCGGGCGGCCTCGAAGTAGTAGAAGGATTGGGGGATGAGGCGGGAGATGTTGATGGAGTTGGCGGAGGTGAGGTTGAGTTTTTCGGAGAGTTCGCGGTCGGCGAAGGCGGCTTTGACGAGGCGTTGGCAGTCGTCGAAGGTGCCGTCGACTTCGAGGGCGGTGATGTTGCCGCCGAGGGTGGTGAGTTGTTTTTCCTGGAGGGCAGAGACTTTTCCGGAGGGGTAGAGGATGATGACGCGGGTGCCGGGGACGTTGTGGAAGGCGCTGGCTACGGCTCCTCCCGTATCTCCGGAAGTGGCGACGAGGACGGTGAGGTCGCGGTTATCATCTTTGGTGAGATGGCCCATGAGGCGGGCCATGAAGCGGGCGCCGAAGTCTTTGAAGGCGAGGGTGGGGCCGTGGAAGAGTTCGAGAACGGAGAGGGTGTCGGTGAGTTTGTGGAGGGGAGCGGGGAAGTTGATGGCGTCGTGGACGAGGGGCTGGAGTTCGTCGTCGGGGATGGCGCCTTGGAAGAGGTGTCTGGTGACTTGGAAGCCGAGTTCGGCGAGGGGCAGGTCGCGCCAGGTTTGCCAGAAGGCTTCGGGGAGGGAGGGGATGTCTTCGGGCATGTAGAGGCCACGGTCGGCGGGGAGGGAGCGGAGGACGGCTTCCTTGAGGGGCTGGACGTTGGCGCGGTTGTTGGTGCTGAAGAACTGGGTGGGCATGGGTTTGCTGAAAACTTGAAGTTTCTCTGTGGTCGGACTGTTAGCTGACTCCCGGGATGTTGTCGACGGTGCGGACGCCTTGGGGGCAGATGGGGGAAAGGTAGGTGGAGTTTTTGAGGGGGATGTTGGAGAAGATTCGGGAGATGGCTTCGGCGGATTTTTGGGCGGTGGCTGGGCCTTGGGAGAGGGTGAAGACGGAGGGGCCGGCGCCGGAGATGGAGAAGCCGAGGGCGCCGGCGGCGAGGGCGGCTTGTTTGGCGGGGTAGAATTCGGGGATGAGTTTTTGGCGGTGGGGTTCGGCAATGTGATCGTGGAGGGAGCGGCCGATGAGTTGGTAGTCGGCGGTGTAGAGTCCGGAGAGGAGGGCACCGAGGTTGCCGATTTGGGTGGTGAGGTTTTTGAGGGGGAAGTCGGTGGGGAGGATTTCGCGGGCGGTTTTGGTGGGGATTTCGATTTCAGGATAGATGACGGCGGCGTGGAGTTGGTCGGGGACGGGGAGTTCGATGAAGTCGAGGGTGGCGTTGTCGCGGATGAAGATGATGCCGCCGAAGAGGCAGGGAGCAACGTTGTCGGCGTGTTTGGAGCCGGAGGCGGCAGCTTCGCCGGTGACGGCGAAGGGGAGGAGTTGTTTTTTGGAGAGGGGTTCGCCGAGGAGGGCGTTGACGGCGAAGGCGCCGGCAACGGCGGAGGCGGCGGAGGAGCCGAGGCCGGAGGAGAAGGGCATGCGTTTGTGGATTTCGAGCTCGATGCCGAGGCCGGTTTTGCCGAGGTGGTGGAGGAGGTCGAGGGCGGCGACGGTGGCGGTGTTTTTCTCGGGGTCGATGGGGAGTTTGCCGTCGTCGCCGGTGATGTGGGTGATGCGGAGGCCGGGTTTGTCGGCGAAGGAGGCCTTGATGAAGTCGCCGGGGCCGTCGATGGCGAAGCCGAGGACGTCGTAGCCGCACGCGACGTTGGCGACGGTGGCGGGGGCGAAGACGGTGACCATTCCGGCTGCATAGCAGCCGAAGGGTGAATTGTGAAACGGGAATGGTGAAAGGGATGGGAGGAGGAGAAATCAAGAAAAATGTTCTCATGAACACTTTTTGCTTGACGATTGTGTCCGATATTTAGAATCGACCGTAAGGGGAGCGGGGGGACAAATAGGGGGGGTTGAACCGACGCCCTTCGGGCGCTGTTCAAACCTACTGTTATATCAAGAAATGAAGCTCGTCAAAGACAGCACCAGATCGTTCGCGCTTCATGTCGCCGGATACCAATTCCCCGAGCTCGAAAACGAGGACTACGATTCGAACTGGCTGAACATCCGAATCGACGTTTTACATCCGGAGGGGTCGTGGACAGCGACCGACCCCTCACTTCTGACATACGAACTCCGCGAACTCGGCACCTGGCTGGCATCGATCACTAAGAATCCAGCGGAATCATCAGAGATCGACTTTATCGAGCCCAATCTCAAGTTCCAGTATCGCGCTGAGAGTGATCCGCAGATTCTCCGCATTCTCTTCGAACTGGAGTCGCGACCCGGATGGGCTCCAAGTGACGGAGCAGGCATGGAGGATCTCTGGGTCGACATTCCCTTTGCTCGGGAAGACTTTGAATCTGCTGCGGCAGCGATAGCCGAGGAGTGCCGCCGATTTCCGCAACGAACAAAGGTATAACAAGCGCATGGAGAGCAACGGCTGACCCGCTCCGAGTTCAAATGATTCAACGTAATTCCAACCCCAGTCCCGCATCGTGCGCGCGCTCCCGGTCAGCCGTGCCTCATGCTTGACGTTACTATGGCTGCCAGTTGGTCAAGAGGCAAAGCGGAGTTGTTTCCATCCGGTAATCGGTGGTGATGTTCTGCGCCGAAGACTGAGTTGAAAGCTAAATGAAGGCTGGAATTCCAATTTCGAAATTGGATATCGCTGTTGTTAGATGGTCAGATGCGTTCGCATGCCTGAAGGTGATCTTGTCTGAGTTGGCGCTGCTGGGTTGCGGGGTTTGTGACGATGTTGAGAGTTGAGGAGTCGCTGTTGCCAATCGTTCTTTTTTGTGTTCGGGTACAATTTTAAATGAAACAGCCACCTGCAAGGACCGCAGAAAAGGTTGCGAAGATGACGGTTGCTTCGATTTATCCGCTTTATTTGGCGAAAGTGGAGAGGAAGGGGCGAACGCGGGAGGAGCTCAATGAGGTGATTGAGTGGCTGACGGGTTATGAGGAGGCGGATTTAGAGATGATGATCGAAAAGGGGGTGAACTTTGGGGAGTTCTTCGAGAAGTGTGAGCTCAATGCCAATGCCCATCTCATCACGGGGGTGATTTGTGGGTATCGGGTGGAGGAGATTGAGGACCCGTTTATGCAGAAATGCCGGTGGCTTGATAAACTGGTGGATGAGTTGGCGAAGGGGAGGACGATGGAGAAGATTCTTCGGAGTGGTGAGTGAGGTGTTTTGGGGTTGAGAGGGTTTTTGATTGGGCTCGAGGGGAAGGGTGGGGGTGCGGAGGGGGTTTAAGCGGGCTTGTTGGGTCGTGATTTGAGGACTCGCGCGAGGACGCCAAGGCGCGAAGGTTTTTCGGGTGAGGTGTGTTTTGGGGTTTTTGGTTTTTTTTGGGGGGGGTGTTTGTGAGGTGGGTGGCTTTGATACGGGTGGGGGAGGGGGATTGGGGGTTGTTTGGGGTTAGCGGAGCATGAGTTCGAGGTGGTTGGCGGTGAGTTGGCCCATGGTTTGGCAGTCGCTGAGGTTTTCGTTGGGGAAGAAGCGTTGGAGGTCGGCGCGGAGGGTTTGGAAGTTGGCTTCGGGGGCGATGGTGTCTTTGCGCATGACGGAGAGGAGGGCGGTGAGGCGGGTGCGTTCGATGCGGGCGCGGTGGGCCATTTGGGTGCGTTCTTCGTTGACGTATTGGTCGATGGTTTTGCGGTCGAGGACGTCGAAGGCGAGGCGGGTGATGGGTTTGTTGGATTGGAAGCGGTAGGCGAGGTAGGTTTTGGATTTGCCTTCGTAGGATTGTTGGTCGAAGTCGATGGGTCGGACGCGGTATTGGATTTCTTCGAAGTCGGGGGTGATGTCGACGACGTAGTTGACGGAGCGCATGTCGCCGAGGAGGCGGAAGAAGCAGCGTTCGTTGAATTTGGTGAATTCCTTGGCGATGCGGATTTGGTTGAGGTCGGGGCGGGGGAGGTAGTCGCGGAGGAAGATGTCGCCGGGGACGCCGGCGATGTGTTCTTCGATGAGGGTTTGGTAGTTGACGAGGTAATTGAGGCGGTTGGGGGAGAGGAGGTGTTCGAGTTCGAGGCCGTAGAGTCGGGAGGCGTCGGCGGTTTTGACGTAGTAGTAGTCGGAGTTGCCGTTGATTTGGTTTTTGATGCGGATGCGGAAGGGTCGGGAGTTGCCGAAGTCGCCGAAGTCGATGCGGTCGACGGTGAGGTGTTGGTGAAAGTTGCTTTTGCCGCCGACTTTGAGGGTGGCGTAGATGGCGGTGAGTTTGGGGCGGAGGGTGTCCATGACTTCGGGGGGGTAGCCGAGGGTGAGCCAGAGGGTTTCTTCGCCGTCGGGGTTGAAGTAGGGGACGGTGTTGGTGAAGGCGTGGAGTTCGTTGTAGTCGAGGGGGATGGGGGAGTAGCGGCCGAAGTGGAAGAGGTATTGGTTGAAGGAGTTGGAGAGGGGGTAGAGTTGTTTGCGGCGGGAGATCATGGGGAGAGGGGTCTATCCTTGGCCGTGGGGGGTGATGTGGTGGAGTTCGTTGAGGCCGGTTTTGGAGAAGCGCTCCCAGTATTGTTTTTGGCGGGGTTCGATAGTTTGATGCGGGCTTCGTCGGTGAGGGATTGGTATTCGAGTTCACCGATTTGGGTGATGAGGTCGCGTTCGGCCATGCGGAAAGAGAGTTCTTCCCAGAAGATTTCGTTGCGGGTTTCTTCGATGCATTCCTGGATGAAGGAGGCGGTTTGGTAGTCTTGGGTGACGCGGTGTTTGTTGCGTTCGGGGTCGATTTCGATGATGTCGCCGAAGCCTTGGTTTTTGGCTTTTTCGAGGATTTTGTCTTCGAGGTTTTCGAAGGAGGCGAGGTGGTCTTCGGCGCCGGGGCGTTGGTTGAAGGAGGAGATTTCGGCGGCGAGGCTGACCATGTCGATGAGGGTGGCGAACTCGTCTTCCGACAGGCGCAGGTGCATGGGGGAGTGTGAATGTTGAAATCGGAAATGTGAAAGGGGAATTTTTTGATTTAGAGAGGAGAGGTATGAAGTGTTT
>JBCCZX010000178.1:0-6242 GCA_039186735.1 Verrucomicrobiota bacterium | reverse complement strand
TGCCGAGTAATGTTGGCTTCAACTTCGTCTACGAGTTGCTCGACGTGGTTGGCGGTTAAGGTACTAGGGCTAGCGTTTAGGTCAGCAAGTACGTCTTCAACTAACATGCTGGCAACGGGGCCTAATTTTTCAACAGCGAGTTCTGAAAATTCATCTAAAAAGTTAGGGTTTATGTAGTTAACAGCAGGACTAGGTACTTTGGTAGTAGCCGAGAGCGAGGGCGAGGTGTTGCCAGAGGGCCTGGCCGAAGGAGTGGGCTTCGGCGGTGCGGTGGAAGAGTTGGGCTTTGCAGCGGGCGCGGTGGAGGGCGGCTTGTTTGAGGAGGTCTTCGAGTTGGGTGGGGGTGAGGTTTTTGAGGGGAGTAGCGCAACGACCCAGGGTGACGGGGGCTTGGTGGAGGGGGGCGGGTTGCAGGTTGGCGAGTTGTTGGAGGTCGAGTTGGACTTGGGGGATGTGGTGGTGTTGGGAGGTGCGTATGAAGGTGGTTTTGCGCGGAGGGTGGAGGGAGAGGTGGAGGATGACGGAGTCGAAGGCGGGGTTGTGGGAGTGTCGGTGGGCTTCCCAGTCGGAGGGGTGGGTGTCGAGTTCGATAGGGCCGGTGAGGAGGCGGCCTTGGTGCTCGATGGCGCAATGGAGGAAGTCGGGGCCGGGGCCGTGGTTCCACTCGCCGAACTGGCGGACGTGGACGGGGTGGCCCTCGGTGGTGATGAAGGAGCGACCGAAGTGGCCAGAGAAGAAGAGGGATTGGAGTTCGAGTTCGGAAGGGAGGGTGTCTTCGTGGAGGCGGGGAGCGGGTGCGGATTTGAGGAGGGAGTGGTAGGAGGTTTGCACGATTGCGATTCTGCGCAAGCAGGAAGCAGAGTCGAGAAAAATGTTCTTACGAACACTATCGACTTGACGATTTTGGCGAATGTTTAGAATCGACCGCAGGGAGAACGGGGGGACAAGTAGGGGGTGCAACCTGACGCGCTTCGCGCGCAGATGATCCCTAACTGTTATGCTAAGAAATGTTGGCCGAGCTGCAATATGATCTGACGCGAATGCAACGCCTTATTCCACACATTCGGGCCTGGGGCGTGGTGCAGCTTTTCGTAATCGCCGGGCTGGTTGGGGCTGTTGCTGCAGCAATCGACGGATCATGGATATCCGCGGTAGTGATGGGATTGCTGGTTCTTTGGTTTGGCCGCGGATACATCATTGGCCTTCTCAACGTGATCTTCGTGCAGTCGCAGCACATGGATATCCGAATCGAAGACAAAGGGTTGGGATACATGTCAGGCAAGGAGCGGTGTTATATTCTCCATGATGGACTGACCGCAGTTCGAGAATTTGAGCGGAGCGTTTGGACAATTCAGCACTGGAATGGAACGGTCATCAACATCCCGAAGAAGGAATTGTCTGCCGATACTCTTGCCTTTCTTCAAGATTGGGTTCGCCGCGCCAATGACTACCGGGATCAGCACGGAATCCGAAGTCCTCACCTAACGAAAATAACGAAGGAGAATTCAAGATCAAGTGCAACGCCCGTTAGGGATTGATGAGGAGGTGTTTGAGGAGTGAGTGCGGAGTATGGGTATTGAGAGAACGTCTGGGTCTTGAGTTGATTTGTTGAGTGGCTTGTTGGGGAAGGGTTTTGGAAAGATATGAGAAGGAAGAGGCCTTCGGGAAGAAATCGCGGATGAGTTTGTTGACGTTTTCGACAGCGCCGTTTTGCCAGCTCTTGTAAGGGTGTGTGTAGTAGAGTTTGCAGTTGAGGGTGTTCTTGATGAGTTGGTGATTGGCGAACTCAGGACCGCTATCGCATGTGAAGGAATGAACTTTGAATCCCTGAAGAAGTTGTTTTGAAATGCGTGCAACTTCTTCTGACCATTTCCCATTCAGGAAGCCGCTGAGAACGTAACGTGATTTGCGTTCGATGAGGACGAGGAGAGGCCGTTGTTTTCCTCTGGCTTCGACGAGGTCGGCCTCCCAGTGGCCGTAGCGGAGTCTGTGATTAAATGGAATTAGGCCGGAGGTCGATGGAATGGTCCTTGTGACGGGAGATGCGTGCTTTGGTGGAGCCGCGTTTGTTCTTGTAGCTTCTGCAGTGCCGGCCTTTGCCGCAGTATCTGAGATGAGTCCAAAGCTTGCCGCGTTGAGCATAGTCGCGCCAGATAAAGGAATAGATGGTTTGAGCGGAGAGACCGAAGTTGGGAAAGTTCATGGAGATTTGGTTGGGGCTGAAACCAAGCTTGAGATTGTGAATCACGGTGTTGGCAAGAAGCCCCTTGAGCTTGAGGCGAGAGGAATGCCTGCGCTGAAGGGAACGTTGTTGAGCATCTTGCCATTGGTATGCGGAATCGGAGGAGGAGTTGCGCTTGAGTTCGCGGGAGACAGTGCTCGGCGAGCGATGGATACGACGGGCAATGGAGCGCCTGGAAAGTCCGGCCTTGAAGAGGTCGGCAATCGCTCTACGTTCAAAGACGTGCAGATGTTGGTATGAGTTCATAATGTGAATGAAGTTTTGGTCGATGAATTTTGTATTGTGATGAGCCAACATCTGCACGCCTCAAAGTGTTGCGCTTAGTGTGGAATTTCCAAAGATGCGAACAAGGCAGTGGAGAGGAACCGCTGACCCGTCGTGAGTTTGGCTTTGCTTGGCAGTTTGAATCTTTTATAGGTATCGGAGGTCGTTGAAGGTTAGCGGTCCCTCACCTCAAACGTTGGGCAAAAAATAATGAGCACCATCGAGACCAGCGAACTTGTCGAAGTGCATGGCACCTACGTCGAGCGCATTCATGACTTTCGCAAGGAGCAGCAGACGGTCTTGTTTATCCTTCTTGGCATCTACAGTCTTGTGGCTTCCAAGATTATTGATGGCCCCAACTCTGCGACAGGTCTGGGTAGCATTGACTCACTGGCTACACTGGCTTCCGTCGCGACGTGGGTTCTCGCAGTCTTATACTTGAATCACGCTCTCATGGTTGTTGTTTTGGCGGGGAGCGTAAGAAGGATTGAAGAACGGATGGGCATGGACGATTCGATCAGCTTTTTCCAAGCCAGGCCGCGATTGCGATGGCGCAGCTTCCTGATCTCGCTGACTTTGCCCTTCTTATTGCACCTCGGATTGATCGTATTCTTGCGTGTCCAAGCTAACCTGGGGATTCATTTGCTGCTGAGTGCCGTGGCCGTGGATGTCGTTCTACTCGCGCTCGCCTACGTCATCCTGCGAAGAGTTGCAGGATCGGCATTGAAGATACAACAGCCGCCCAACAAGTCGCTGGAGTGAACGCGCTACCGCGCGTCACTCAGCTCTGACGTTATGTAGAAAATGAATATGGGCCTATCAGAGATCGAAGTCTATTGTCTGTGTCAATTTGAGGAGACAGATGAAGATCTCTACCTGATAGAGAATGAAGTTCGGATCAGTTTCTCAGATCGGAACTCAACGCCGGAGGACATTAGAAGAATCACGAGAGAAGCAATCGAATCTCTGGTAGCAAAAGGCTTGGTTAAGCTAACCAAAGTCCATTACAAAGAGACGCGTTCGAATACCTACGAAGTAAGCAAAATAGAAGCGCGACCAAACGCGGAAATTAAATCATTCCTGAATGATGAAGTAAGCTGGTCAAAAAGCATGGACTTAAGCAGTTTGAGTAGGAGCTACTTTCATGCGACAGAACTAGGCTCGAAAGCTTTAGATCAGCTACAACCTCCAACAAAAAAAATTGAGACATAACAAGTCGCTACGGGACAACGTCGCTAACGCGCCACCGCCCGAGCTCATCGTTGTCCCAAGAAATACCCAGCACGACGGAGATGGGAGTAGCCACAAAGAATCGCAGAAAGATTACGGTCGGAGATCGCGAGTTCCTGCGGTATGTCGCCGAAGATATTGATGATTCTCCGCCAACAGTGGACGGCAATCTTCATGCGCTCAATATCCTATCGGCAGACAAGCAGTTCATCGTCCGCTACCACCTGAACCAAACTGATTCTGAGCGGCGGCACATCACCGTGATCGGTGCAGAGTTCGGCGGGTCGCACGAGCCAGGATGTTGGCGGCGTTTTCTCTCTCCAGGCTGGTGTCAGGAAGGCGTGGTTACCCCGAGTATCGTTCGCCAGATCATCGAGTGGTGTCTTGATTCGAGTCCAAGAACCGCGGTAGATTACGCAGGTCCGCAGATCGATACCCCAGTCGCAAACAGGGGACAACAAGTCGCGGATGATCAACTGCCTGCCCGCATCGAGTCGGAAGTCGAATGAATAGTCAAACCGCTACCCCGAAGTCGGAGCACGCTGTTGCCACGCAGTGACATCGCTTTGGCGTTTCAAAAGTGTAACCATCTGTGTTGTAGTTGATTCGACTTCTTTTTCCGATTCCTCACTTGTCGTTGGTGATCTTTGTCCAAGGGGACGAGGTGTTCTGAAAATGGTCCAAGGTTATGGGAGACGAGTTTGCTTTCGGATTGAGTATTGGAAGCGAGTAGCACGGAAGGGTGGCTCATTTTGTTGTTGGTGCCCGTGGGTGGGAATGGTTCAGCGAGTTTCTGTTGTCTGGGAGGAGGAACGGTCTTCTTGTGGTGTCGGGGGATTCTTTGGTGGCGTCGGTTGTTTCGGGAATGATGCTTCTGGGCTTGTTAGGATTTTGATGGGGGAAGCGAGGGTGTTGACTTGGGATTTTGTGGGGTGTGCTGTTGGGGTGGGGTTGGTGTTTGAAGGGGGAGTGGTGAAGTTTCGGTTAGGGTGTTTGGTGGGGGCGACAGTCAAGGTCGCCTCTCCGGGTGAGTGGTGGCTTCGTCGAAGGTGAGCTACCGACTGGGAAGGGGTTTGAGGGTGAGGCGGTGGGGTTTTGGTTGGGGTTGTTTTGGTGGGGGAGACAGTCAAGGTCGCCTCTCCGGATGAGTGGTGGCTTGGTCGAAGCCGAGCTAACGATTGGGAGAGGGGGGGCTTGAGGTGAGGGGCGGTTGCGGTAGGTTTGGGGTGTGCGTCGGGTTGTTGTTGGTTGGATGATTTATTGAGTGAGAAGGGAGTCGGGATGTTTGAGAGATTGGTTTGGAGTTTGCGAGGTTCTTGCTTTCTTTTGATGGCTTGGATGGGTGTGGTGGGGGTGATGGGTGAGGAGACGCCGAAGGAGCTGGGTTATGTTTTTCCGGATGAGTGGGAGGAGCATCGCGGGACGATGATGATTTTTCCGGCGCGGCATCATTATGATCGGGAGACGGCGGGGTTGCGAAAGGAGTTTGGGGAGATTGTGCGGGCGATTGGGAAGAATGAGCCGGTGTGGGTGTTTTGTTTGGAGGAGGAGGAGGGGGAGTGCCGGAAGTTGTTGGAGTGGATTGCGAATGTGAGGATTGAGGCGGGGGATTATGGGATTGATTGGGCGCGGGACAATGCTCCGATGGTTTTGCGGGGACGGGACGGGGACTTGGCGGCGGCTGGGTTTCGGGTGAATGGGTGGGGGAAGAAGTATCGGGGGTGGCAGGAGGATGTGGGGACGCGGGATGAGATTGCGCGGGCGATGGGTTGGCGGAGTTTTCGGTCGGAGTTGGTGTTGGAGGGGGGTGCGATTGAGATTGGGGGTGGGGTGGGGATTGTGACGGAGTCGTGTGTGTTGAACCGGAATCGGACGGACTGGCCAAAGGAGAAGGTGGAGGCGGAGTTGAAGCGGATGTTGGGCTTGGAGAAGGTGATTTGGTTGAAGAGTGGGTTGATGCCGGATCCGATTACGGATGGTCATGTGGACGGGTTGGTGAAGTTTGTGGCGGAGAAGACGGTGCTTTTGCATGTGACGGATGATGAAGAGGACGTGAATTTTGAGATTTGTTGGGAGGCGAAGCGGGTGTTGTTGGCCAATGGGTTGAAGGTGGTGGAGTTGCCGTTGGCGGAGGAGATGGTGCATCTCAATTTCTACATCGGGAGTGGGGGAGAGGTGGCGTATGTGCCGATTTGTGGGGATGCTGAGCAGGATGAGCCGGCGTTGGAGGTGATTGGGCAGTTTTTTGAGCGGGTGGTGGCGATTGAGGCGAGGGCGATGGCGCGGGCGGGCGGGGGGATTCATTGTTATACGCAGCAGATTCCGCGGTAGGGGCAGGTGTTGAGTCTTTCGGGGTGTTCGTTTTCTTGTCTCGGTCATTGATTATTTTATCTCATCGAATCGCTGATCGAAATTGAGTGTGGATAATCAAGTAAAGATATTGACTGGACTGCATAGATTTTATATACGCCCATGCCAGTTTGAGATTTGGTTTTTGGCTGATTAT
>JBCCZX010000177.1:0-6255 GCA_039186735.1 Verrucomicrobiota bacterium | reverse complement strand
CCGTCATTCACTTCTGGTCCCTCGTCTTCATCTACATCTGGGCCGGTCCCCACCACCTCCTCAACACCGCCCTCCCCCGCTGGCTCCAAATGCTCGGCATGCTCTTCTCCCTCATGCTCTGGGCACCCTCCTGGGGCGGCATGCTCAACGGACTCCTCACCCTCCGCACCGGATGGTCCAAACTCCGCACCGACCCCGTCATCAAATTCTTCGCCGTCGGCGTCACCTTCTACGGCATGGCCACCTTCGAAGGCCCCCTCCTCTCCATCCGCGCCGTCAACGAACTATCCCACTACACCGACTGGACCATCGGTCACGTCCACTCCGGCACCCTCGGCTGGAACGGCTTCATGGCCGCCGGCATGTTCTACTGGATGGCCCCTCGACTCTGGCGCAAAAAAGACGGCTCCCCCGGCAAACTCTGGAACGAGAACTGGGCGAACCTCCACTTCTGGATCGGCCTCGTCGGCATCCTCCTCTACGTCGGCTCCATGTGGACCGCCGGCATCCTCCAGGGCCTCATGCTCGGCGAACTCAACCAAGGAGGCACCGGACTCAAATACAAATTCGTCGAAACCCTCCAAGCCATCAATGGCGACGGCGACGGCAATCACGTCACCCTCAAATCCTTCTTCTCCCTCTACGCCTTCCGCACCTACGGCGGCCTCCTCTACCTCATCGGCTTCGTCATGTGCGCCATCAACATCTTCATGACTGCCCGCCAGGGCGCCCCTGCCGAAGACTCCGTCGAAATTCCCGGCGCCGTCGCCCACGACACCCAACCCGCCAAAAAATGGTTCGGCTCCGAAGTCCTCATCTACATCTTCTCCGTTATTTTCTTCACCATCCTCGCCTTCTTCCTCCCCGCCCACGCCGATAAAATCGCCATCCTCCTTGCCCTCTTCTTCGCCACCAAATGCGTCCTCGCCTGGAAGAAGGAAGGAAAAGCCTGGCAGTCCTACTACGACCAGTTGTTAGAAAACTACCTCCCCTTCACCTTCCTCACCTTCATCGCCGTCGCCATCGGTGGCGTCGTCCAAATCCTCCCCTCCCTCGCCGTCAACAAGGCCGCCAACGTCGAGGGCCGCCTCCAGGAACTCTACACCCCCCTCGAACTGGCCGGTCGCGACACCTACATCGCCGAAGGCTGCTACAACTGCCACTCCCAACAAATCCGCACCCTCGTCCCCGACGTCATGCGCTACGCCCGCGATGGCATCACCGACGACTACTCCCACCTCGGCGAATCCCTCTACGACCACCCCTTCCAATGGGGCTCCAAACGCACCGGTCCCGACCTCGCTCGCGAAGGCGGCCCGCCCACTGCCGACAACGAACTCGTCCGCATCGGCAAACGCGACAACCTCTGGCACTTCAACCACTTCCTCAACCCCCGCCAAACCTCTCCCGGCTCCAACATGCCCGCCTACCCCTGGCTCTTCGACGAGAAAACCGACTTCAAAACCATCCACCCCCGCATCAAGGCCCAAGTCGCCATCGGCGTTCCCTGGACCAAAAACTTCCCCACCCTCGACAAGAACGCCATCGAACAACACGCCCGCGAACAAGCCCTCGCCATCGCCAAAACCATCGAAAACACCGCCTACCTCCCCAGCCAACCTGACCTCAGCGGCCCCGAAATCACCCGCTACCTCTCCGAACGCAAAGTCATCTCCCTCATCGCCTACATGCAAAAGCTCGGGGCCTACACCAAAGTCACCCCCGAGTCCGATAAACCGTCCATTCTCGACCCCGACGCCCAACGCCAAACCGCACAAAACACATCCAACTAACAAGCAGCCATGTTCAAACGCATCATCTACGACCATTGGACCGAAATCATCCCCCTCATCGGCTTCTTCGCCACCTTCACGGTCTTCCTAGTAGCCACCATCCGCGCTCTCTTGATGAAAAAACCCCAACGCACCCACCTCGCCAACCTCCCCCTCGACACCCACAAGAAGCGCGGAGCACCAGCTCCGCCCAACTCATAACAAAAATCAAAATTCATACCCTCCGTAGTAAAAAACGACAAAGACCAACCAAACACAAAGCCTCGAGCCCCAAAAAAATCTCGCGTCCTAGCGTCTTCGCGCGAGTCCAACCCGAATGAACCACTCACAAATCAATCCAAAAAAAACTCTCCGTCTCAGCATCTCTGCGCGAGGCAGAATCCGAAGCCCAGATACCCCCCTCTCCCCGTGTCCTCCGCAGGAAAAACAAAACCAATTGTCAAACCTTCCCGTCCTGAGCGCTCTTTGCGGTGAAACACAGAATCCAATCCATCCTATCCATCCTGGTCCCAAATGAAACCTGACTCCGAACATCCCGAAGCCGAAGCTCCTCTCCGCGAGCACGTCTACGACGGCATCCGCGAATACGACCACAAACTCCCCAACTGGTGGCTCTACACCCTCTACGGGGCCATCATCTTTTTCCTCGTCGACTGGGGCCTCTACTACAAAACCGACTTCTTCCAAACTGACCAACAAAAGGTCGTCACCAAACTCAAGGGCATCCAAAAACAACGAGAAGAAGCCCTCGCCGCCACCCTCGCCGAACTCGACGACGAATCCCTCATCACCCGGTGGGCCACCGACGGCGCCGTCGTTGCCCGCGGTGAAGCCATCTACAACCAGGTCTGCGTCGGCTGCCACGCCGCCGACCTCTCCGCCACCATGCTCGCCGGCGACAAACGCATCCCCCTCCCAGGACTCGCTCTCAACGACGGCGAATGGAAATACGGCGCCAAACCCCTCGATATCTTCAAAATCATCAACGACGGCACCCCACCCGACTCTACCGGCCACAACGGCGCCCGCATGCAACCCTGGGGCCAAATGTATTCCCCCCAACAAGTCGCCGAACTCACCGCCTACCTCATCGCCAAAAACCCTAACGACTTCCCCGAAAGCTAAGTGGCCAAACAAACCAAAAAATCTCCCTCCCTCGAAACCGTCACCACCATCAACGAAGACGGCTCCCACTACGTCCTCCACCCCGCCGACGTCAAAGGTCGCTTCACCACACTCCGCCGCCTCTTCGCGATCATCCTCCTCACTATCTACGTCTCCCTCCCTTGGACCACCATCAATGGCAACCCCGCCGTCTTCCTCGATGTCGCTCAACGCCAATTCCACCTCTTCGGCCTCACCCTCGCTCCCCAAGACCTCTGGGTCCTCTTCTTCCTCATCTCAGGACTCGGCTTCTCTCTCTTCTTCGTCACCGCTCTGTTAGGCCGACTCTGGTGCGGCTGGGCCTGTCCCTACACCATCTTTCTCGAACACATTTTCCGCCGCATCGAACGCGCCATCGATGGTGACGCCCCCGCCCGTCGCAAACTCGCGAATGCCCCCTTGTCCTTCAATAAACTCTGGCGTCGCGCCCTCAAACACTCCCTCTACCTCCTCGCCGCCACCCTCCTCGCCCACCTCTTCCTCTCTTACTTCATCTCCCTCGAAAACCTCTACGCCTACGTCCAAGAAAGCCCTCTCGCCCACTGGAAATCCTTCGCTATCGTCGCCTTCCTCACCGTCGTCCTCTACGGCTGCTTCGCCTGGTTCCGCGAACAATTCTGCATCATCCTCTGCCCCTACGGACGCATCCAATCCGCCCTCACCGACGACGACACCATGATCATCGGCTACGACGAGGCACGTGGCGAGCCCCGAGGCCCCAAAGGCAAGGTCGCCGGCGCCTGCATCGACTGCCGCCGTTGCGTCAACGTCTGTCCCACCGGCATCGACATCCGCAACGGACTCCAAATCGAATGCATCGGTTGCGCTGCTTGCGTCGATGCCTGCGACGAAATCATGGAAAAAATCGACCGTCCCAAAGGCCTCGTCCGTTACGATTCCATGAACGGCCTCGCCAACCGTACCCGCCGCATCTTCCGCCCCCGCATCATTCTCTACCTCATTCTTGCTGCCCTTGGAACGACCGCCCTCATCGGCACCACCACCCAACGCGCCCGCCCCTACACCTGGAACGTCTCCCGCATGGCCGGACCACCCTACTACACCGATGCCAACACGGTCCGCAACCACTACCAGACCCGCCTCATCAACAAACGCAATCAAACCGCCACCATCACCCTCGAACTGGTCTCCCCCCCTCCCGGTTTCTCCCTCGCCGGAGCCAACGAACCCATCACTCTTGCCCCCAAAACCGAACTCACCCGCCCCGCCATTATCATCTGCGAAACCGCCCACTTCACCGGCCCCGTCGAACTCCAACTCCAGGCCACCGCCAACCCCGGCAACACCACCCTCACCCAAACCCTCCGCTTCCTCGGCCCCAACCCCAATTCTCTCTAGACCGTCTACCAGATAGAATTGCCGATATCGCTGAGATGAGATTGTTCAAGAACAAGGCGTGAAGAGAGCCGAGCGGAGCGAGACAGCCTGCCAACGGCAGCCCGCAGGGAGCGACCGGAGGGGAGCAGCAAAATTGGTCGAGACCAATGACTGATGAACAACGCCGTTATTGGACAATCTCATCCAGCCTCATCTTTCCTTGCGGCTTAGTCGCCTAGAATATCAGGCCTGAATCAGAACCGGTCTCGGCAAGGTCATCTGACAAACGGTCTGACAAGCGGAGCGTGGACTTCAGTCCGCCCCACCAACCAAGAAAACCCCTCCCTCCAAACCCCACCCCAAACCAAAGGAAAAATCCCATCCTATCCATCCTATCCATCTTGGTCCCTACCACCACCCACAAAAATCCCAAGCCCAAGCCCAAGCCCAAGCCCAAACAAAAATCTGCATTCATCCGCATCAATCTGCGGTTCCAAAAACCAAACCCTCCCCCGACTGCAAAAGAACCCAAACACCCCTTCCCCAAAAAAACACAAAAACCTGACCTTCGTTCCCGCCTCCTCCATAGTGCCACCTCCGCAAAATTCGCCCAGCCTCCCGCAATCCCTGCGCAGCCAACTCCGTCTCACCCCTCTACAGTCCCCTCATGACCAATCTCTTTTTCAAGCGTCCCTGGCTCCTCCTCACCCTCTGCTTTCTCATCCTCATCGCCGCTTGGTCTTCCCTCATCACCATCGCCGTCAAATTCCGCCCCCAATCCGTCCCCGCCCAAACCACCCAAACCCAACACCCCTGAACTTTGCGCCTTGGCGTCATAGCGGTTCAACAAATGGAACCCGTCACCACCATCACCACTGCTCTCTTTGCTGGCCTCGTCACCAGCGTCCATTGCGTCGGAATGTGCGGCCCCCTCGCCTGCACCGTCAGCAGCATGAAAGGCGACGAAACCTCACGTCTCCTCGGCGCCACCACCTATCACCTCGGTCGCCTCCTCTCCTACGCCTCCATCGGGTCCCTTTGCGGCTTCCTCGGCCAACAACCCCTCAAATGGCTCTTCGATTCTCCTGCCGTCATTCTCCCCTGGTTTCTCGTAACGGTCTTTCTAGTAACCTCACTGGGCCTCTGGAAAAGCATCCCCAGGCCCGCCGCCCTCACCCGTCTCTTCGCTCGCACTCGCCTCCGCGCCTTCAAACTCTCCGCCACCCACGGCGGACTCCTTCTCGGCTTCTCCACTCCCATCCTCCCCTGCGGCCCCCTCTACCTCCTCTTTGCCGCTTGCCTCCTCTCCGGCTCTCCTCTTCGCGGAATCGAATTCTCCCTCGCTTTCGGCCTCGGCACCACCCCCCTCCTCTGGACCGCTCAACACTCCTTCACCCACATCAAAAAATTCCTCCCCGCCGCCACCTTCCAACACCTCCAACGCACCCTCGCCTTTCTCGCCGCCACTATCATGATCTTCCGCCTCCACGACACCCTTCCCCTATTCAACCAAGCCCAAGCCGCCTCCCCCAACAACCTCCCCTCCTGCGGCTGCCACTCCGACTAGAACATCTCACAAACTGAAAACGAGCAAACCAGCACTCTCGAATTGTCTCCACTGCGGAACCCCCAATCCCTCTCCCCACGATCAATTCTGCTGCTCCGGCTGCGAATTCGTCCACCAAACCCTCACCTCCGAAGGCTTCCAACGCTTCTACGACCTCAAAGGCAAGACCACCGGCATCCCCGTCAAAGACCGCCCCTTCCAACCTCAAGATCTAACCTGGCTCGAAACCGCCACCGGAGCGCGGACTTCTGCAGCCGCCGAAGCCTCCGCGAAGAAGGCAGTCCGCCCCACCGGTAAATCGATAACCCACTTTCACCACTAACATCCTCAATAGACTTACCAGAAGCAACTGGTGTAAACTTCCATTGTGTAAAGTGCCATCTTAAACTTGTG
>JBCCZX010000176.1:0-6276 GCA_039186735.1 Verrucomicrobiota bacterium | reverse complement strand
TGGGGGTGGGGGGGGGGGGGGGGGGGGGGGGGGGGGGGCCCTGTGTCCGCGACGGGAGGAGGTGGAGGATTTGGCGCAGGTGGTGTTTTTGAAGGTGTTTCAGAAGTTGGGGAGTTATCGGGGGGGATCGTTTGCGGGGTGGGTGGATGTGATCGCGAAGCGGGTGTGTTATGATGCCTTGCGAAAGCAGCGGGTGAGGCCGGAGTGGCGGTTTACGGATTTGGGGGATTTTGATGGCGGTGAGGTGGAGGATGAGGGTGGTGCGGCGGGAGGTTCGGAAGCGGGGGAGGTGTTGGGAATTTTGTTTGCGAAGATGAAGCCGGAGCAGGTGTGGTTGTTGCGGGAGGTGGAGTTGAAGGAGCGTTCGATTGGGGAGGTTTCGCGAGAGATGGGGTGGACAGAGGTGGCGGGGCGGTTGAGGTTAATGAGGGCGCGGAGGAGTCTGGAGCGGACGTTTGAGAAATGGGAGAAGGGATCATGACGAAAATTTGATGAGTGACGAGATTGACCAGTTGATGCGTGAGGCGCGAGGGAGGATGGAAGAGGATGAGGTCCGGGGAGCGGACTTGCGGCCGGGGTATGTGGAGCGGGTGTTGTTGGCAAAGGAGAGTCAGGTGCGGGGGGAGCGATTGGTGCGTTCGTTGATTTTGAGTGGGAGTTTGGCGGGGGCGTTGACGTCGATCGTCGTGGCTTCGGTGGTGACGCACCGGGTGGGTGAGGAGCGGCTGGTGGAAGCGGCGGAAGTGTGGTCGGGTGGGTTCGGTGAGGAGGGAGGGGCGCGATGAAGAGTGTGGTCTATTTTTCGGTGGTGGGGATGTCGGTGGTGGTGATTTTTTGTGCGGGGATTTGGGTGGGGAAGGTGACCTCGCCGGAGAGTTTGACGGTGGAGGAGGTGCGGAGGTATGCGCGTTTGGAGGTGGGCGAGGAGGCGATGGGCAAACGTTTGCCGCTATTGGAAGCCTTGCAGCGGTATACGCGGATTTTGGGTTTGAGTGAGGAGCAGCGGCGAGAGCTTTATCCGTTGTTTGCGGAGGCGAGTCGGAAGATTCGGAGGTTTCCGCCGCTTTCGGTTGAGCGGTTAAAGGTGATTGAGGGGCTTCATGAGCGGTTGAGTCCGCATTTGACGGAGAGGCAGCAGGAGTTGGCGAAGGAAATTCTGGAGGATGCGCGGAGTCAGAGACGCCGTTAGAATGCCAGCAGGTGGGAGGGGGTGGACTGAAGGGCGCGCCTCGTTTACTGGTTGAAGGAGACGGGGAGGAGGCGAAGGAAGCCTTTGCCGTTGGTGATGGGGATGCGGGCGTGGGCGTAGCCGTCGGCTTCGAGGGTGGGGATGGAAGTGAAGGGGGTGAAGCCGAGGGAGAGGTCGGTAGAGGATTCGGGGATGACGGTGACGTTGTTGGAGCCGGGGAGGCGGAGGGGGTATTTGATTTCGAGGTGGGGGGTGTTGTTGAAGGTGACGGGTTGGAAGGTGATTTTGTGGGCGTCGTTGTAGCGGGGGTTGAGGCCGAGGGCGAATTCGAGGGCGGCGGAGATGCCGTCTTTGTCGCGATCGGAAGCGAGGTCGTAACTTGGGAGGGAGTATGCATCGGCCCAAGTGCGGAAGCGCATATCGATTTGGGTGGGAGTTTTGTTGAGGAGGTCGCTGAGGATTTCGACTGCGGTGAGGGGTGGGATGTCGGCCTGGTAGCCTTGGTTGAAGGCGCAGATGATTTCGTTGGCGATGAGGGCTTGGGCGGAGGTGTTGGGGTGGAAGTTGGTGGAGAGGGTGCCGTTGAGCCAAACGAAGTCGAGGTCGCCGGTGGTGGAGCCGGAGTTGGTGAAGGGGATGCCGTAGACGCCGAGGGGGCGGTCTTTGAGGATGGGGAGAGTGGCGGTGAAGATGTCGGCGTAACCGAGGTTGCGGGTTTGGGTGATGGTGCGGAGGCGGTTGTTGAGGTCGCGGATGAAAGCGGTGGCGCGTTCGGTGGCCGCGACGTTGGTGCCGACGGAGGATTTGACTTCGGGAGTGATGCCGATGTGGGGGACGTTGACGAGGACGATGGGGAGGGTGGGGTTGAGGGTTTGGATGATGTTGAGGATGGCGTTGGTGTCGGCGATGAAGTCGTCGATGAAGGTGCCGGGGTCTTGGTTGTTGTAGACGGTTTGGTAGACGTCATCGACGTCGTTGCCGCCGATGAAAAGGACGAGGCGGTCAGCGTCGTTGGTGATTTGGTTTTCGAGGTCGGCGATGGCGAAGTCGGTGGCTTCGTTGAAGTCGGAGAGGATGAGGGCTTGTTCGAGGATGGCGAATTGAGGGGATTCGCTGAGGAGAGTGAGGACGGTGGATTCGCGGGTGAGGAAGCGGCGGAGTTGGTCGATTTTGAAGCCGGGGACGGCCCAGTTGTATTCGCGGCGGAAGTGGAGGGTTTCGGTGGTGAGGAAGGGGAAGGTGGAGGTGGGGAGGATGATGTCGATGTCCTCGCGGGTGCCGAGGTTGAAGTGGGAGTTGCGGTCTTCGTGGAGGATTTCGATCCAGTTTTTGACTTGGTCGGAGTCGAAGCCGTCGCCGATGACACCTTGTCCGATGACGGAGAGGTCGAGTTGGAAGCAGAACTCGGCTTCGTAAGCGAAGGTGAGGGAGTCGCCGAGGGTGATGATGTTCTCGGCGTGGGCGTTGAGGGTGAGGAGGGCGAGCAGGGAGAGGGTTTTCACGGGGAGGAGACTTCGATCTGGTAGAAGGCTTTTGCGTTTGGGGTGTTGGGAGCCGTGTTGTCGGCGAAGGGGGCGTTGTTTGTTTCGCTGGTTACGGAGATGGTTTGGATGGGTAACCAGGGGTTGTTTTGACCGAGGTCGGGGGAGCGATTGAGGGTGTAGAGGGTGTCGGGAATCAGTTTTGAGGCGGTGAAGTTGGCGGTGGTGCCGGATCTGCCGGTGATTTCGAAGGTGAAGAAGTCGTTGGGATCGTTCGGGTCGTAGCCAGTGAGGTATTCGAAGAGGTTGTCCTGGGGGTCGCCGTCGGGGTTTTGGGTGGGTCCCGCATTGGAGTTCGGCGGGAGGCCGAAGTGGGTGATTTGCCAGTCGTCGGGGAGGCCATCGCTACTGTATTCTTGGTAGTTGTCGGGGTTGGTGTTGGCGACGGTGAAGGTGATGGTGCCAGTGAGGCCGGAGAGGTTGGCCTCGATGGAGGCGGTGGTGTTCTGGTAGACGGCTTCGGTTTGGGCGAGTCCGGTGACCGAGACGGAGGAGACAGGTCCGCTGGCGGGAGTGTAGTTGGGGGTGACATTGGGTTGGGTGGTGCCGTCGTCGTAGACGAGGGTGGTGGAGATTTGGGTTGGGGATTCCTCGTCGACGGGGTCGGGAGTGGCTGTCATGGCGAGGGATTCAGGGTCGAGGAGTTGGCCGGCGAAGCCGTCGCGGTGGGTGTAGTTGGTGGAGGCTGCGACGGAGCCGCCGTGCCCGGAATCGTCGAGGGTGTAGTTGGTGGAAATGCTGCGCTGGCCGTAGGAATTAGTCGTGGTTTCCTGGATGAGAGTGTAGTTGGTGCTGGTGCGGGATTCGGCGCAGGCGAGGGTGGGGAGCAGGAGGAGGAGCGGGGCGATCTTCATGCTGTGAGGTAGTTATTTGTCTTCGAGGAAGATGAGGTAGTTGATGAATGCAGATGAGCCGCCGATTCGGATTGTGGCAGACTGGGGTTCGAGAGCTTGGATCCGGGACCAGCTCGCTCCGCTACCAATGGTGGTGATTAAGCCTGGATTCTGTTCGGTGGTGTTGAATCCGGATGGAAAAGCGAGGGTTGGAGAGCTGGTGGAAATGGTTTCTGATTTGGCATACCATCTGAAACGACCGTGTTCGTATTCTCCTTCATCTAGTGCGATCCAGTAGAATTCCAGAGGGCCACCACTTGCAAAAACTGTGAAGTTGTTGTTTGTGGCGGCGCTATTGAGGCGAAGATAGGTGGCGCCGATTCCAGTCGGGGCTGACACCATTAGGAAAACGATTGGTGGAGCGGAGAATGGTTGAGGGAACGAAATGGTCGGGTTGGAAGAGAGTCCGGTATAGTGTCCGGCGATGATGGTTTTGTTGGAGATGGTGTGGGTGCCGGGTTCGATGGCGAACCAGTGAATGCGATCACTTGGGTTGTCGGTACGGAAGGCAATTTCGTTGGCACGTGCGGGTCGTTCCTGTCGCAACCAGGTGGCACCATTGTCATTGATGGTTTCATCAATACCGGCGATGCAAGTGGGAACGCTGGGGAAGTTTTTCGGAAACTGAATGAAGCCCCCGTGCGAGTTATTGGAGATATCGGTCGTGGTGGTATATCCCGCAAGGACGAGGGGGTTGGTGGCGTAGGCCGGGGGGAGGGAGAAGGCGAGGTTGTCTTCGGTGATGGAGTTCTCGGGGACGTTGGCTGCTTGGAGGGCGAAGGGAACGGAGGTGATTGGTTTGTCGGGTGAGAGGAGTTGGGAGCCGTTTGTGCCATCGTTGAACCAGATGCGGAGGTAGAGGTTGTTTCCGGAAGCCGGGACGAGATTGTTCGTGATGGGTTGTTGGTCGGGAGATTCGCCGAGGTTGACCGAGTAAAGGCCATTGGTGATGGCAACTTTGAAGTCGGAGCTTGGCTCGTTGCCGTTAGCCGGGGAAGAGTTGTCGCTGTTCCAGAGAGGGGTGGTGATTGTTCCGGGGGAAGGGCCGTGGTAGAGGAGGAATTTGAAAAAGGCGGTCCCGTTGAAATTGACGTTGTCGACGGCGATGCGGCCCTGGTGGTGAAGAGTGGAGGGGACTTGGGCTGTGGCAGTGATGATGAGCGCGAGGATGGAAAGGAGGCAGGAGGATCTCATGGTTAAACGTGAGTTGCCGTGTGTTAGCACGTTTTGAACCTGCTCTGACAGGGTTTTTGTGGTGTTTCGGAGTGGTTAATCGTTGGAGGGCGGGGCTTTGTTGGCGGTGTAGTAGAAGAGTTGGTTTTGGAGGGAGTGGTTTTCGGTAGAGGTCCAATTGGGGAGGTTGAGTTGGTAGACGCGGGCGGGGCCGGTGGTGAAGTTTTCGAGGGTGAGTTGGACGGTGTATTCGTCCCAGACGCGCATTTTGGTGACAGGGTGGGTGAGTTTGTTTTCGGGGGGGGAACCGTAGGTCCATTTGGATTGGTAGGTGAAGGAGTTGAATTTCCAGGCGTCTTGGTTGATGGCTTCTTCGGGGAGGGGTTGGGTGAAGGTGAGTTTGAAGCCGTCGGGGGTGATTTGGAATTTTTCGATGTCGAAGGGTTCTTTATCGGTGAGCGGGGTGATGCGTTGAAGGCCTTCGGCGGGGATGCCCCATCCACGAACGGTTTGACCGGTGTAGAGTTGGGTGCCGTCGGGAGAGAAGCGGAGGCGGTGGTTACCTGAGCGGAGTTGTTCGGTTTTGATGAAGTGGGTGCAGGCGCCTTGCCAGTGGCCGTCGACTTGTTCGAGCATGAGGCGGGAGATGCGGGTGCCGTTGTTGTCGGGGAGGAGCATTTGGCCTTTGAAGTGGGGGAAGGCTTTGGGGATGCGATAGGGTTCGCCAGCGGAGCGATTCATTTCTTTGTGGGGGAGTTGGACGGCGGGGTAGGTGCGGTAGTCGTTGTAGGCGTCAAGGTCGTCGCGGAAGGTGGCGAGGGGGTCTTTGTCGGCGGGCCAGTTTTCGTCCCAGACGAGGCTATTGGGGTGGCCGTAGAAGTTGCCTTTTTCGAGGTGGTAGAAGGGGGTGGCGGCGCGCCAGTCGCCTTGGTTGTCGCCGCACCAGAGGAGGCCACGGTCGTCGCGGTGGATGCCGTTGTGCATGCGAAAGCCGGAGCAGTAGGGGGTGAGTTTGCCGTCGGCATCGCAGTGGAGGGTCCAGCCTTTCCATTTGACGGCGGCGAAGTTGCGGCCGCGGCGTCCGAATTTGGAGTATTCGCCGAGGGTGTGTTGGCCGGTGGGTCCGTTGTGGGAGGCGGTGCCGATGGCGAGGTAGTAGCCGCCTTGGCCGTCGCCGGTGATGGCGTTGGTTTCGTGGTAGTTGCCGGAGAGTCCCCAGCCGGAGGAGAAGGTGCGGTATTGGTCGGCGGTGCCGTCGTTGTCGTTGTCGGTGGCTTCGGTGAATTCGGCCATTTGGGCGACGCGGATTTTCTTACTAGAAAGGGCATCGATTCCGCAGCCGTTGTGGAAGCCGGTGGCGAAGAGTTGCCAGTCGAAGTCGGGGGAGTCGGCTTTGGGGGTGGCACGGAAGACGTCGCCGCGGCGGAGGACGATGAAGAGTTCGCCGGTGGGGGCGAAGTCGAGGCCGCCGACTTCGGGG
>JBCCZX010000175.1:0-6301 GCA_039186735.1 Verrucomicrobiota bacterium | reverse complement strand
GAAAAAATTCGAGTTTGAGAAGGTGGAGGGTTGGGAGGGGCGGAGTCGGTTTTTGAGTGAGGGGGATGTGGTTTGGGAGGTGGGAGAGGTTTATGAGGAGTTTGGGTTGAAGTTGGAGGGAGGTTGGGCGGGGTTTAATGAGTCGACGGGTTATTTGGTGGTGACGGCGCCGGTTGGGGTGTTGGTGGTGCTGGAGTTTTTGCATCGACCGCTTGAAAAGCCGGAGATGATTGAGACGCTCTGGGAGTTTTTTCGGGTGAAGACGGAGAAGAGGAGATTTGTGGCATGGGGGAAGGAGTTTGAGAAGGTGGAGAAGGAGGAAGTGGTGGCGATGGAGATGATGGCGCGAAGTGGGAAGACGGTGTCGCAGGAGGTTGGGGGTGAGGAGTTGGAGGTGGGGATTGAGATTCAGCCGACGGTAGGGATTGATTTTCCTCGTTCTTGTGAGTTGCGGGCGGTGTTGGATGTGAATTTGGGGGAGGAGGTTGTTACGGCTAATTGGGGTCAGACGATTGGGTTGGGCAAGGGGCAGTTGTTGGAGCTGGGACGGATAGGAGGGTGGTCGGTGGTGTTGAGATTGTTGATGGAGACTAAGAACAGTGGTGGGATTTTGTTAAGGGATTGGCATCTCAGGGAAGTCGAGAATCAGCAGACTAGCGGGGAGATGTGGCCTTGGTTTCGGCGGCTTGATTTGGGGACTGATTGCGAGAGGTGGGTTGCTGTTTGGCGGGTGCCTCAGAATTTGATGATCTACTTTGTTAATTGGCAGGTCGGGGAAAAAATCATTTCCCCGTTTTTTCTAGCGGAAGGAGAATTGGACAGGCGCTTGAGGGAGGAGTTGAAGGAGGTGTCGGGTGAGTTGATACCAGAGGAGGTGAGGTGGGGAGGGGTGAGGAGTTGGCGGTGTGCGAAGGAGGCCTTGGGTCAAGCGGGGGTTGGGTGGCGAGAAGAGGAGCAGGCACGGTATTGTTTGGAGAGGGAGTTTTTGATGGTGAGGAGTAGGGTCGAGAGATTGGAAAAGGTGGAAGCGGTTTTGAGGGAAAGAATGGGCAAAGTGCCGAATCAGTTTCGAATTATGGTTGATATCGTGGAAGAGGAGTCTGAGGAAAGGGAGCTGTTAGCCCGTAGGGTGATGATGGTTCGATCAGGGGAAACGGCGGTCGGTGAGATTGAGGATGGGGAGGAGAAGTTGGAGGTGAAGGCGCTGCCGATAATGGGTGACGGAGGTGAGGTTGCGTATTTGCAGCTTTGGGTGAAGTATGTTGGGGAGGAGAGTTATGAGTTGAATACGGGTTTGACGTATCGAGCAGGGAAGCCGCAGCGGGTGTTGTTGAAGGAGGAGGGGGTGTATTTGGATTTGGAGATTGTGCGGGTGGATGAGCAGGGGAGGCCGATGGAGGGGTGGGGGAGGTGAGGTGGGGGGATTTGTTGTGTTTTTTTAGCGTCGGCGAAGTGGGCAGGCAGGAGGTCAGGTGGGGAGAGAGCTGGGGTTTTGGCGGGGTGCTGTGGGGCGGACTGAAGTCCGCGCTCCGTTTGCTGGTTGCATAAAGGCCGCCGGTCCGTGGGGGGTGGGAGTGAGTGGCAGCGAAAAGAGCTGATTCGCTTTCATGTGGGGTTGGGTTTTTTGATTGGGGCTGGACGGTGAGGGGTGGGTGTGGTTTTGTTTCGGGCGTGATGCAGAACCGCGAGCTTTTGTTGCTCCTTCTCCTAGCCTGAAGGCCGGGAGTTGAATTTGTTTGGCGTCACGGTCTTTGAGTTTCCAAATCTGGGAACGTGGGTTTTGGCGCTTGGCAAGTGGGGTGAGTCGTTGCACCTAACTGAAGAGCAAGCAACATGAAGGAGGAATCGATTGGGAAGTATGGGGTGTTTCCGAAGGTGGATTTGCCGGGGCGGACGTGGCCGGATGCCGAGATCACGAGTGCGCCGGTGTGGTGTTCGGTGGATTTGCGGGATGGGAATCAGGCGCTGCCGGTGCCGATGAGTGTGGAGGAGAAGTTGGAGATGTTCGATTTGTTGGTGGAGGTGGGGTTCAAGGAGATTGAGGTGGGTTTTCCGAGTGCGAGTGAGACGGAGTTCGAGTTTTGTCGGCGGTTGATTGAGGAGGATCGGGTGCCGGAGGATGTGACGCTGCAGGTGTTGGTGCAGACGCGGAAGCATCTCATTGAGCGGACCTTTGAGGCGATCCAGGGGGCGCGGGAGGTGATTGTGCATATTTATAATTCGACGAGCACGTTGCAGCGGAAGGTGACGTTTGGGGATGCGACGCGGGAGTCGATCAAACAGATTGCGATCGATGGGGCGACCTGGGTGAAGGAGTTGGTGCCGACGGTGCCGGAGACGAAGGTGCGGTTGCAGTATTCGCCGGAGTCGTTTTCGGATACGGAGTTGGACTTTGCCTTGGAGGTTTGTGAGGGGTTGATGGGGGTGTGGGAGCCGACGGAGGAGGAGCCAATCATTTTGAATTTGCCGGCGACGGTGGAGTGGTCGACGCCGAACGTGCATGCGGATCAGATTGAGTGGATGTGTCGGAATTTGAAGGAGCGGGAGAAGGCGATCATCTCGTTGCACACGCATAATGATCGGGGGACGGGAGTGGCGGCGACGGAGTTGGGGTTGATGGCGGGTGCGGATCGGGTGGAGGGGACTTTGTTTGGGAATGGGGAGCGGACGGGGAATTTGGATGTTGTGATTGTGGCGTTGAACATGAATAGCCACGGGATTGCGACGGGATTGGATTTATCGGATTTGCCGCGCTTGCGGGAGGTGTATGAGCGGACGACGCGGATGGTGGTGCCGGAGCGGCAGCCGTATGCGGGGGAGTTGGTGTTTACGGCGTTTTCAGGGAGTCATCAGGATGCGATCAAGAAGGGGTTTGATCGGCGGGCGAAGGAGGGTGAGGGCGCGCGGTGGGGGGTGCCGTATTTGACGATCGATCCGGTGGATATCGGGCGGAGTTATGAGTCGATTGTGCGGATTAATTCGCAGAGTGGTAAGGGTGGGGTGGCTTATATTCTCGATAAAGAGCATGGGTATGATTTGCCGAAGACGATGCATCCGCAGGTGGGGAAGCGGGTGTATGAGTTGGCGGATGAGGAGGGGCGGGAGTTGAGTGCGGAGGAGGTGGGGGCGGCCTTTTTAAGCGAGTTTGTGAATTTGGGAACGGAGTTGGAGTTGGTGGATTATGAGCTCGATCACCATGTGGGTGAGCGGGGGGATGTGGGGTGTGTGGCGCAGGTGAAGGTGGGTGGTGAGGCGCGGGAGTTGAAAGGGGTGGGGAATGGGCCCATCAACGCGTTTGTGAAGGGTCTTGAGGAGGCGGGGTGGAAGGATTTTGTGCTGACGGATTATCGTTCGCATGCGGTGCGGGGAGGATCGGGGGCGGATGCAGCGGCGTATGTGCAGTTGCGGAAGGACGATGGGACGATTGTGTGGGGGGCGGGGGTGGATTCCTCGATTGAGATGGCGGGGGTGCGAGCGTTGGTGTGTGCTTGGAATTTGCTGCGGTAAGATAGCGGATTTCAGGGTTCCATTTCGACGCGGTAGAAGCGTTCGGTTTGTCCGAGGGTGGGGAAGCCGGGCAAGGGGATTGTTAGTGGGCTCTGGTCGAGGTTTGGTTGAAGTGGGGAGCCAAGGTTGAACCATTGGTTGAGGTCAGGGCTGTCGGTGAGTTGGTATTTCGTGGTCGCGACGGGTTTGTCGATGGAGAAGGCGGAGGGGGAGCCGTTTGCATCGAGAAGGATGCTGGCGCGAAAGAAGTCATTTGGGTCGTTGGGGTTGGTGCGAGCGAGGAATTCACAGAGGTTGTTGCAGCCATCACCATCGGGATCGGCGAAGGCGAGGCCAGCAGGGTTGGCTAGTCCGAAGTTCTGGAGTTGCCAGAGGTCATCGATATCATCGCCTTGGTAGAAGGTTGATTCAGGAGTGTTGACGAGGTAGGTGACAGCGAAACCTCCGGTGGGGATGGTCTCGGAGCTTGGGCGAAGGGTTTCGAGGTAGAGGACGATGGCTTGGTCGGGGAGTCCTTCGAGGGAGAGTTGGGTGGAGAGGGTGGAGTCGTCGTAGGTTTCTTGAAAGAAGGGTTGAGCACCACTCGAGTTGGCGTAGGCGGTTAGGCGGTATCCTTCGGATAGTGGTGCGGGGTTCCAGGAGATGATGAAGTCTTCTGAAGGTGAGAGGTAGGCGCTGGGATTGGGGGTGTAGATGGAGGCGTGGAGGGAGGGGATGAGTCCGTAACTTTCGGAGGTGGTGGAGGAGCCGTTGGTTTCGATGGTGGCCCAAATGGGGAGGGGTTTATCTTCTTCGTCGAGGGTGATGGGGAGGTCGGGAAGAGCGAGAGTGAAGGGGGTTATGGCTTCTTCCGGGCTGAGGAGGCCGGAGTCGAAGATATCGCTGTCGCCAGCGGTGGTTCCGAGAAGGAGTCGGAAGGAATCTGCCTCTGATTCGCCGGGTGCGATTTGAAAGGACTCGAGAGTATTGAGGGGGCGATCCGGTCGAGGGAGGCGGAGGCTGGCATTGGAGGCGGCAAGAATGGTGCGGGAGAATATTTCGTATTGCCATTCTTCATCGCGTTGGGTGCCGAGGGTAATGTAGATGGTGCGGCCGTCGGAGGGGAGGCCGGGAATTTCGAGGGAGTTCGTGGAGGGAGAGAGGGGGAAGAGATTGAGGGAGTTTAGGAAGGTTCCTCCGGAGAAGGCTTCGGGACCGGGCAAGATATCTCCGCTGCCGGGGTAGGAGCCGACGGCAAGGGCAAAGGCTTCAACGGGGCCGGCGACGAGGGGGTCGGGCGAGGACCAGGTGAGGTTTTCGTTGCGGGAAAGAAAGCCGGGGATTTGGCTGGGAAGGAGAGTGGCGTTGCGGGCTTGGGTTTGGAAGGTGTATTGCTCGGAAGAGGAGGAGCCATCTGCGAAGAGGACGCGGTAAGTGGCGTGGATGGTGCGGCCGTCTTGCGGGAGACCGCTGGTGGTGATGGGGCCGGCTTTCGGTTCGACAAGGGCGGTGTCGTAGAGGTCGTTGGCTCCCGGTTGAGTGCCGAGGCTAAAGGTGTAGGCGGTTGCGCCGGTGATTGAGGTGAGTGAGAAGCTGGGTTGCTGGGTCGTGAGAGGGTCTTCCTCGGAGGGGGATTCAATGCCGGGGTTGAGGGTGGGGAGAGTGTATTCGAAGGAGGGTAATTCGCCTTCGAGCAAAGAGAGGAGTTCTTCGTCGATAATGGATGAGATGAGGATGGAGCGTCCATCGCGGGGGGCATTGGCAACGATTTCGGCGAGGGATTGGAGCTGTCCTTCCGCGTTTTTCGCGACGGTGTCGTTGCTGCAGACGTCTTCGGGGAGGGGGAAGAGGCAGAGGGGTCGAAGGCCGTTTGCTGGTTGAGGGTCGGCCGGGTTGGCGGGGTTGAGTCCGAGTTCGAGGGCTACGCAGCGGTCCAGGGAGGCGGATTGTTGGTTGATGATGGCTTCGCCGAGGGAGAGGAGTTGGATGTCGAGTTCGGGACTGAAGAAGCCAAAGTGGTTGCGGATGGTGTTGGAGCGAAAGAGGTCGTTGGTGCTGATCGTGGTAACCGTTGTTCCGAGGGCGCTTGAGAGGGAAGAGAGTTCATTGGCTGCGAGGTTTGCGAGGTTCCCGGTGGGGTCGGCTGGGGTGGCCGAGGCCAGGATGCTGGCGGTATTGTTGGGGAGGTTGAGGTCGTTGGTGCTTTGAGAGGGGTCAAGAGTGATGACGAACGGAGCTTGTTCGAAAGAGAGGAGATAGCGGAGGGCTTCGTCGGAATCGGTGAACTGGGGAAAGCCGCTGAAGGGTGCACTGGGGCATTGGAAGGGAAGGGATGGGAGCAGGTTGGTTTCTTGGAGGGTCAGGGTGTGATTGACGTTGTAGAGGTCTCCAATATCGAGGGTTGGAAGTGGGATGGTTGGGTAAGTGGAAGGGGTGCGGATTTGGTGTGTGAAACCGATTTCGGTTTCGGCGGAGGAGACGTTGCCGGTGTTGGTGACGGTGAACTGAATTTTCAGTTCTTGATTACTAGGATTGTAGTTTGAAGTGAGAGTGCCTGGGACGAAGTTGAGATCAGGAGCAGGAGAGGCGGCGGGTAAGAGGCCTTCGTTGCTGGCGAGGGAAGCCAGTGCGGAGGGGTTCAGTTTATTGGCGAGGGTGGCTCGGATCGCGGGGGCGTAGGTGTAGCGATGTCCAAGTTGATTGGGATGGTAGGCGTTGTTGAGGAGGTTTGGGCCTGCTTGTTGGGCGGCAGTTGTAAGAGTGTTGAAGTGGGTGCCGGTGTAGCAGACTCCCTTGCGGCTTGGGAGGAAGTCGG
>JBCCZX010000174.1:0-6341 GCA_039186735.1 Verrucomicrobiota bacterium | reverse complement strand
GCCGCCACCCACCTCTGCCGCGTCGTCTCCGGCCTCGACTCCATGGTCCTCGGCGAAACCGAAATCTTCGGCCAAGTCAAAAAAGCTTACGCCGCCGCCCTCGAAGCCCAGGCCACCGGCGGCACCCTCAACAAACTCTTCCAACGCGCTTTCTCCGTCGGCAAAAAAGTCCGCAACTCCACCGCCATCCAAGAAGGCCAAACCTCCGTCGGCTCCGTCGCCGTCGACCTCGCCGAAAAAATCTTCGGCCACCACAAAGACTCCCACGTCATGGTCATCGGCGCCGGAGAAATGTCTCGCACCACCGCCCAATCCCTCCACTCACGGGGCGCACGCTCCATCTTCGTCACCAACCGCTCCTTCGACAAAGCCGTCCAACTCGCCCAAGATCTCAACGGCTCCGCCATCCGCTTCGACGACTGGGAAGACTCCCTCACCCAAGTCGACATCCTCATCTCTTCCACCGGCGCCCCGCACCACGTCATCAAACCCGAACACATCACCAAAGTCCGTCGCAAACGCAAATACCGCCCCCTCCTCATGGTCGACATCGCCGTCCCCCGCGACATCGACCCCACCGTCGGCCACATCGACGAAGTCTACCTCTACGACGTCGACGGACTCCAAACCCTCGCCGCCGAAGCCCGCACCCGCCGCCAACAACAAATCCAACTCTGCGAACAAATCATCGAACAAGAACTCACCAAATCCCAACTACCGGGACTCTAAAAATGAACTTCGATACCTACCGTGAGCTTGTCGCTAGTGACATATCTTCCCGTGATGGCGTCGGACTCGAAGTTTACAAAAACGAAAAACTCATTATCGAAATTTTCCGCGATGATAGCCAAAAAACACGTTCCGTAACCCTCTTCAATCAATCCGTTACTTTCGAAGAAATGGAAAATGCCATGACTAGCTTCAAAACAAGTGACCTATGGAACTTCCAAGAAGGAACACCATAAAAACATACTCCTTCCCTCATAAACTCCTGTTCTAATCAAAAACCACCTTTCTCTCCGTTTCCTCCTGTTGAAAAACTTCGCTACCTTCGTTTCCTTCTGTTCAAACAAAAACCTTTGCGACCTTTGCGACCTTCTGTTCAAAACCTCCAAGTGACCAAGCCTCACCTCACCCTCGGTACCCGCGGCTCCGCCCTCGCCCTCCACCAAGCCGAAATGACCGAGACAGCCCTCTCCGGCCGCTGCGACCTCACCCGCCAAATCATCGTCACCACCGGCGACCAACGCACCGACATCCCCCTCGCCCAAGTTGCCGCCGCCGCCGGAGTCGTCGACAAAGGCGTCTTCATCAAAGAACTCGAACTCGCCCTCCTCGACCAAACCATCGACTTCGCCGTTCACTCCCTCAAGGACGTCCCCACCATCCTCGAACCCGATTTTGAAATCTGCGCCGTCCTCCCTCGCGCTCCCACCGGCGACATCCTCATCACCAACGGCCCCACCCTCACCGAGCTCCCAGCCGGCTCTACCGTCGGCACCTCCTCCGTCCGCCGCAAACTCCAGCTCCTCCGCCTCCGCCCCGACCTCAACGTCATCGACATCCGGGGCAACGTCCCCACCCGCCTCCAAAAAGTCGCCGAACAACCCGACCTCCACGCCACCATCCTCGCCCAAGCCGGCCTCCAACGCCTCGGCTACGGACAGTGGCATGACCGTCCCGGCCATGACCTCACACAAATTCCCATCGAAAACCACACCCTCACTGCCCAACTCCTCAACCCCTCCGAATTCCTCCCCGCCGCCGGCCAAGGTGCCGTCGCCCTCGAAATCCTCAAAACCAACTCAAAAGCCCGCGACATCCTCACCCAAATCAACCACCCCGAAACCATGGCCCGCGTCACCGCCGAACGCCACTTCCTCGCCCTCCTCCAAGCAGGCTGCGACACCCCCGTCGGCATCAGCTCAACTCTCACCAACGACCTAATCCACCTCCAAACCCGCGTTTTTGCCAACGACGGCTCCCTGCGACAATCCTCTGCAACTGACTCATCTCCAGTCCAAGCTGCCCAAGATTTATTCGACAATCTCGCCTCTTGAAATCAAGATGGCCCTGCCGTGTTAGCCATTGCTTACCGCAGCATCGCCATTCACCCCTTTTCTGAGGACGAGGTAACCCTGCTCGCGGACACCGCCGCGATGAAAAACGAGCGCCTCGACGTCACCGGCTACCTTTACTTTCGCGACTCTCAGTTCATTCAATACATCGAAGGCCCGGAAGACCAACTCCGCGCCCTTTTCAACCGCATCGCAGGCGACCCCCGCCACACCGTCACTCACCAAATCGAGCTCCCCGACCGCACCCAACGCATCTTCCCTCACTGGTACATGCGTTTCGTCGATCACGAATCCGCCAACCGGGCAACCCCCGCCATCGAAGACGAACTCACCTTCATCCTCACCACCGCCTCAGAAAAAGACCTCTCTCCCGAAGAATTCGCCAGCGCCCTCGACACCATCACCACCCGCATCGCCACCCTCGACCTAGCCTAAAACCTGAACACTAGCTGCGCTGCGCAATCGCCGCCACCACTTCCTGTTTGGAAACCACCACTCCTCCGGGCTGCTCGCGTGTCACCACAAAGGCCACCGGTCTATCAACTCGTAAGGCCGCTCGAATCGGAATCGTCGCGACCCCTCCTCCTCGCAAAACATCGAACACGCCGCCATCCACCGGGGCACTGTCACGCTCCGGATCAACAATCCAAAGCTGATACTGCGCCTCTTCGGGATCATTCACCTCTAAACCCGAAAAACTGAGATACCCCTCTTGCTTCACATCCGACCAAACAACATCTCCGTCCAATTCCTCGAAGCCCACTCCTCCCGAAAACTCCATCCGAACCACATCCTCTTGTTCAAGCAACTCTTCCCTCTGCTGCTCAACCGAAAGGAGTCCCTCCTCGCGAGTCTCAGTTTCGGGCCACAACAATGCAACCGCCAGACACGCAGCCACGGCCCACCCGATCAGCGGCTTCCTCAAGAAATCGACCTGAACAATCCGCCCCATCTTCTCCTCCCGTTCCTCGACCAAAAATGGTCCTCGCCCCTTCAAAAGCTCTCTCCGCAACCGCGGTTCAACCTCCCCTTCTCCAACCTCAAACGCCACCTCCAAATCAAGCGCAAGTTCATCCAGCCCAAAATCCTCTTCAACCTCGAACTCCTTCTTGAGGGCGTCAAATTCACGTGCTTCCTCCACCGTCAAATCACCCAGCGCACGAGCCGCATCGAGCTCGTCAAAACGCGATATCTTGATGTCTTCACTCACCGCAATTCCTCCTCTCGCTGAATCAAACTACGCATTTCAATAAGCCCTCTCCGAATCTGTGTCTTCACCGTTCCCAGCGGCAACCCAGTTTCTCTCGCAATTTCAGGATGAGTCAGCCCGATATCAAAATGAAGCCGAAACAATTCCCGCCTCTCCGACGACAATTTCCCCACCAGATTCCGCAACCTCTCCCCATCCAACCGCCTTCCAGTTTGAACTGGCACATCCTCTCCTTCCCGCATCTCCGCCAACTGAGGCTTGCGAGCCTGCCGCCGCACCCAGTCAATGCTGCGCCGTCGCGCGATGAATCCCACAAAAGTCTCCTCGCGTCCCTTTCGCTCATCGAAACGAGCGGCCGTCTTCCAAAGCTCCGTAAAAATCTCCTGCACCACATCCTCGGTATCGGGCCCGGCGCCGCAGTGACGCCGGGCAATCGACCATACGAGACCACTAAACCGGTGAATGCACTCCTCCATCGCAGTCCCGTCGCCCATGGCCACCCGGAGCAAAACACCCCGTCCACTGCCATCGGAACCTGTTTCTGCATCGAGCATGAATCAGTGCAAACAGAAACCAGTTTAAGCGCCGCGCAAATTTAATTTGCGGCCATTTTGCCAACCGCATCAAGTGCATGTCGCATCGTCCACGCGTTCGTCGTCGCACAATGAGACCCATCACTCTTCGCCAAGGCAACCTGAAGAGTCTTCCGCTGTCCCGCCGTCAGTTCACCCTCGGGCATCTGCAACATCGAAATCGCCGCCACCTCATATATCTCCGCACAAGCCGAATGCTGACCCTTGTTGTAAAGCGGTGCTCCTCTCTGGATCGCCGCCTGCATCACTCTCTTCACACCACCTGGCACCTGGGACACATCCTTCTTCGGAGGAAGCAGAACCTTGTCGATCACATGAATAATCCCATTCGAAGTCATAATATCAGTCTTCACCACTTGCGACTCGTTAAGAAAGAGCTTCTCTCCCTTCAACATCACTTGAATCGTCTCGCCATTCAACGCCTTCGCCTCCGAGAGAGTCACCGCCGTTTTTGCCGGCACCGCTCCGGACACCACGTGATACTTCAAAATATCCACCAACGCTTGCTTGTTCTCCGGCTTCAACAAGGACTCGACCGTGCCCTCCGGAAGCGCCGCAAAAGCATCGTTTGTCGGAGCGAAAACCGTGAAGGGACCATCGCCTTGCAGCGCTTCCACCAGTCCCGCCGCTTTCACCGCTGCAACCAATGTGCTGAAGTCTTCCACGGAAGCCGCTTTCTCAACCAGATTCTTCGAAGAACAGTCGTCTGCCCAAGCCATTTGCGGGACCGCCAATAACAGGAGCCCACTCGTAAATAATGATTTCATCGTTTCTGTATTCTAATGTTGTTTCATGAGACTCTATTCGAACCTCACAACCCCACTTCGTCGCCCGCCCTCGTTCAGATTCAAAAATCCTCAAAATCTCCTCCTTTTCTCCGAGACCTACCAAGTTCTCCCGCTAGAATCCCCTCCACATGCCCAACCAAGGACTCTGCTACCTCGTCGGCGCTGGCCCCGGCGACCCCAGCCTCATCACTCTCAAGGGAAAACAAGCCATCGAAACGTGTGATGTCCTCGTTTACGACGCCCTCAGCAGTCCTGAATTCCTTTCCTGGACAAAATCTGACTGCGAAAAAATCTACGCCGGCAAACGCGCCGCCGACCACGCCATCCCTCAAGAAGGCATCAACGCCCTCATCGTCGAAAAATCCCTCGAAGGAAAAATTGTCTGCCGACTCAAAGGGGGCGACCCCATGATTTTCGGCCGCGGCGGTGAAGAAGCCGCCGAGCTGGCCGAAGCAGGCGTCCCTTTCGAAATCGTCCCCGGCATCTCCTCGACCATCGGCGGCCCAGCATACGCGGGCATCCCCGTCACCCACCGCGCCCACAATACCCAGCTCACCATCTTCACCGGACACGAAGACCCCACCAAAGAAGAAACCTCCTTCGACTACGCCCAACTCGCCCAAGCCCCCGGCACCAAAGTCTTCGTCATGGGCGTCGCCCGCCTCCGCGAAATCACCACTCAACTCACCGAGAACGGCGCCGACCCCAAGACCCCCATCGCCCTCACCCGCTGGGCCACCACCGGCCAACACCGCACCATCACCGGCACCCTCGCCGATATTGCTGACATCGCCGAACAGCAAAACTTCAAGTCACCCGCCGTCGCCGTCATCGGCACCGTCGTCAACGAACGCCAACACCTCAACTGGTTCGAAACCAAACCCCTCTTCGGCAAACGCATCGTCGTCACCCGCACCCGCGAACAAGCCGGAAAACTCTCCTCTCAACTCAAACACCTCGGCGCCGAAGTCCTCGAGCGTCCCACCATCCGCATCGAGCACCCCGACGACAAAGTCGGCTTCGCCGAACTCGTCCGCGACGCCCACCGCTACGACTGGCTCGTCTTTACGAGCCCGAATGGCGTCGAAAAATTCTTCCAAGGCTTCTACGCCATCTACGACGACGCCCGTAGCCTCGGCGGCCCGAAAATCGCCGCCATCGGCCCCGCCACCGTTGCCAAAATCAAGGAATACCGCTTCACCGTCGACCTCGTGCCCGACAAACACGTCGCCGAGGGCCTCCTCGAAGCCTTCAAGAGCAAGGACGTCGACTCCCAAACGATCCTCTGGGTCAAAGCCGAAGAAACACGCATGATCATCGCCGATGGCCTCAATCAAATGAAGGCCATTGTCGATATCTGCGTCGCCTACAAAACCATCCCTGAAGCCGAGGACCCCACCGGCGCAAGAGCCCTCCTCGAAAAAGAAGGTGCCGACTACATCACCTTCACCTCCGGCTCCACCGCCGAACACTTCTTCAACCTCCACATCAAACTCCCCGACCACTGCCAACTCGCCTCCATCGGTCCCGTCACCTCCAAAACCCTCACCAAACTCGGCCACCCCCCCCACCTCGAAGCCCAAACCCATGACATCCCCGGCCTCGTCCAAGCCATTCAGGACTCAATTTCCGCGTAACCACTCCCGAATCGCTTGCCCCCTGAAAAGTCTCG
>JBCCZX010000173.1:0-6373 GCA_039186735.1 Verrucomicrobiota bacterium | reverse complement strand
ATTCTGTAAACTCCTCTCCTTTCTTGTGGCCCAAAAAAATCTCCGTGACCTCCACCCCCTCTCCCGCTCAAATCCCCCCCACCATGAAACTCGACACCATCTGCCTCCACGGCGGCCACACCCCCGACTCCGACACCAATTCCCGCGCCGTCCCCGTCTACCGCACCACCGCCTTCACCTTCAACTCCACCGAACACGCCGCCAACCTCTTCGCCCTCCGCGAACTCGGGAACATCTACTCCCGACTCATGAACCCCACCAACGACGTCCTCGAAAAACGCGTCTGCCTCCTCGAAGGCGCCCCCGAAATGGGCGGCCTCGCCCACTCCTCCGGCACCGCCGCCGTCTTCAACACCATCATCAACCTCGCCCAAGCCGGCGACAACATCATCTCCGCTCGCAACCTCTACGGCGGCTCCTACACCCAGTTCAACGACATCCTCCCCCAACTCGGCATCGAAGTCCGCTTCGTCGACTCCAACGACCCCGCCAACTTCGCCGCCGCTGCCGACGACAAAACCCGCGCCTTCTTCACCGAAACCGTCTCCAACCCCGCCCTCGAAGTCGCCGACCTCCAAGCCATCGCCGACCACGCCCACGCCCTCGGCCTTCCCCTCATCGTCGACTCCACCTTCACCACCCCCGCCCTCACCCGCCCCCTCGACCACGGTGCCGACATCGTCATCCACTCCCTCACCAAATGGCTCGGCGGCCACGGCGCCGGCATCGGCGGCCTCGTCGTCGACTCCGGAAAATTCAACTGGGCCGGCGGCAAACACCCCCTCTACGACAACCCCGACACCTCCTACCACGGCCTTCGCTGGGGCCACGACCTCCCCGAACCTCTCGCCCCCCTCGCCTTCATCCTCCGCATGCGCACCGTCCCCCTCCGCAACCTCGGCGCCTGCCTCGCCCCCGACAACGCCTGGACCTTCCTCCAAGGCATCGAAACCCTCCCCCTCCGCATGGAACGCCACTGCCAAAACGCCACTGCCGTTGCCAAACATCTCACCGCCAGCGACCTCGTCGAATGGGTCCGCTTCCCCGGACTCGAATCCAATCCCGAATACGCCAAGAACCAAAAATACCTCCAAGGCAAAGGCGGACCCATGGTCGTCTTCGGCATCAAAGGCAGAGCCGAAGCCGGTAAACAATTCATCGAATCCCTCCAACTCTTCTCCCACCTCGCCAACGTCGGCGACGCCAAATCCCTCGCCATCCACCCCGCCACCACCACCCACTCCCAACTCAACGAAGAACAACAAGCCGCCGGCGGCATCACCCCCGAACTCATCCGCCTCTCCGTCGGCATCGAACACATCGACGACATTCTCGCCGACATCGACCAAGCTCTCGCTGCGGCCACCGCTTAATTCTTCATCACTCAACAAGCCCCCCCAAGGTAGCGCGCCCTGGCCTCAGGGCGCACTCCTCGCGATCTAACATCACCCTGGCAAACTCACCCCACCGCCTCCCCCACCTGCACCATCACCCCTCGCCGACGACCTCCGTCTCACCGCAAGTGAATCCGACGCCGTCATTCAAACCCTCGCCCTCGCCCTCGCCGCCAGCGAACTCGACGAAAAAGACTATGCCACCGGGCTCCAGCAAAACACCCGACCCAAATAGCCTTTCCCGGCAAAACATACCAATCCAGTCCACAACTCTCCCACTCCAGAGAGAGTTTGCCATCGACATCCTAAGCGGGATCTACCCACGATCCCGCCAGCAATGACCATCACAAAACTCTCCGCCATCTCCCTCTTCGCTGCCACCCTCGCCGGCCACGCCCAATACCAACCCATGAATCCCCCGGAGGAATTTCCGGAGGAAGAAATCATCCTCGGCCACAACGACCTCAAGTACCGCGTCGTCTTCGACTGGGCTAAAGCCGACCGCGAAGTCGCTCCCGTCTGCAACGCCCACGCCATGGTCGAAGGCTCCGACGGCCTCTTCTACCTCGTCACCGATCACCCCAAAAACGCCATCCTCGTCTTCCAACCCGACGGCACCTTCATCAAGGCCTTCGGTGAAAACCTCAAGGGCGGCCACGGCATCGATGTCATCCAGGACGGCGACCGCGAACTCCTCATCCACGTCGACTGCGGCTGGGACTTCTCCTTCTCCGAAAGCGACAAACCCCTCAAAAAATACGGCTCCGTCAACCTCTTCACCAAAGACGGCGAACTCGTCCGCACCCTCCCCTCGCCCATCGAACTCGGCCTCGAAGAAGAAGGCTCCTTCTACGGCCCCTGCGACGTCGCCGTCACCCCCTCAAATACCATTCTCGTCGTAGATGGCTACGGCACCGACCGCGTCTTCGAATTCACCCTCGCCGGCGAACTCGTCCGCCACTGGGGCGGCAAAAAAGAAGGCGACCCCGCCAGCGTCGAAAACGGCCACGGCATCTCCATCGACCTCAGCGTCGAACCTCCCGTCGTCTGGGTCTCCTCTCGGGCCGAAAATAAGCTCAAAACCTTCACCCTCGAAGGCCAACACCTCGAAACCCTCGACCTCCCCGGCGCCTGGGCCGGACAAGCCGTCTTCCACGGCGACCACATCTACACCGGCGTCTGCTGGTCCAACAAACCCGACGGCAAGCGCGGCTGGCAAAGCGGCTTCGTCGCCGTTCTCGACCGCAAAACCCGCAAAGTCCTCTCCGTCCCCGGCGGCACCGCCCCCGTTTACGAAAACGGCCAGCTCCAAAACCTCGCCCAAACCGACAAAATTTTCAAACACGTCCACGACCTCATGCTCGACAAACAAGGCAACATCTACGTCATGGAATGGAACGCCTCCTGCCGCTACCCCATCAAACTCGAACTCATCCAATAACCGCTCCGGTAGGGTCATTTTGACAATTTGACCGCCGCCCTCCACCGCCGCCCAAAAATCAATCCCCTCCCCCGCGCGCCAAAGAGAACACCCTCAGTCGAGCGGCCCAGTCCACCTGCATAAAAAACAAGACACGCCACTCGCCAAAAACCCTCCCCACCCCTTCCCGAAGCTGCTAACCTTGAGCTGCTCAATGCGCTTCTTCTGGAAACACCTCTGGCGGCAAATCGCTCGCACCCCCATCGACACCCTACCCGACCTCCTGCCCATCCGCCACCACATCAAAGGCTACCAACGCGCCAACTTCTCCTACGACTTCCGCGCCGCTCTCAACGTCGCCCTTCTCGCCCTCCCCCAGGGCATGGCCTACGCCACCATCGCCGATCTCCCCATCGTCAACGGCATCCTCTGCTCCGCCATCGCCGCCCTCGTCGCCCCCTTCTTCGCCTCCTCCCGCCACACCATCCTCGGCCCCACCAATGCCACCTCCTTCATGCTCTTCTCCACCCTGGCCACCACCTCCCTCGCCAGCCGTGCCGAACTCATCCCCCTCCTCGTCCTCATGGTCGCCCTCCTTTCCATCGGCGGTGCCCTCCTCAAACTCGCCGACCTCCTCCAATTCATCTCCCGCTCCGTCCTCGTCGGCTACATCACCGGCGCCGCCACCCTCATCATCTTCAACCAACTCAAACCTCTCCTCGGCATCGCCGAACTCTTCCAACGCTCCGACGGCCGCACCTTCCCCTCCCTTCTCGCCAAAATCTTCCAAACTCTCCCCCATGCCGCCTGGCAACCCGCCGTCCTCGGCTTCGGAGCCCTCGCCCTCTTTCTCCTGTTAGAATCCAAACTCAAAAAACTCCCCAACTTCGCGCTCACCCTCGTCCTCGTCTCCACCGCCGCCTTCTTCCTCAACTGGGACAACATCGCCTACTTCAAAGACTTCGACCTCGCCTCCCTCTCCCCCTCCTTCCCCCGCATCGACTCCCTCCAACACCTCCTCGACCAAATCGCCTACCTCCTCCCCATCGCCTTCGCCATCGCCTTCCTCGCCTCCCTCGAAAACTCCGCCATGTCCAAATCCCTCGCCTCCAAAACCGGCGACCGCCCCGACAACAACCAGGACATGTTCGCCGTCGGCATGTCCAACCTCGCCTGCTCCTTCCTCGCCTCCATGCCCGCCTCCGGCTCCCTCACCCGCTCCGCCCTCAACTACTCCTCCGGTGCCCGCACCCCCCTTGCCTCCCTCCTTTGCGGACTCCTCTGCCTCGCCGCCACCTTCCTCCTCGCCACCATCCCCCTCATTTCCTTCATCCCCAAAGCTGCTCTCGCTGGCCTCGTCATCGCCATCGCCCTCTCCCTCCTCTCCTGGAAAAACATCCGCGTCTGCCTCCTCTCCACCCGCGGCGACGCCTTCGTCCTCATCCTCACCTTCATCGCCACCCTCTTCTTCCCCCTCCACATCGCCATCTTCATCGGGGTTGCTGTCTCCATCGCATTGTTCCTCAGAAAAGCCGCCGTCCCTCAACTCGTCGAATACACCATCCACGACGACGGCGACCTCCGCGAACTCGGAGAAAAACGCGCCCGCCCCCATCCCGAAATCTCCATCGTCCACGTCGAGGGCGACCTCTTCTTCGGCGCCGCCGAACTCTTCCGCTCCCAAATCCAACGCCTCGCCGCCGACCCCAACCTTCAAGTCATCATCCTCCGCCTCAAAAACGCCCGCCACCTCGATGCCACCTCCGTCCTCGCCCTCGCCGACCTCATCACCTACATGCGCGATCACGACCGCCACATCCTCATCTCCGGCACCCCCCGGCCCGTCTACCGCGTCCTCAAATCCTCCGGCGTCCTCGAACTCCTCCAAGAAGGCACCTCAAAAAAAGACAAAACCTCCAATCTCTTCATGTATGCCCCCTCCAATCCCAACATCTCTACGAGAAACGCCCTCCTCCGTGCCCAACAACTCCTCGGCACCAAAGAAGCCGAAATCTCCATCTTCCACGACCCCAACAAACCCTAACCCCCACCCTCAAAGCTCTTCCTCAAACGGCATCGAGGAAACCATCTGCTCCGTAAACCGCTCCCCTTGACTCCTTAGCCAAGCTTCAGCCGCACTCGGTTCCTCTTTCCTCCAACGTTGAAAATAACGCACCGTCTGCCGACTCACGACATCAACATCCTGCAACTCCATCGCTGTCGACAAAGCAAAAGAAGGATCCTCTTCGAATGCGACCCGCAAAAACTGGAACCACGCTGGCTCCAACAAAACCCGCTCCTCAAACCCGCTCAACCACCTGTAAGTCCTCTCCAAGTCATCCTGCGCCAAAACAAAAACCACCCCTTTCGCCGCATCCTGCAACTCCTCCTCCTCCAAACCTCCCACCCACTTCATCGCCTCACTTCCATTCTCACGTGCCTTCAAACGCGCCAGCGCCTCTCTCGCTTCACCGCGCACCAGACGTTCTTTCAACGCCCCCGACCACTGCAAAGCCTCATCAATCGACGTCTGCGCCAACTTCCTCACATACTCCCGAGCAGCGACCATCCGCAACGCTTCCGGTTCCAGAGAATCCACCCACCAATGCGCCACCTCCCGCTGCTCGGTCAGAGTCCCCGCCATCACCCGCGCTGCTTTATCCCGAAAAACATTTTTGGGCATCTCCTGCAACAACTCCGAAGCCGCGTCAAAATCCACCAAACACCCTCCCTCAATCACCGCGATCAACATCCGCGAACGAAGCCGCTTGTCCTCTTGCAACGAAACCCACTCCCTCGCCGCCTCAAAGTCTTGCCCCCCCCAAAATCGCAAAACTCGATTCAAGGCAAAATAACGCTCCGGCCGTCGCGACAACCAGGCAGCCGCCGCCTCCGCATCATCTTCCGCCCAAAATCTCGCCACCAACTTAATCTCCGTCTCGTAAAGCGAATTGAGCGGCATAGCAAAGTAGTCCTCAACCCAATCGCCAAAACTTCCCTTCAGCTCGCCGCGTTCCCGCCACTCAATCAACAAACGCAAACGCTCCAGCTCATTCGGCACCCGCAACAATTCCGCAAACGTTCCCAACTCAGCAGCCACCTCCTCTCGCCCACAACAAGTTCCCCCCGTTTCCGAACAACGACAAAGCGTCGCCATGGCATGCGCCGAACGCAGCACAGCCGACTGGGACGTTGGCACCTCCAAGCGGGGACGCTCCCACAAGAACACAGAAACCAACAAGACTTTCACCAACAAAAGCCCCACAAAGAGGAAAAACCGACTAGTGAGCGGACGACTCATAAAAACAGACCTAGCCAGAATTTTCATAAATTCTCGCCATGAATTTAGTATAAACCAAAGCGAACGATTCGTGAGAGTTTTTTGAATCTGCATCCCACAGAGTGTGTCAACGCTCCCCACCCCCAAAATGCTTGGCAGCCTTGTCCAAATCCTCTCTTGCTCCAATTCCTGAAGGCCAAGGTATCTGACATCTCCTTTTGAAATGCCTCAATTCGGGGGTAGCTTACACATCGCCGGACTTTCCCTAATTATCGTCTT
>JBCCZX010000172.1:0-6416 GCA_039186735.1 Verrucomicrobiota bacterium | reverse complement strand
GGTTTTTGCGGATAGCAGCGGTGAAGGCGTCGGAGTCGGCGATCAAGACGCGAATGGCGGAGGAGGCGGAGAAGAAGGCATTGAGGAAGAAGCGGATGGTGCAGCTTGGGTTGACGGGTTTGGTTTTTCTCCTGGTGGTGGGGGTGGGGATGCGATTTTTCTTGAGGCATCGTCGGGCGACGAAGCCGGTTTTGTTTCCGGAGACTTCGGCGAGACGGCGCTTGGCGGCGCCGTATTCGGGGGGAGGAAATGTGCAGGTGAGTTATTTGGAGTGAGGGGTGGAGTGATGATGGAGCGATTTTTGTTGATGGTTTTGGGGGCGTTCTGGGTGGTTTCTTGTGAGAAGCCGGAGGTGGTGCAGGTGGAGGATGGGTTGCCGCCGTTGGTGTTTGCCCCGGTGGTGGGAGAGGAGTGGGAGTTTGAGGTGACGGTGAGTTTGGATCCGGAGGCGGAGATTTCGAAGGATTTGGTGGTGTCGGGTCCGGAGGGTCCGCGGACGACTTACAAGAAGTTGAGGCGTTATGTGGGGCGGAAGGAGCCGGAGAAGGGAAAGGGGTTTTATCATTGTTTCGAGGTCTACAAGGAGGGGGAGTTGGCGGAGTATGAGTTCATGGAGTTGAATCGGCTGGGGATTCATGCGCGGGGTTGGCAGCAGGCGGGGCAGAGTTTGATTTTGATGAATTCGCCGGCGATGGTGGTGCCGTCGTTGGAGGATGCCGGTGCGGTGTGGAGTTTGTCGTTGCCGAATCCGAATAATCCTTCGGGGCCGCCGATGATGTTTCGGGAGTTTCGGTATTTCGGGATCGAGCCGGTGGAGGTGGGGAAAGAGTTTTTGCAGGGGCGGCGGGTGCAGGTGCAGGGGCAGACGGGACCGTTGAGTTTGCAGCGGGATTATTGGTTTGTGGATAACCTGGGTTATGTGAAGGAGCGGAAGGCTTACTATTTGCCTAGTAAACGGGTGGCGTTGATGGAGGAGAAGTTGGTGGCGCATCGCAAGCCGGTGGTGGCGACGAACTGATTACCACATTCCGGTCCATGCTCCGTTTTCGGGGGGAGGGATGATTTCGAAGGATTCGACTTTGAAGACGGGGAGGGGGCCGTCGCTTGAGTCTTCGTAGGCCATTGTTCCTTCGATGCGGACCCAGGCGCGTTCTTCGATGACGGGGGCGATTTCGTTGAAGATGATGGGAAAGCCGAGGACGAGGGCGTCGGCTGCGCAGCAGGTCATGACGGTGCGGTAGATGCGGAGGCGGTCGCCGTTTTCGTTGTTGTCGCGCTCGGGGACGACTTGGCCTTCGGTTTCGACGGGGAGGTCAGTGAAGACTTCGCGCATGGAGGAGTCGCCGGAGGAGAAGAAGAGTTGGCCGACAGGGAGTTGGAAGTGGCCGTTTTGTGAGCGGGGGGTGGAGTTTTCGAGCATTTCGCGGGTGAAGGGTGGGATTTGGTAGGCGGAGGGGTCGATTTTTGAGTCGTAGAGGCCTTTGCGTTCGAGGACGTCGAGGGAGAAGCCGGCGGAGGTGTCGGTGGTGAGGGCGGCGCCGACGGGGAGGGCCATGAGAAGGAGGATGGTGAGGGGAGATTGTTCGGCGTGGTCGTGATCGTGGTCGCAGTCTTGGTGGTCGTGGCCGCAGTCGGATTGTTGTCGGGAGGTGAGGGCGACGAAGAGGCCGAGGATGATCATGCCGAGGCCGCCGAAGAGGGCGTAGTTGTGGAATTTGGGGACGAGGAAGTTGCCGATCTGGTTGGAGGTGAAGAGGTAGACAGGGACGAGGCCCCAGAAGATGGCGACGAGGGCGGGGGTGAGGGTTTGGAGGAGTTTGGGCACTTTTTCGGTGGGAGGGTGAACTACGGCGGGGCTGAGGTCACGGAGGAAGAGGATGATTTTTTCGCTGGGGATGGATGGGATTTGGGTTTTTGTTTGTCGGGGATTGGTTTTTGTTGGGGGTGTTGAAGGAGGAGAGGGAAGTGTTTGTGTCGATGCGGAATGTGCATCAGCAGTTTGGTTCGCAGAAGGTCTTGCGGGGGGTGGACTTGGATATTTACCGGGGGGAGACGCTGGTGTTGTTGGGGGGGTCGGGGGCGGGGAAGAGTGTGTTGATGAAGCACATTTGTGGGTTGTTGTGTCCGGTGGAGGGGACGGTGATGGTGGATGGGGAGGAGATCAGTCGGAAGGGGGAGCGGGAGATGGCGGAGGTGCGGCGGAAGGTGTCGATGATGTTTCAGAACGGGGCGTTGTTTGATTCGTTGTCGGTGGCGGGGAACATTGCCTTTCCGTTGCGGGAGGCGGGGGAGCGGAACAGGGGAGTGATTGAGGAGAAGGTGAAGCAGGCTTTGGACATTGTGCGGTTGCCGGGGCAGGAGGAGAAGATGCCGTCGGATTTATCCGGGGGGATGAGGAAGCGGGTGGCGTTGGCACGGGCGGTGGTGGAGATGCCGTGCATGGTGTTGTTTGATGAGCCGCATGCGGGATTGGATCCGGTGACGGCGGATACGATTGATCATTTGATCAAGGATTTGGCGGATGACCACGAGATGACGAATGTGGTGGTGACGCATGAGATGCGGAGTGTGTTCCGAATTGCGGATCGGGTGGTGTTTATGAAGGACGGGCAGATTTATTTTGAGGGGACGGGGCGAGAGTTGAAGGAGACGAATGATCCGTTGTTGAGGGATTTTATCGAGGGGCGGAGTGAGCGGGGTGGAGCTTGGGAATGAGTGAGGTGCCACTTGGCTCTGCTTTGTTAGCCGTTAGCCTTGTTCTCGGCTATTTGATGACCTTCAGAAATCAACTCACTGCGAAGTGGTTTTGTAAATTCGGGAAGAAGTCTTGGCGGTCCTTGGGGATGAATATGGATTTTTTTACTCCCAAAGAAATGCAGAATGGACATTGAAGCGGGTTGGATGGGGACTTCTAATTGTGTCGAGCTTGTTCGGGATCGTTTGGTTGCTTTCAGTTTTCGGTTTGATTGAGCTGGGCTGAATCGTTTCAGTGCTCGTGCTCGAGGTGTTCCTTGAGGAGGTCGCGTCCGAAGTCGTTGTTGAAGTTGCGCCAGACGAGGTGGGCGTGGTTGGCGTTGTTTTGGGTGTTGGCGTATTCGACGAGGAAGTGGTCGGTTTGGATGCGGAAGTAGTGGGGTTTTCCGGGTTCGAAGGAGCCGGCCCACGCGAAGTGTGCGGTGGCGAGTTGGTCGCGGTTGAGGCTGAGGAGGAGGTAGCGTTGGTTGGCGGCGATGGCTTCGATGAGTTTGAGGAACTGGTGTTGGACGGGGTCGGAGAGTTCGTTGTAGGCGACGCCTTCTTTGGTGAGGGGTTGGGCGGTGCGGTCGGCGCCGGTGATGATTTCGCGGGGGGGTTTGTTGGTGTAGCGGACGTGGAGGCCCTGGCGGTGGAGTTGGCGGGCGAGTTTGCGGGCGGTGTCTTCAATGAGGCCGAGGGGGCGGAGTCCTTTGTGGGGTCCGTCGGGGACTTCGGCGGGGTTGGCGCCGAAGAAGAAGGGGGTGGTGAGGGTGGTTTTGTCTTTTTCGATGGTGAAATTGAGGGAGAGGTGGTGGCCTTCGTAGCGGAAGCCCCAGATGGTGTCTGGCGAGGGGTCGCCGAAGATGGCGAGGTGGTATTTGTTGGGGTCGCGGAGTTCGTCTTGGTTGGATTTTTGGTAGAGGTGGGCTTCGAGTTCTTCGACTTGTTTGGTGGTGAGGGCGCCTTGTTCACCGAGGGTGAGTTTGAGGAGGTTGCGGAGGAGGCCGCGTTGCATTTGGGAGAGTTGGTCGAGGCGGATGCCTTTGCGGTCTTTGGGGAAGTAGTGCCAGTTTTCGCGTTCTTCGGTGTGGAAGGGGAAGTGGGTGAGTTGTTTTTGTTGGGCGTCGAGGACTTTGAGGAGTGCTGCGGCGGCGAGGGTGTGTTTGGGGGTTTGGGCGAAGAGGGGGAGGGTGAGGGCGAGGAGGAGGAGGACGTTTTTCATGGTTTTGAGGATTTCGGGTTGGATGGAGAGAGTCGAGAGAGAATTTCGATGGAAGTGCGCGGTTGGCGGGTCGGTCAAGGTGGGCGCCTTGAGGCCGTTGCGAGTTACCCACGGTAGACTTGGACGGGGCCGGTGAGGGGGGATTGGATGGCGCGGAGTTTTTTGACGGCTTTGGCGATTTCGGTGGCGGCGGTGTCGATGTCTTCGGGGGTGGTGAAGCGGGAGAGGGAGATGCGGAGACTGCTTTTGGCGCGTTCGTCGGAGAAGCCCATGGCTTCTTGGACGTGGGAGGGTTGTTGCTTGCCGGTCATGCAGGCGGAGCCGGTGGAGAGGTGGATGCCGGCTTCGTCGAGGAGGATGAGGAGGCCGGCGCCTTCGCAGTGGTCGAAGGAGGCGTGGCAGATGTTGGGGGCGCGGTGTTCGCGGGAGCCGTTGAGGTGGACGCCTTCGATTTCGGAGGTGAGGCGTTGTTCGAGGTGGTTGCGGAGTTGTTGGATACTAGACCAGTCGTAGTTGGCGGCGAGTTCGCAGGCTTTGCCGAGGGCGACGATGTAGGGGACGTTTTCGGTACCGGAGCGGTGGCCGTGTTCTTGTCCGCCGCCGCGGAGGAGGGGTTCGAGGCGGCAGCCCTGGCGGAGGTAGAGGGCGCCGATGCCCTTGGGGGCGTGGAGTTTGTGGCCGGAGATGGAGAGCATGTCGACGGGGACGGCGCGGACGTCGACGGGGATTTTGCCGACGGCCTGGATGGCGTCGGTGTGGACGGCGGTGTTGGCGGCTTTGAGTTGTTCGGTGGCTTGGGCGATGGGTTGGTTGACGCCGGTCTCGTTGTTGGACCACATGAGGGAGGCGAAGGTGGGGAGATCGGGGTTGAGGTGGGAGGTGAGTTGGTCGAGGTCGAGGCGGCCGTCCTGGTTGACGCCGATGGTTTTGACGTCGAAGCCGACGGCGGCCATGGCTTCGACGGGGCGGAGGACGGCGGAGTGTTCGATGGCGGAGGTGAGGATTTGGGAGTTTTTGCGTCCGATGAGGCGGGCGAGGGATTTGAGGGCGGTGTTGTTGGATTCGGTGCCGCAGGAGGTGAAGATGATTTCGTCGGGGTGGGCGTTGATGAGTTGGGCGACTTGTTCGCGGGCGGTTTGGATGGCGGTTTTGACGGGTTTGGCGGCGCGGTATCCGGAAGAGGGGTTGTGGTAGTGTTCCTTGAGGAAAGGGAGCATGGCCTCGAGGACGTCGGGGTGGACGGGGGTGGTGGCGTTGTTGTCGAGGTCGACCATGGTGGGGGGAGTTTAGCCACAAAAGGCACAGAAGTCACAGAATTGGATTTCGAGTTATTCATCAATTACTGGAAAGAGATTTTGGAATTGGACCAAAATCAACGAGTTGGATAGGCTCGAGCTGTGTTGGATAAGGTCTTCCTAGTAGTTTTTGGAATTGGACTACTCCTTATGGGCTCTGTCGGTTTAAAGACTGGCAAAGTTTGGTTTTCGTTTGGTGTCTCTTTTGATGATTGGACTATTGAGAGGAAAGAGCTGGGTTGGATTTACTGGCTCGTGATTTTGAGCTATTTGATCGGTGGCATAGGGTGTTTGGTTTGGGCGTTTTTTGTTCTTTAAATGAGGTGATCGGTATTCTGGATTCGGTAGTTGTAATTTGGCAGATTGGGACTACCTTGAGGACGTGAGTTCGACGCTTTCGATTAAGTTGAGTGATGCGGAGAAGGCGCGTTTGCAGGCGAAGGCGAAGGCGCGGAATGTGTCGATGTCGAAGTTGGTGAAGGAGGGGATTGAAAAGGTGTTGGAGGGTGATGAGGGGGAGGTGAGTTGTTATGATTTGATGCGGGAGCATTTTGAGAAGCCAGGGATGTTGATGGAGGGGCCGTCTGATCTTTCGACAAATAAGGAGCTGCAGAACGAGGTCATTGTGAAGAACCTTAAGGAGAAGGTGTGGCGGAAAGATTGATTGCAGATACGGGGGCGATTCTGGCTCTGGTGAATGGTCGGGATGAGCATCATGATTGGGCGGTGAGTTGCTTTCGCGGGATGAGTGGTTCGTTGGTGACTTGCGAGGCGGTGCTGACTGAGTGTTGGCATTTTGTGGGAGGTTCGGTAGAGGCGCTTGGGATGTTGGTGTCGATGGTTGAGAAAAGAGTCTTAAGGGTGGGTTTTGATTTTGAGGAGAATGGGTCGGAGGTGTTGGGATTGTTAGAGAAGTATCGGGATACGCCGATGGATTTTGCGGATGCGTGTTTGGTGCGGATGACGGAATTGGAGAAGAAGAGTCGGGTGTGGACGGTGGATGCGGATTTTAAGATTTATCGGCGGAATCAGCGGCAGGTGGTGCCGGTGTTGGCTCCTTGGTGAGATGATTGGGATTTAGGCTTCGGGAGTGGGGGGGGTGTCGGGGTTGGGGGAGGTACGGCGGGTGTTGCCGGGCGAGAAGGTGATGTAGGTGGGGGATT
>JBCCZX010000171.1:0-6672 GCA_039186735.1 Verrucomicrobiota bacterium | reverse complement strand
GGATGAGGATGTGCGGGAGGCGTGGCAGAAGGCGTTTGAGACGGATCGGCAGGCTCCGTTCGGAGGAGTGATTGTCTGTAACCGGGCGATTGACCTGGGGTTGGCGAAGGTGATTTCGGAGATTTTTACGGATGTGATCATTGCGCCGGAGTATGAGGCGGATGCGCGGGCGATTTTGCAGAAGAAGAAGAATCTGCGGCTGATGCAGATGAATGTGGAGGGGTATTTGGAAGAGAAGAAGGAGCGGGTGGTGAAGTCTTGCCCGGGAGGGTTGATGGTGATGGGACGGGATCACGAAGTGAAGGGTTTGGAGGATTTGGAGGGGAAGGTGGTGACCAAGCGTCCGCCGACGGAGAAAGAGATGTTGGCGATGCGGTTTGGATGGCGGGTGGTGAAGCATGTGAAGTCGAATGCGATCGTGTTTTCGGGTTCGGATCGGACTTTGGGAATTGGGGCGGGGCAGATGAGCCGGGTGGATTCGTCGCGGATTGCGGTGTGGAAGGCGAAGGAGGCGGGGTTGGATTTGAAGGGGAGTATTATTGCGTCGGATGCGATGTTTCCGTTTGCGGATGGCTTGGATGCGGCGATTGAGGCAGGGGCGACGGCGGCGATTCAGCCGGGGGGATCGATTCGGGATGAAGAGGTGATTGCGGCGGCGGATGAGGCGGGGTTGGCGATGGTGTTTACGGGGCACCGGCACTTTCGGCATTAGGATTGAGGACTCGCGCGAAGACGCAAAGGCACGAAGCTTGGCAGGTGGCTGTGGTTTTTGTTTTTTTTGAACAGGGGGAAACGGAGAGAAGAGAGCTTTTTCAGAGGAGGGGTGCTGTGGGTGCGCACGCAGATTGACGCGGATTTTTGCGCAGATTTTCTCTTTGCAGGGTGGGGGTGAGTTTTTGAGTTTGCTGGTGTTTGAGTTTGCAGTTCTGCGGGTGTGGCTGGTTTTTTTAACAGAAGGTGAGTTTGGGGTGTGGTGCGATTTCTTGCGTGTTTTAACGAAAGACTAGGAAGAAAAGGAGTTTGGGTTGTCGCTAGGTGTCGTGTGTTTTTTTGCCTCACGCGAAGAGGCAAAGGCGCGAAGCTTGGCAGGTGGCTGTGGTTTTTGTTTTTTTGAGCAGGAGGAAACGGAGAGAAGAGAGCTTTTTCTGAGGAGGGATGCTGTGGGTGCGCACGCAGATTGACGCGGATTTTTGCGCAGATTTTCTCTTTGCGGGGTGGGGTTTGATTTTGGGCTGTTTTGGGGAGGTGGATGGGTGAGGGTTTGTGAGCAGGCGGAGTGAGCTTGCGGTCATTTTGTCAAAATGACCCTACCGGCTAGTGAACCAGGTGGCGATGAGGTTGGCGACGTAGTCGGCTTGGGTGGGGTCGGTGAGGAGATGATCGGATTGGGGGAGGGAAAGGAAGGATTTGGGATGTTTGGCGGCGGAGTAGATCTGGCCTGCGTTTTCGATTCCTACGATGTTGTCCGTAGGTGAGTGAAGAATGAGGAGGTTTTTGCGAAGGGCAGCGATCTGTTCAGGTTGGTTGTGGTCTTGGAGGTCGGTGAGGAATTTTTGGCCGATGGTGAAGGGGCGGCCAGCGAGGGTGACGGTGGCTTTTCCCTTTTCCTGAATTTCGTCGAGGCCGTCTTCGAAGAGGTGGGTGACGTGGGCGGGTTCAGCGGGGGCGCCGATGGTGGCGACGTGGGTGAGTTCGGGGATACGTCCGGCAGCGGCAAGGACGGCGGCTCCGCCGAGGGAGTGGCCGATGAGGAGGGAGGGGGCGGCATGGGTTTGGCGCAGGTGGTCGGCGGCGGCGAGGAGATCGTCGACGTTGGAGAGGAAGGAGGTGTTGGCGAAGTCGCCATCGGAGTTGCCGAGGCCGGTGAAGTCGAAGCGGAGGGTGGCGATGCCTTGGTCGGCGAGTTGACGGGAGATGGCGGTGGCGGCGCGGGAGGCTTTGCCGCAGGTGAAGCAGTGGGCGAAGAGGGCGGTGGCGCGGATGGGGCCAGTGGGGAGTTCGAGGCGAGCGTCGAGATGGTCGCCGTTGGCGCCGGGGAAGGTGATTTTTTCGAAGGGGGGAGTGGCTGGTTGGGGGGTGAGGAGGGAGAGGAGTTGGTCGATTTCGGAGGCGTGGTCGAGTTGGGAGTAGAGTTCGGCAGGAAGGGGGCAACCGGCGGCAGAGAGGATGGCGGCGAGGGGCATGGCGCGGGCGGAGGTGTCGCCGCCAGCGAGGTTGTTTTCGGAGAGAATTTGGAGGAGGGCGTGTGAGGATTTTTCGGCGCCGTTGTTGAGCCAACGGTAGAGGTATTGGATGGTGGCGGGGAAGGCTTCGGGGATGTGGCAGGTGAGGCCGAATTCGGCGGCGGTTTCGTTGGGGGTATTTCTTGAGGCAGCGTCTTTGGCTTTTTGGAGCCAGTCGACGGCGGGGAGAGCGGGGTAGCTGGCTGCGGCGGATTGTTCGAGTGCGGCGGCAAGGTCTTTTCCATCGGAGAGGTGTTGAATGGTGCGGGTGAGGAATTCGGCGGTGTCAATGACCAGAGGGTCACCGTGGGTCATTTCGGTTTGTTGGCGGGCGGCTCGGATGAGTTCGGGGAGTTCGAGATTGAGGAGGAAGAGAGGGAAGATGCGGGAGGCACCGGAGAGGTCGTTGGAAGTGGAACCGGGGGTGGCAGGGAGATTTTCGAGGGAGTCTTTGGTGGCGCCATCGATGTAGCCGTCGTAGCTGGCCATCGATTTGAGCCAGGTGGATTGGAAGATGGGGAAGGACCAGGCTTGGGTGGGAGTGAGGGAACGGAGGAGGACGAGCATTTGGTCGCCGAAGTGGGTGAATTGGCCTTTGGAGCGTTTGGGGTGGTAGCTGGAGTGAGGGTTGTCGAGGGTGAGGGTTCCTTCGGGGTAGAGGCGGGCGAGTTTTTCTTGATTGTAGATCCAGTGGGGGCCGAGACCGAGGGAGTCAGCGAGGAAGGTGGTGCGGACGAGGTCGAGATTGTTGGGCATGGGGAGAGCTTCGCTGGGGACGGTGTGGACTCAACTCGTTTTTGGTGGCCCTTGAGTCTGAGGGGGTCGGAAGCGGTTGAATTGACCTGGGCGAGGGGCTTTGGTAGATTTCTGAGGGGTTCTATGAAGAGTGTTTTACGGCTGTTGCCGATGATGGTGGTGGTGGAGACTGTTTCGGCAGGCTCAGTGGCTCGGGAGTGGAATGAGCAGAATTTGGCGGCGATTCGTTCGGCGTTTCCGGACCCGCCGGTGCATGCGCGGAATTTGTTTCATGTATCGGTGGCGATGTATGATGCGTGGGCAGCTTATGATGAGGTGGCGGTGGGTTATTTGCATCGCGAGGGAGCGACGGTTCCGGCGGGATTGACGAAGGAAGAGGCGCGCGAGGAGGCGGTGAGTTATGCGGCCTACCGGGTGCTGGTGGATCGCTATTTGTCGAACCGGCATCCGTTTACGCCGGCATCGGCTGCTTCTGCGGCGTTTGATGCGTTCAATGTGGAGATGGCGAGTTTGGGGTATTCGATTGGGAATACTTCGGTGGTGGGAGAGAGTCCGGCGGCGGTAGGGAACCGGGTGGCGGCGACGGTATTGGCCTATTCGTCGACTGATGATTCGCGAGAGTCAACGGGGTATGATGATCCGACGTATGCGCCGGTGAATCAGCCGCTGATTGTGGCGCGGTTTGGAACGACTTTGAGTGATCCGAATCGTTGGCAGCCGTTGGCATTTGATTTTCGGGTGACCCAGAATGGGATTATTGCGAATCAGGTGCAGACTTTTGTGGGGGCCCATTGGGGAGATGTGCGACCGTTTGCGTTGAGCCGGGAGTCGAGTGGAGCGATCTACTTTGATCCGGGGACGCCCCCGCTTTATGGGTCGATAGAGTACGCCGAGAATAATCTGGAGGTGATTGAGTTTAGTCGGTGGTTGGATCCGGATGATGGGGTGGTGTTGGATTATTCGCCGGGGTCGATTGGGAACAACACTTTGGGGGAGAATGACGGGGCGGGGCATACGACGAATCCGTTCACGGGAAGAGCGTATGAGCCGAATCCGATGAAGAGGGGGGATTTCGGGCGGGTGGTGGCGGAGTTTTGGGCGGATGGGCCGGATTCGGAGACGCCACCGGGGCACTGGAATACGTTGGCGAACGAGGTGGCGGAGCATCCGAATTTTGCGAGGAGGTTTCGTGGGGTGGGGGTGGTGCTTGGGGAGTTGGAGTGGGATGTGAAGATGTATTTTGTGTTGAACGGGGCCTTGCATGATGCGGCGGTGGCAACGTGGAATTGCAAACGGGAGTATGATTATGTGCGGCCGATCAGTAGCATCCGTTACTTGGGGCAGCGCAATGAGTTGCCGATTCAGTTGGGGGAGGTGGAGATTATCACAGCGGAATCGGTGCAGTCGGGTGAGCGGCATGAGCATTTGTTTTTCTTCCAGGGTCAGACGGCAATACGTGCATGGGGTGGAGAGCCGATCGATCCGGAGACGGAGTATTCGGGGACGGAGTGGATCTTGGCGTCCAGTTGGTTGCCGTATCAGCGGGATACTTTTGTAACGCCGGCGTTCGCGGGTTACACCTCGGGGCACAGTGCATTTAGTCGGGCGGCGGCGGAGGTGTTGACCTTGATGACGGGCAGTGAATTTTTTCCGGGGGGGATGGGAACGCATACGGTGGCAGAGGGGGAGTTGGAGTTTGAGTATGGGCCGTCGGAAGAGGTGACTTTGCAGTGGGCGACTTATTATGATGCGGCGGATCAGGCAGGGATTTCCCGGCTTTATGGGGGCATTCATGTGGCTCCGGATGATGGGCCGGGACGAATTGTGGGTTCGCAGTGTGCGGTGGAGGCCTGGGCAGTGGCGCAGGAGTATTTTGATGGTCGGGTCTTGAGTGAGGAGGTGCCGATTGGGATCACGCAGGAGAATGGGACAGTGACGATCGAGTGGGAGCAGGATCGGGGGATGTATTACCAGCTGTGGAGTGGAAGTGAGTTGGAGGGGTTGAAGCGTTTTGGCAACGTGGAGTGGGCGGAAGAGTTGACTTCCGAGGTGACGTTTCCAGCGGTGGGGAAGGGGTTTTTTTGGGTGGAGCGACTGTCGGCTCCGTAGGTTATTCGGCGAGTTTGTCGGGGTATTCGCCGTTGGTGATGAGTCCTTGGATGGATTCGACGACGCGGGGTTTGTCGTCGGGGTAAGTGACTCCGAACCAGCTAGAGGTGGTGGGGAGAATTTTGCAGGAGGCTTGGCCTTTGGCAACGAAGTCGTCAACGACGGTGGGGATATAGCACTCGGATCTGGGGACGGTGAGTTGTTCTTGAAGGAAGGTGGTGAAGTGTTCTTCGGTTTGGCTGAAGTAGGCGGGGGAGAAGCACCAGAAGTTCATGGAGACGATGTCGTCTTCGCTGACTGCACGTTCGCTGCCAGTGAGGCCATTGCCGACGATGTCTCCGGAGTCGCGGCGCTTGATGTCGATGATTTCTTCGACGTTGGTGAGGTTGCCTGCGGAGTCGGCGGTGCAGATGCCACGATTGACGCCGCCGTGGTCGGAGAGGGTGTTTTTGAGGTAGTAGCCGACGATGGCGTAGTCGGTGGAGTCGTTGGGGAGGGAGGTGAGGAAGTCGGCGGCGGTTTGGTAGGCGTTGGAGCCGTAGAAGTCGTCGGCGTTGATGACGGCGAAGGGTTCGTTGATGACGTGGCGAGCGGCGCGGACGGCGTGGGCGGTGCCCCAGGGTTTTTCGCGGTCGGCGGGGAGGGAGAAGCCGTCGGGGAGGTCGTCGAGTTTTTGGAAGGCGTAGTCGATTGTGATTTTTTCGGAGAAGCGGGCGCCGACTCCTTCTTTGAAGGCTTCGGCGAAGTCCTCGCGGATGACGAAGACGACTTTACCGAACCCGGCGCGAATGGCGTCGAAGACGGAGTAGTCGAGGATGGTTTCGCCGTTGGGGCCCATGGGGTCCATTTGTTTGAGGCCTCCGTAGCGGGAGCCCATTCCGGCGGCGAGGACGAGGAGTGTGGGTTTGGTCATGTGGGGAGTGTGTTAGTGTGATCGGGTCTCGGTTGCGAGTCTTGGTTTTGGTGTTTTTTGCCCGCTTGATTGAGAGGTTTTCGAGGTGCCGGCGATGGGGGAACGATTTGGCTGTTTGGAGAAGGACGAGTGTTGGGTGCGGACCGAGGCGGTCCGCGCTACCGGTTTGATTTGAAGGCAAGGAAAGGCGTTGCGGGGTGGAGATTCGGGGGGCAGGCTTGGGGGGATGGCGATGGGGCCGGAGATGAAAGAAGCGGCGTGTCGAGCGGCGCGGGCGATGATTACGGCCCGGGTCTTGGAGGACAAGTTGCGGAGTCTTTACAAGGCGGGGCAGATTGTGGGCGGGGTGTATCTTGGTCGGGGGCAGGAGGCGCTGAGCGGGGTGTTGGGGACGCAGCTGAAGCAGGGGAGGGATGTCTTTGCGCCGTTGATTCGGGATCAGGCGGGGCGGACGGGGTTTGGGGAGGAGTTGTTGGATGTGACGCGGACGTATTTGGGTTCGGTGGAGGGTCCGATGAGGGGTCGGGATGGAAATATTCATCGGGGTCGGCCGTCGATGGGGATGCCGGCGATGATTAGTCATTTGGGGGCAGGTTTATCGGTGGTGACGGGGATGTTGTTGGCGAGGCGGTTGAAGGGGAAGTTGGAGGGGGTGGTGGGGGCGACTTGCAT
>JBCCZX010000170.1:0-6715 GCA_039186735.1 Verrucomicrobiota bacterium | reverse complement strand
GGGAAGGAGGGTCGAGGTTGTGGAGGCGTTGAGGGCATTGTGATGGCTGCCACGGGCGAGAAGGATTTCGATGCCTTCTTGTGAGAGATTGAGTTCGAAGCCAAAGGGTCCGGCGGAGAGGATGGGGCTGGGTTGCTTGGGCACTGAGGGGAGGAAGAGGAAAAAGGAGAGGGTGAAGGGTTGGGAGGAGGAAAGGGTGAGGCCAGTGAAGGCTGCGGGGCTGGGGAGAGCGGTTCCGGAGGTACCGAGTTGGAAGCTCTCGGGAGCGGAGATGACTTTGGCTATGGCGGCGGGGAGTTGGTTGACGGGCGGGTTGGTGTCGAAGGAAAAGATGGCGGTGGTGTCAGGGAGGTTGAGGAGGCGGGCTTCCTTTTTGAGCCATGCCGAGAAGGTGGGAGAGGTGGTTTGGGTTGTTTCGGAGAGGCGGGAGCGGAGTTCGGAGACGCGTTTGTTCGCTTCTTCGATGGCTTTGATCTGGGCGGGGGTTTGCAGGCGGATGAGGGGAGGGAGGACGACGTGTCCGTTGGTGGGTGGGGGGAGATCGGGGAATATGTTCTTGAGCGTGGAGACGGCTTTGGGCCAAAGAGAGTCGGGGTGGGCTTGGGTTTCGGGAGGTAGAGCGAGGAAGGTTTGGGTTAAGTGGGAGGCGAGGGCATGTTGGGCTTGGGCGGAGGTGGCGCGCAGCCAAGCGGTGGCGAGCTGGCCTTCTTGTCCTGCTTCGGGGATGAGATCGCCGGCAAGGGCTTCGGTGAAGAAAGTTGCGAGCGAGAAGTCGGGTTGGGTGACTTGGTTATCGAGCCAACGGAGGTAGGGGGTGAAGGCGAGGTCGTCGGATGGGATGGTGAGTTGGGACCAGTTGAGGAGTTGGCGGGGGAGAAATTGGATAAACTCGGGGGAGTTTAGTAGTTGGTCGAGGAATTCGGAGCGGGTGGGCTGGTTGGTGTTGATGTTGTTGAGTTCTTCGGGAGTGGCTTCGCGGTTGACGAGGATGGCGATGTGTTGGAGGGCTTGGAGTTGGGAGATGGGCTCGTTGTCTTCGATGAGAGGGGGTGTGGTTGGAAGGGGGACGGGGAGGTAGGCCCAGTGGGGTTCGAGGGGTGCGCCTTGACGAATCCAGCGCCAGAGAAGGGCTTGTTCGGAAGAGAGAATGGGGTCGGGGAGTTCTTCGGTGAGGGTGATCCAGAGAGGGGATTGGGAGGGGTTTTTGGAGTTGGTGAGAGTGCGAAGGAGGGGGAGGTCCTTGCGGAGGAGGGCGGTGATTTCAGGTTTGGGGGAGGGTTCGGTGAGGAGCTTGCGAGCGAGGAGGGGGCGGATGTGGTCGGTGAAGGAGACGGTGGCGGGGACGGAGGGATCCTTGGCCCAGGGGTCTCGTTCCTGGCAGGAAGCGAGAAAGAGAATGAGGATGGGGGTTAACCAACGCACTGCAAAATGAAAACAGCAAGAGGGGTTGGGAAGGGGGGGAGAGTTTGTCAGTTTGGGTGAATAAGAAATCTGACAGATGTCGGTCGTTTCATCGAAACGGCGCTACCGGTGTCTTGGTTGCGTCATCATGAATTCGTTGCCGTCGGGGTCGATGCACATGGCGAGGTGGAGAGGATCTTCGGGGGTGTCGTTGGGTTCGCGGGTGAGGTCGCCGCCGTGGGCTTTGAGTTCGGTGATGGCAGAGCGGAGGTCTTCGACTTGAAAGGAGAGGCCGGTCCAGGTGCGCTTGCCTTCGCCGCCGCCGTGAATGCCGATGATGCCGTTGGCGATTTGAACTTCCGACCAGACTTCGGATTCCATGGTGACAGTGCCGTTGAAGAGGTCGCGGTAGAAGGCGACGGCGCGCTGCCAGTCGGCGGCCCAGAGGGCGTATTTTGTTTTGGTGACGGTCATCTGCTCATAGGAAAAACGAAAAACGAAGAGGGGAAAAACGAAAAAGTGGTCTTCGAATGGCGGGTTTGGGGCTTGTGAGGTGGTGTGGGGATTGCTGAACCTTCAGCAATGAACTTTCGATGGTTTGGATTGGGGTTTTTGGCAGCGGCATCGACTGCCTTGGGAGAGGAAAAAGGGAAGGGGCTGGACGAGACAATCGACGGCTTGTTGGCACCCATTGCGGAATGGTCGGACAGGATTGTGTTTTTCTCACTGGGGGGCGTGCCGGTGGTGCTGGTTTTGCTGGCGGTGACAGCGTTGTTTCTGACCTTGTATTTCAAGTTTATCAACTTCCGGGCTTTTGGGTTGGCGGTGAAGACAGTGAAGGGCAAGTATTCGAAGGCGGATGATCCGGGGCAGATTACGCACTTTCAGGCCTTGACGACGGCGTTGTCGGCGACAGTGGGATTGGGAAATATTGCGGGGGTGGCGGTGGCGATTGGTTTGGGAGGACCGGGAGCGGTGTTCTGGATGGTGATCATGGGGCTACTGGGAATGACGTCGAAGTTCACGGAGTGTACGTTGGGCGTGAAGTATCGAGATATTGATGCGGATGGGAAAGTCCTCGGTGGTGGAATGCGGTATTTGTCGAAGGGGCTTGGAGAGAAAGGCTTTGGAGGTTTGGGACGTGTGTTGGCGATTATTTTTGCGGTCGCTTGCATCGGGGGAGCGATTGGGGCGGGGAATATGTTTCAGGTGAACCAGTCGGCGCAGCAGGTGAGCGAGACCTTCGGGGTGTTTACGGAAAACACGTGGGTGTTCGGTTTGATTGTGGCGGTGCTGGCGGGGGCGGTGATCATTGGAGGGATTGTGACGATTGCGAAGGTGACTTCGTATCTGGTGCCGTTCATGACGATCATCTATGTGGCAGCGTGTTTGGTGGTCTTGTTGGCGAACTTTAGTGGGATTCCGGCGGCGTTGGGGACGATTGTGACGGAGGCTTTTTCGGGAGAGGCGGCTGCGGGTGGTTTCATTGGGGGATTGATTCAGGGGATTAAGCGTGGGGTGTTCTCGAATGAGGCGGGCTTGGGTTCGGCGGCAATTGCGCATGCGCCGGTGAAGACGCGGAAGCCTGCGAGTGAGGGGGTGGTGGCGTTGTTGGAGCCTTTTATTGATACGGTGGTGGTGTGTTTGATGACGGCGTTGGTGGTGGTGACGACGGGGACATGGAAGGCGGATGCGAGTGTGGGGGAGGATGTCGCTTTGCGGGTCGAGAGCTTGGAAGCGAGTGCGGTGGTGATGGAGTTGAAGAAAGATGAAGTGGTGAAAGTTGTGGAAGCTGAACAGGATGCAGACTGGGTGAAGGTGACGGTGCCTGAGGCTGGAAAGGAAGGCTTTTTGCCCGCTGCCGCAGTGGTCGATCGGACGGGTTGGGGAGGAGGGATTTGGCTGACCTCGCGTTCGTTTGGTGCGGTGCTCCCATGGTTTCCGTATGTGCTGACGATTGCGGTGGTGCTGTTTGCCTTCTCGACGATGATCTCATGGTCGTTTTATGGAGAGCAGGCGGTGAGTTATCTCACGGGAGGAAGTTCGGGAGCGATTTTGGGTTATAAGATTTTCTTCTGCCTGTGTGTCGTGATTGGGGCGGGAGCGTCGTTGAGCAATGTCTTGCTGCTGTCGGATGCGATGTATTTTGCGATGGTGTTTCCAAACTTGATTGGTCTCTACTTCTTGCTTCCGGTGGTGAAGGATGAGTTGGCGAAGTTTCAGAACTTTGCAAAGCGGGTGGATGAGGGAGCGAGCATCGAGGAGGCCGATCAGGCGTAGTTGAAAAAGTGGCGCGGGAGTATCAGCTGGAGAAGCGGGAGCGGACGGGGACTTCGGGAATCGACTACAAGTCTGCGCTCAATGAGGAGCAGTATGCTGCGGTGACCTCGAAGCCGGGCGCGGCTTTGGTCATTGCGGGGGCGGGGTCGGGGAAGACGCGGACGCTGACCTATCGGGTGGCGTTTCTGTTAGACCAGGGAGTGAACCCGAAGGACATCCTTTTGCTGACCTTCACGAACAAGGCGGCGAAGGAGATGTTGGAGCGGGTGCGGGAACTGGTGCCGCAGGATTTATCGACTTTGTGGGGCGGGACCTTTCACTCGATTGGGAACCGAATCTTGCGGAGGCATGCGGATGAGCTGGGTTTTACGCGGTCGTTTTCGATTTTGGATCGGGATGACCAGAAGTCGTTGATGAACGGGGTGGTCGGTGGCTTGGACATCGATACCAAGATGCGGCGATTCCCGAAGTCGGATGTCTTGGGAACGATGTTTTCATTGATGCGAAACACGGGGGAGACGCTGGAGGAAATCATCGAGTATCGGTATCCGTATTTTGAGGAGTGGGCGGAGGAGATTTCACAGGTGGAGGCGGCGTATCAGAAGAAGAAGGTCGAAGTGAACTCCATGGACTTCGATGACCTGTTGATTTTGACGCTGGAGTTGCTGCAGAAGAACGAGGAATTGCGGGAACTTTATCAGAAACGGTTTCGCTATGTCCTGGTGGATGAGTTTCAGGATACGAACTACGTGCAGAGCGAGCTGATCGACTTGTTGGTGGCGAAGCACAAGAGTTTGATGGTGGTGGGTGATGACGCGCAGTCGATTTACTCGTGGCGGGGGGCGGACATGGATAACATTTTGGGTTTCCCGGATCGTTATGAAGGGGCGGCGGTTTTCAAGATTGAGACGAATTACCGGAGTGTGCCGGAGATTCTGGATCTTTCGAACGAGGCTTTGCGGGCAAACAAGAAGCAGTTTGCGAAGAACTTGCGGGCGGCGCGGGAGGGTGGATCGGCTCCGCCAGCGTTGGTGCCGATTGAGGATCCAACGATGCAGGCGCAGTTTGTAGCGCAGCGGATGTTAGAGTTGCGGGATGAGGGGGTGGAGTTGGAGGAGATGGCGGTGTTGTATCGGGCGCATCACCAGTCCCTGGAGATTCAAATGGAGCTGACCAACCGTGGGATTCCGTTCCAGGTGACGAGCGGGCTGCGGTTTTTTGAGCAGGCGCACATCAAGGATGTGGCAGCATTTATTCGTCTGGTGGTGAACCGGAAGGATGAGGTCAGTTTCAAGCGTATGGTGTTGATGCTGCCAGGCGTGGGGGCGGTGGGTGCGGAGAAGTTGTGGAAGGCGTGGGTGAAAACGGGGTGGCCGGGTGAAGAGAATCCGCCGGAGAAGTTTTCGGAGGAGATGCTCAAGTTTCCGGTGCCGAAGAAGTCAGGGGTTCACTGGGAGCAGTTGTGTTTCACGCTGGATGAGTTGGTGCATGGAGGCGAGTTTGCGCGGCCTTCGGAGATGATTTATTCGGTGTTGGAGGGGGCTTACGATGAGGTGTTGAAGAACAATTTTGATAACTACGAACATCGTCGAAACGACATCGAGCAGTTGATGAGCTACGCGGAGGGGTTTGAGGATATCGAGGAGTTTTTGGCGCAGTTGTCCTTGATGGGATCCGTGGACGGGGAGCCAACGGGGAAGAAGGAAGAGGTGGACCCGGAGCAGGTGACCTTGTCGTCCATTCACCAGGCGAAGGGGTTGGAATACAAAGTGGTGTTTGTGATTTGGCTGACGGACGGGATGTTCCCCAACGGACGCATCATCGAAGCCGATGATGAAGATATGATGGAGGAGGAGCGGCGCTTATTTTATGTCGCCATCACGCGGGCGAAAGATGAGTTGTATCTCACCTACCCGCAGATCAATCCGAAGAGCTACACGGGGGATGTGATCCAACGGCCGTCACGGTTTTTGGATGATTGTCCGGGGGAGTTGGTTGAGGAGTGGCGCGTTGGGGGTGGGGGTTGGTAGAGCCTTGCGGGAGCGGTGACCTTAACTGTCGCCGATGTTTAATTGACGGCGGCAATAAAGGCCGCCGCTCCGTGAGAGAGATATGAAGTCCGTCACAGGGGCGGTCATTTCATCGAAATGACCCTACCGGTTTGGGATGGCTTTGATGAAGCGGATCTGAGGGGAGTGACAGTTGTTGATGTCCCAAGAGGGGGAGATGAGGAGGTGGGGTGTTCGTTTTTAGAGGCGGAGCGGCGACTTTTATTGTCGCCGATGTTTTGTTGACGGCGGCAGTAAAGGCCGCCGCTCCTCAGGCGGAAACGACCCTACCTGTTAGAGGAGCGGGGTGATGCTGATGCCGGGTTGGGAGGCGACGTAGAGGTGGATTTTGTCGGTGGTTGTGAAGCCGCCGGTTTGGCGGCTGTGGTGGACGAGCATTTGGGGGAGTTGGGTGGTTTGGAGGTTTTGGAAAGCGGATTTGTCGATGGTGAAGAGGTGGACGATTTCGTTGTTTTTGTTTTTGAAGCAGATGAGGCTGACTTTGTGGCCGTGCCAGTCGATTTTTTTGCAGCCCATACCTTCGAAATTGATGATGGGGCCGGGGATGTCGGTGAAGGTGGGGTAGTCGCGCTGGGCGAGCCATTCGCGTGATTGCTCAAGTTCCTTTGAGTGGGAGTCCAAGACGAATCGTTGGCTGGCAAAGTAGGCCATTTGTTCGCGGAAGGATTCGACGGTGGGTTGTTGAGTTTGGGTAAACTGGACGGGAGGGGGGAAGGCGTAGTAGTTGATGAGGAGGCTGGCGGAGAGGAGGAGGAGAGCAGCTGCGGCGAGGGTGCGAGCGGGGAATTTGCGACGGCGAGGGCGGAGAGCGTGGACTTGGGCGAGAAGGTCTTCTTTGGAGCGGGACGGAGAGGTGAGGGAGCGGAGGTTTTCGGAGATGAGGCGGTCGGAAGTGATTTCGTCTTCGAGCCAGCGCGACAGTTCGGGATCGGCTTGGGCGATCTTGAGGGCTTTGGCGATGAGGG
>JBCCZX010000169.1:0-6729 GCA_039186735.1 Verrucomicrobiota bacterium | reverse complement strand
CTGGCTTTGGTGATGGGGGTGATTGGCGGGGTGTTGGGTTCGCGAGGGTGGTGGCTAGGGGGATCGCGTTGGTTGGAGGGGTTGCGGGCGGGGGTGAGGCTGGTGTCGACGGCGATGCGGTCGGTGCATGAGTTGATGTGGGGCTTGTTGTTTTTGACGGCGTTTGGAACGTCGCCGATTGCGGCGGTGATGGCGTTGGCGTTGCCGTACGGGGGGACGTTGGCGAAGGTGTTTTCGGAGTTGTTGGATGAGGCGGAAGACTCGGCGGCGGAGGTGATGCGGGCGTCGGGGGGGAGTGGTTTGGCGAGTTTTCTGGGTGGGGTGGTGACGCGGGCGTTTCCGGATTTGGTGACCTACGGGTTGTACCGTTTGGAGTGTGCGGTGCGGTCTTCAGCGGTGTTGGGTTTTGTGGGGATTCCGACTTTGGGTTATGAGATTTCGACGGCTTTTGAAGATGGGCATTATCGGGAGATTTGGACGGATCTTTATGGGTAGTTGTTGGTGTCGGTGGTGTTCGAGGGGTGGGGGGGTGGGGTGCGGCGGGTCTTTGCGAGGGGGGCGGAAATGCGGGGAGAGGTGAGGATGGGTGAGGGGGTGGAGGAGCTTTGGCGGAAGCGGGGGAGGTCGCGACTGTTGCGGGGGACGGGGGTCTTGTTGGTGGGTGGGGTGGTGGCGAGTTGGCTGGGTGAGCGGGATTGGGGGTCGGGAGTTTCGTGGGTGAAGAGGAGGGAGAATTTGGAGCGATTTTTTGGGGAGTTGGTGCCGTATCCGGTGCAGGAGTCGGGGCATTGGGGAGAGGTTTGGAGGTGGCTGGAGGGGTTGTTGTTTTGGGAGGGGTTGGATGCAGTGTGGCGGACCTTGCATTTGGGGACGGCGGCGATTTTGTTGGCGGGAGTGGTGGCGTTGGTGGGGGTATTTTTGGGGGCAAGGAGTTTAGCGACTGGGGAGCCGAGAGGGGTGCGGATGGGGGGAGGACTTTGGCGAGGAGTGGGGGCGAGTCTGGTGCGGGGGTTGGCGATGGTGGGCCGGTCGATGCCGGAGTTTATCTTGGCGTTTGTGTTGCTGCAGGTGTTCGGACCGACGGTGTGGGCTTTGATGTTTGCGCTGGCGATTCATAACGGGGGTATTCTGGTGCGTTTGGGGGCGGAGGTGATGGACAATCTGGAGGAGGGGGGCGAGCGGGTGATGTTGGCGGAGGGGGGGAGTCGGGTGGCGGCGTTTTTGGGTGGGATGTTGCCGACGGGTTTTAATCGGTTGGTGTTGTTTTTATTATACCGGTGGGAGACAAGTATTCGGGAGGCGACGGTGTTGGGGATGCTGGGGGTGGGGTCGCTGGGGTTTTTGATTTCGGAGGCGCGGGTGCGGTTGTTTTATGATGAGATGTTGTTGTGGGTGCTACTAGGAGCGGGGTTGGTTTTTTTGGGGGATTTGGGATCGGATTGGGTGAGAGGGAGGCGGCGGGCCCGGGGAGGGCCGGGCGTTTGATTTTGTTTGTTGAGTTTATTTTGCACGTTCGCTGGCCAGCGAGGCGAGGAAGACGCCTCCCAAGATGATTCCAGTCGAGATGAGGAGGCGGATGGTGAGGGTTTCTTCGAGGAAGAGGAGGCCTCCGACTGCGGCGAGGATGGGGACTAGTAATTGAGCGACGGCTGCGCGAATGGTGGTTAGGTTTTTGAGGGCTGAGTACCAGATGGCGTATCCGCAACCAGAGGCGAGGGCGCCAGAAGTGATTGCGAGGATGATGCCTTGGGGGGAAAGGTGAATGATTGGCCAAGCGAGAATGGAAGCGATGAGGGTCATGGGGAGGGTTCGCAGGAAGTTTCCTGCAGTTTGTGCGAGGGGGTTTTTTGTGCCACGGCCCTGAAGGGTGTAGATGCCCCATGATAGGCCTGCGAGTGCCATGAGAGCTGCGGCGCCGAGTGGTGGGGCTGTTAGACCCGGGAGCATGAGGTAGATGAGTCCGGTGATGGCGATTCCGAGACCCGACCATTGCCAGGGGTGGGGTCGGGTGCCTGAGATGAGAGCGGACGTGATCATGGTGGCTTGGACGGAGCCAAAGAGGATGAGGGCACCGGTGCCGGTTGCGAGAGTGGTGTAGGCGAAGGAGAAGGGGATGGCGTAGAGAAAGAGGGCGAGGGCGGATGTCCAGGAGCCTTCTTTGCAGGCGGTTTTCGATCCAGAGAAGCAGGCGATGATTGTGAGGGTGACGGCACCTGAGACGACGCGAATGGTGGAGAAGGAGGCTGGGTCGATGGTGTTGTGGCCGAGGGCGAGGCGACAGAGAATGGAGTTTCCTGCGAAGGCTACGAGTGCGAGGGCGGTGAGCGCGAGGGTGTGCAGGCTATTTTTGGAGATTGGGGAGTGTAGCTGTAGCCGGGCGTTGGGCACGGTTCATGTTTCCTTGGGACGCAGGTGTGGTCAATCGGGTTGAGGGATGAAGTTTTTTTGGGGGGAATGAATTGAAAGAGGCGACCTGATGGCAGCCTCTTGGGTGATTTGGGGAGATTTTGAGTTGTTGTTTATTGGACTGGAGACTGGTTAGTTGAGGTGGTCTTGCAGTTTTTGTTTGGTGGTGACTCCGCTGAATTGTTCTACGAGTTCGCCATTTTTGAAGATGGCGAAAGTGGGGATGGACTGGATGCCGAAGCGGCGGGCGAGGTCGGGACTTTCGTCGACGTTCACTTTGGCGATGGTGGCGGACTTTGCAGTCTGGGTCGGGTTGGCGATTGAGTGAGTTTGATGGTGAAGGATTTGGTTATTGAGAGGGGTTTGTTGACGGTGCGGGGTTAGGATTTTTTGATGGTGTTGATTTGGTTTGAGGTGGGGCGATAGGGGCCGGGGGATTTGAAGTGGAAGTAAAAAAGGCTCGGGGTAAGCCGAGCCTCTTGATGGAAACGTTTGTTGTTTCGCAGTCTAGCGACGTCGGCGCAGAAGGAGAACTGAGAGAGCGCTGAGAGAGAGTATCGCGCTCGATGGTTCGGGAACCTGTGAGGCGGTGACTTGACCACGGATTTCACCCCCACCAAAGACCGAAGTGTGGATATTGACATACCAGGTGCCTGCGAGCAGCTGGTTTTCCTGTGTTGCATCGAGTAATACGTTCGAGCCCACGCTGGGGCTGACTTCGTCCGGGATGCCCAAGGCGACTCCGCCGCTGCTGCCGGCGGGTGCATTGTGGAAGTGCATCACAGTGACTGTGCCGATGAGGTTCGAGAATTCGATTTCGTAGTTCAAGAGGTTGGTGACGTCGTCATAGCTTCCAGAGATGGAGCCTGTGCCGCTGCCAGAGCCTCCTCCGAAGCCGCCATTGGTGAAGGCCTGCTGCGGGTCAAGAGACCCCGACAAGATGTAGAGAGTCGCGTGACTTGATGCCGTGGTGAGCGCGAGGGCGCTCAAGATGCTGAGTGTGATTTTTTTCATAGTGTTAGGCTTTTGCTCAACGTTTCGAAACTAGGGTAGAAACGGTGTCGGTCCAGAAGAAGATCAGGAACAGCCTCCTACGTGGTGGAATTGTTAGAATGAGGCTTCGAATTCTTTTGGAAAGGGTGAAAACGCACACTGATTTTTCATCATTCTGATCAATCAAGGGCGGCCGTGGGGCCGCCCTGTGTGTTTTTGGTGAGGTTGAGTTGTGAAGGCTCAACGATTTTGGGGGATGAACACTTAATGCAAATGATCCTTGAGCTTCTGTTTGGTGGTGACTCCGCTGAATTGTTCTGCGAGTTCGCCATTTTTGAAGATGGCGAAAGTGGGGATGGACTGGATGCCGAAGCGGCGCGCGAGGTCGGGACTTTCGTCGACGTTCACTTTGGCGATGGTGGCGGAGGCTTGGACTTCTTCGGCCAGTTGCTCGAGAACGGGGTTCATTTGTTTGCAGGGTCCGCACCATTCGGCCCAGAAGTCGACGAGGACGGGACCAGTTGAGTTCTCAATGACCTCGTTGAAGTTGGAGGTGTTGAGTTTGGTGATTTCAGTTGCAGTTTTCATACTTTCTATCGTTTAGACATGGGTTGGACGGTGAAGGGTGGTGTTTATTCCCGGGAGAGGTTCGGAGCTCGACAGGATTTGGGAGGGGATTAGCGTGGAGCGGGAATGAAAGGGTTGTTGAATGGTGCTTTGGCGATTGTGGGGGGGTATGTAGCGGGAGCGGTGGTGAATTTGATTTTGGTGGTGAGCGGTCATCAGGTGGTGCCGTTGCCGGAGGGGATGGATGTGTCCAGTGAGGAGGGGATGAAGGAGACAGCGCACTTGTTGAGAGGTGAGCATTTTATTTTTCCGTTGGTGGCGCATGCTTTGGGGTCGCTTGTGGGAGGGTTTTTGGCGTGGCGGATTGCGGAGAAGAGCCGGATGGTTTACGCGTTGGCGGTTGGGGTTTTGTTTTTGATTGGGGGAATTTCGATGGTGATGGCGTTCCCGTCGCCGGGGTGGTTCAAGGTGGTGGATTTGGGATTGGCGTATTTGCCGATGGCGGCCTTGGGAGGAGTGATTGCGAGCCGGGTTTTTGGGTCGCTTTCGAGAGGGGAGAGTTTGAGTTAGGCTGTGGTTCCGGGGTGTGAGGGTGATTAGAGGTGGGATTGAATTTGGCGAAGGAAGGCTTGCCATTTGGGGCCGTATTGTCCGTTGTTGAGGAGAGGTTTGGGGCAGTTTTTGAAGCCGAGGTTTTTGCCGTCGGAGTAGCGGATGCGTTCCCAGTGGCAGTGGCCGACGACGCGGGAGAGGGGGATGTTGTGTTGTTTCATGAGGTTAGCGATCAGGCGGGCGGTGCGGGATTTGGTGGCGGTGAAGGAGCTGTTGCGGTTTTCGCACATTTCGATGCCGATGGAGTATTTGTTACCAGGTCCTTCGTAGTCGGCGTGTTGACCTTGTTCATTAGTGGGGAGGGATTGGTAGGTGCTGGAGTCGTCGACGGAGAAGTGCCAGGTGAGGTAGCCGAGGGAGTTGTTTTTTGATTTGAGGCCGCCCCGGCGAAGGATGGAGGCGTGGGTGCGGGCACCGGCGCCGGAGGAGTAGTTTTGGGTGGTGTGAACGGTGATGTAGCGGGGGCGCATGGAGCGCATTTGATTGCGGCCGTATTGGCCAGGCGGGATCATGAGGGTGGTGTTGACGCCGGGGGGGGTGGCGTGGTTGGAGCGGAAGGCAGATGGGGGTGATGGTGAGTCTGCGGGAGGGCTGCAGGTGGTGAGGGGTATGGCGGCGAGAAGAGAGAGGAGGGGAGCTTTCATGGTTCGCTGGTGACTGATGATTCAAGCGGAGGCGGAGGAGTGTTGTCAAAAAAAGAGGGCCTCCTCTTGCGAGAAGGCCCTCAGTTCTATTGGCAAATGGGGGAAAGTCAGTTTTTGAAGAGAGATTGGTAGTAGTCGAAGAGGATGTGGATGGGGTGGTCTTGTTCGATCAGTTCGGCGAGCGTTTGGGAATTTGTTGAGTTTGAAGATGTTTCACTGGAAACAGGACAGACTCTTCGATCCTCACAGACTGCTGAAGAACAAGAGGAGTCTTGGTTGCAGGCAGTTTGTTTTGAATTTTGCACGGTTCGCGAATTGTTCGGTGGTAGAATGAACTGATTGGCTCGGATTTCGCGATGGGGGATTTCCCTATTTTTGGATGTGATTTTGTGCGGGTGTCGCTGCGAGTGTTGTTTTTTAGACCCTTTTGAGAGTTAGGTTATTTGCTATGTAGGGAGTTTCCCTAATTCCACGAAGGAGCTTTCGGGGGCTCGCGGCTGTTGCTTTGATTGGGATGTTAGAGACATGAACGATCGAGGTGTTATCGGAATCGGTAGCAAGCTCCTGAAAATCAGCGGAGTGTTAGGATGGGCGAGACGATTTACTGGGGTAGGTGTGGGGTTGATTTCATTTTTAATGGGGGTGTTTTTGCAGGGGGAGGAGTTTGTGGAGTTAGAGACGGGGTTTGATCGGGGGGGTGGTTTGGATTTTACGGAGGAGTTTCGTCGCATTTCTGCGAATAATGAGATTGCGCCGGTGGCGTTGTTGTTTGCGTTGCAGAATGAGGAAGGGACGTCGATGTTGGCGCGGTTGGGGGATTATGGATTTTTGATGGGTGGGGGGGCGCGGCCAGAGATTCCGAGCGGGTTTTCGTTGAGGGAGGACAGTTTCCTAGGTTTTGATGTTTCGTTGACGGGGGTGTCGTGTGCGGCGTGTCACATGGGGGAGTTTGTTTATGAGGGGCAGCGGTATCGGGTGGATGGGATGCCGGGGATGGTGGATGTGGAGGGTTGGACGGTGGAGTTGGCGGATTCGGTGGACCGTTTGCGGGGTTTGTCCGGGATACCGGAGGTGGTGGGGGTGTTGAGACGGGCGTTGTCGTATTCGGTCGACAATGGGGAGTGGGAGTTTTTGCGGGAACGTTTTGGTTTGGAAGGATTGCGTGAGAAGGAGCGGGAGTTGGCGGAGTTTGAGCGTTCGTTGGCGGAGGATTTGGAACGTCTTGAGACGGCAGGAGAGGGGTTGCGGGAGCATTTGGGTTGGCCGAGTTTTGGAGAGTTGTTTGGTCGTTTATCAGATTTGGATGGCGTGGATGTGCCGGGGTTTTTGTGTGAGTGGCAGCCGAATTCGTGGTTTTGCCAGTTTGCGGATCGAATCCGGACGGAGATTCGGTTGTTGCAGGAGAGGTTTGAGACGGGGGAGAAGTTGATTGAGTTGGTGAGGAAGAGTCCGCCAGCGGGAGTGGGTCGTGATGATGCGTGGGGGCTGATTGATCAGATTGGGGGGG
>JBCCZX010000168.1:0-6732 GCA_039186735.1 Verrucomicrobiota bacterium | reverse complement strand
CCCGGCCACAATTCCCTGTCCGACAATCGAGCGGTTGAGGTCGGACGGAGGATCGTTTGAGGGTGATTTTGGAGTATTTGGAGAAGAATGAGGTGGAGCTCTTGGTCGTGGGGAAGCATCAGTCAGGGAACCGGGAGGATGCGGATGTCTTGTTGGCGAAGGATTTGTTTGATGCGGCGAGGTGTCAGGTGATGGTGATGCGGGTGGGAGAAGGGATGCCAGCGAGCAAGGAGGTGTTGGTGCCGTGTTCGGGAGGGCGGCATTCGCGGCAGGCGTTGAAGTTGGCGCATGGTTATGCTCCGGGGCGGGTGACGGCGTTTTTCGTGACGGTGAATGCGGATGAGGTGTCGCATGCGGTGGGGGATAATTTTTTGAAGAAAGCGATTGAGCGAGCGGGGATTGAATTGGAGGCGGTGCGGCGGAAGGTGGTGTTGAGCGGGCATGTGCGGGAGGGGATTCGGGAGGAAGTGGAGGAGGGGAATTATGGTTTGGTGATTGTGGGTGCGGGAGGTGAGGGGCGGGTGCGGCGGAAGTTGTTTGGGATCGTGCCGAGTCGGTTTGTGGAGGCGGAGGCCGGGTTGGCGGTAGCAGTTTTGCGATCGGCGAAGCCGGCGAGTCGGCAGGTTCGGGAGTGGCTGGCTTCACGGATTGCGCTGACGGTGCCGCAGCTGAAGAGAGAGGATCGAATTGCGTTGATGGAGGAGATTGAGGGGAAAGCGCGGTGGAATTTTGATTTCGCGGCTTTGATGGCGATGGCGACGATGATTGCTTCGCTGGGTTTGCTGGCGAATAGCGTGGCGGTGGTGATCGGGGCGATGTTGGTGGCGCCGTTGATGATGCCGTTGATTGGGAGTGGGCTGGCTTTGGTGCAGGGAAATTGGCCGTTGTGGGGGCGAAGTATCAAGGCAGTGGTGATGGGTTTTCTGGCGGCGGTGTTGATTGGGTTTTTGTCGGGTTTGTTGGCTCGCTGGACTGGCTTTGGGATGACGAGTGAGTTGTTAGCGAGGGGGAAACCGACGCTGCTGGATTTGGGGATTGCATTTGTCTCGGGAGTGGCTGCTTCGTATTGTTTAGCTAGACCGAAGTTGAGCGGGGCGCTGGCGGGAGTGGCCATTGCGGCGGCATTGGTTCCGCCGATTGCGACGGTGGGGATTTCGGCAGGAATGGGGGAGTTTGATATTGCGACGGGGGCAGCGTTGTTGTTCGGGACGAATGTGGTGACGGTGATTTTGGGAGCGGCAGCGAATTTTTGGCTGGCAGGTTTGCGAGGAAGTGGAGAGAGCGGGGAGTGGCGGCGGAGGATTTTGATTGTGTTGATGCTGGCTTGTGTGGGGTGCGCAGTGCCGTTGACGTTGTATTTGTTGGAGGGGTTGCAGTGAGGCTAACCGCCTGCAGCGAGGGTGATGATTTCGAGTTGGTCGCTGTCGGAGAGGGGTGTGGTGGGGTGTTCGTGTTTGAGGAGGGCGGTTTGGTTGTGCTCGATGACGACAGGTTTTTCGTTGAGGCCGAGTTCGGTGAGAAGTTGGCCGATGGTGGAGGCTTCGGTGGGGTGGGGCTGGCCGTTGAGGGTGATGGTCATGGTGTTTTTGGGCTGACGGGATGGATGTTTTTGGGACTTATTCGGGGGAGGACTGGAGGCGGGGGCCCGGTTTGGTGGTTGCGGAGCTGGTGCTCCGCGCTCCTTCGAGGATGGATGCGTCCCAGTCTTTGTAGACGGGTTCGAGGCCGGATTGGAGAATTTGTTGGGCGAAGTCGGAGGGGGTGCGTTGGTCGTCGATGGTGAATTGTTCGGTGGCGCGTTTGCGGGTTTCGGTGGCTTCGATTTCGACGCGGCGGCCTTTTTGGGTGTGGTGGAGGTCGTCGGTGCCGGCGCCGGTGTAGCCGCCGGGGTCGGTGGCGCTGCCGGCGGACATGTGGGTGGGGCCGAGGGGGAGAAGGTTGTTGCGGAGGTCGGCAGGTTCGCGGGTGGAGACTACGATGCCGACCGTAGGAAAGCAGATGCGGGTGGCGGCGATGAGTTGAACGAGTTGGCGGTCTGAGAGGTAGCGGTCGGGGTCCGGTGAATATTGGTAGTTTCCGGCGTAGGGTCGCATGCGGGGGAAGGCGACGGTGAGAGAGGCCTTCCAGCAGTGTTTGGAGAGGTATTCGAGGTGGGCGGCGAGGGAGAGGGCTTCGTGTCGCCAGTCGGCGAGGCCGAAGAGGGCACCGATGCCGATGCGACGGAAGCCGCCGGTGTAGGCGCGTTCGGGGCATTCGAGGCGCCAGTTGAATTTTTTCTTGGGGCCGGCGGTGTGGAGTTGGGTGTAGGTGTCGCGGTGGTAGGTTTCTTGGTAGACGACGAGGCCTTCGGCGCCTGCTTGGACGAGTTCGCGGTATTGGTGGTCTTCCATGGGGCCGACTTCGAGTCCGATGGTGGGGAAGAGAGGGGTGAGGTCGCGGATGATTTGTTGGAGGTAGCCTTCGGAGACGAATTTGGGGTGTTCGCCGGCGACGAGGAGGAGGTTGCGAAAGCCTTGGGCGTGGAGGTGTTTGGCCTCGGCCATGACTTGGTCGGGGGTGAGGGTGGTGCGAAGGATGTCGGTGTTGTCGCGGGAAAAACCGCAGTAGGAGCAATTATTGACGCATTCGTTGGAGACGTAGAGGGGGGCAAAGAGGCGGATGGTTTTGCCGAAGTGGCGGCGAGTGGTGCGGACGGATTGTTGGACGAGGGATTCGAGCTGGGGGTCGGTTTTGGGTGTGAGGAGGTTTTCGAAGCGCCGGAGGAGGGGAGAGCGGCGTTCTGGCAGGGAATTGAATGTCTCGACGAAGGACACGGGTGCGGATTTCAGGTATCGGGCTTGCGTTGCTGGTGAGGACTGGTGTTGTCTCTGGGGCCGATTGTCAAGATGAGTGCACCCGATTCAATCGTCTGTAAGCCGACCAAGTGGTTTCTTTGGCGCGCCGTGGCCATGATGGTCATGTTCGCAGTGGGAGCCTTTTTTTTCTTCAAGGATTGGAAGTTTGGTTATCCGGAGAAGAATGTGCAGCGGTTTTATTATTTGGCTTTTGAGAAGGCGGAGTCCGCCTTCCAGGGGCATTTGGAGAGGGGAGGGACGAGTGCGGAGTGGGAGGCTTTTGCGGCGGAGCAGCGGATTTTTATCCCGGTTGCGACTTCGGAGGATAAGATCGAGGAGCCGGTGAAGGTGGTGCCGGAAGGAACAGATTTGGAGACGAGGTGGCCGGAGGCGTTGAGGAATTACGAGAGATACCGGGCGGCTTATGAGAAGGAGTCGACGATGGCGATTCCGGCGGCGTGGAAGGAGTTCTCCAACAGCGGGGGGAGAAAGTGGAAGGAGGAGGTGAAGGATAAGTTGAAGAACGAAAGCACGATCAAGGAGCAGCTTTACATCGGGATTTTGTGTTCGGTGTTGTTTCTGGGAGCGCTCGTTATTTTATTGCGGGTGATGAGTCGGAAGATGGTGGTGGATCGTGAGGGATTTGCACCAGCGGGTGGGAAGATGATTCCGTTTTCGGCGATGAAGGTGATCGATAAGCGGAAGTGGGATACGAAGGGGTTGGCGTATATTACTTACGAGGATTCGGGTCGTGAGAAGAAGGCGAAGGTGGATGGGATGGTGTATGGACAGTTTAAGAAGGAAGAGGGGGAGCCCGCACAGAAATTGTTTGACCGGATTATGGAGAACTTTCGGGGTGAAGTCATCGAATTGGCTCAGGATGAGGAAGATGAGGCGGAGGAGGAGAGTGGAAACGATGACAGCGAGGAGTGATTTTCGCGATTGCCAAGAAATCGGGGGTGGCGTCATTCTCCCTCCGACAACTTAACGAATTACCCTATGTCGGATAAAACGAACGAGCAGCGGATTAAGGATATCATCGTCGAGCAACTGGGCGTGAATGAGGATCAGGTGACTTCGGAGGCGAAGCTTTTGGAGGACTTGGGCGCGGACTCGCTCGATGCGGTGGAGCTGGTGATGGCGATTGAGGAAGAGTTCGGCTTGGAGGTGCCGGATGAGGAAGCCGAGAAGCTTGGTTCGCTGGGCGAGATTGTGGCTTACGTCGAGAAGGCGCAGGGTTGATTCCGCTGGGTGGCAAACAGATTTTGAGGGGTGAGTTCGAGTGGACTCGCCCTTTCTGTTGATTTTGGAGAGGGAGCAGCGAGAGTTCTTGGCCTGAGCGAGCATTCTCCAGATTCGGTGCAGTATGCGCTGGAAACGACGCAGGTTCTTTATGAGCCGGATCGGCGAATCGATACCTTTGGGTCGACGAGATTTGAGTTTTTGTTGTTGAGTGAGTTGATGGATTCGGTGGGGCAGGTGCGTTTGAGGTCGGGTGAGTTTGAGGCTGCGAAGCCGCAGATTATTACGCCGGAGGGATTTCAAGAGATTGCGACTGAGGGTTTTTCGGATGAGGCCAAGCGGTTGTTTGATTGGATGGAGTCAAAGGGAGATTTGCCGAAGTTTTTGCAGTATGGATTTCGTTTCAAGCGGGGGGCGGTGACGGAGGAAGTTGTGCATGAGCCGATGGAGGAGGTGCGGGGGCGTGTGGTGGAGGAGGCGAAGCGGGAGGGGCGCCCGATGCAGGCTGTTTTGGAGGGGGTCGATGATGCTTGGGAGATTTGCCTTCTTCGGTTTGCGATGGAGATGATCGGAAAGTCGCAAGGTATCAACATCTTTGACTTTAAGCGCAAAGGTTTGCTTTAGTTGCGGGCAGTATGACGATCGCAAATTTCATCAAGGGAGTCGCGGCGTTGATGGTCTTGGCGGTTATGGGGGGGGTGGCGTGGTATGTGATGAAGATTAAGGATGAGGTGGCGGTGCCGGAGTTGGAGAGTCAACGGATGTTGGAGGTGTTGGAGGAGGCGGAGTTGCCGGATGTGGAGCCGGGCGACCGGGCGTTTCAGAAGGCGGTGGAGTTGTTGATGACGGGTCGGTTGGAGGAGGCGAAGGAGAAGTTGCAGTTTATTGTGAATTTTAGTCCGGGTTCTGGAGCGGCACGGGAGTCGCGGCGAATTTTGGGTGAGATTCATTTGGATGAGTTGTTTGCGGATCCGGAGAAGAAGTGGCGGAAGTTTCATGTGGTTGAGAGTGGGGATGCGCCATTGGCGTTGGCGAAGAAGTATGAGACGACGCTGGATTGTTTGATGGCGATTAACGGGTTGAACCGCCTGCGGATTCATCCGGGGGATGAGTTGGAGATGTTGCCTTTGAATTTCAATGTGCGGATTGATTTGAAGAGGAGGGCTTTGATTTTGCGTCGGACTGTATCGGAGGAGCCTCGGAGGGATGAGTTTGTGAAGGAGTATCATGTGATTCGTTATCGGATTCCGGATCCGCGGAAGGATTTGGTTTTGCGGAGAGTGCGGGACAAAAGCGGGTGGGATGGGCGGCGGGCGGTTTCGACGACGAACGAGTCTTACCGGGGGGCGGAAAAGGTGATCTGGTTGACTGAAGAGGGTTGGCAAATCCGCGGGATGCCTGAGGATGGCAATGAATTGCCTTCCGTTGAGGGGTTTTTTCTTGAGCGTCCGGATATGGAAGAATTGGCTTTGTTGTTGCGAGTTGGCAATGAAGTGGAGGTATTGACGAATCGAAAGAGTGGATGATGGAAAAGCCGTTGGAGTTTGAGAAGCCGATTGCCGAGCTGGAAGAGAAGTTGGCGGGTCTGGAGAAGCAGGCTGTCGAGCAGGAGGTGGATTTGAGTGAGGAGATTGATGCGCTGCGCGAGAGGCTGGTTGAGACAAGGAAGCGAATTTACGCTGAGCTGACACCGTGGCAGCGTGTGCAAATCGCACGGCATACGCAGAGACCTTTTTTGTTAGATTATTTGGCTCACACTTTTGACGAATTTTGTGAGTTGCATGGGGACCGGGTGGTGGGTGATGACCGGGCGATGCCGGGTGGGTTGGCGAGGTTGGGGGAGCATCGTTGTGTGGTGATTGGTCATCAGAAGGGTCGGGATACGAAGGAGAATTTGGAGCGGAACTTTGGGAGTGCGCATCCTGAGGGTTATCGGAAGGCCCTCCGTTTGATGGAGATGGGTGAGCGGTTTGGGTTGCCGGTGGTGGCGCTGATTGATACCCCGGGTGCGTTCCCCGGGATTGGTGCAGAGGAGCGGAATATTGCGGAGGCGATTGCGCGGAACTTGCGTGATATGATGGCGCTGAGTGTGCCGGTGGTGGCGGTGGTCTTGGGTGAGGGGGGATCGGGGGGAGCGTTGGGAATCGGGATTGCGAACCGGGTGTTGATGATGGAGAACTCGTATTATTCGGTGATTAGTCCGGAGGGTTGTGCGGCGATTTTGTGGAAGCATCGTGATCATGCGCCGGAGGCGGCGGAGGCGATGAAGTTGAGTGCGCCTGATTTGCTGGAGTTGGGTTTGATTGATGAGGTGGTGAAGGAGCCCGAGGGAGGCGCCCATCATGATGTGGAGGCGGCGGCGAGTTCGTTGCGGGAGGCGTTGACGAAGCACTTGAATTTGTTGAGTGGGATGGCGGGGGATGCTTTGCGGGAGGAGCGCTATGAGAAGTTCCGTTCGTTCGGGGTTTGGCAGGGTGAGGAGTTGGCTTAGAGCGTTGGTGGAGTCATGAAGGTGATCGAGGCGCACGAGTTGCACCGGAGTTATACGCTGGGAAAGAAGCAGCTTGAGGTTTTGCGGGGGGTGGATCTGGAGGTGGAGAAAGGAGAGAAGGTGTTTTTGTGTGGGCCGAGCGGGGCGGGGAAGACGACTTTGATG
>JBCCZX010000167.1:0-6804 GCA_039186735.1 Verrucomicrobiota bacterium | reverse complement strand
TTTGGGACATGGACGCCCTATCTGGTGGAAAGGAGAAGAGTCCGTGAATGTGGTCCGGCATGACGAGGAAGAGGTGGGCATACCAGCGGTAAATTTTGTGATAGTGGGCGGTGGCATCGGTGAGGATTTGAGGGCGTCCGTTGGCGCATAGGATGTTTTTAGATCGATTGGGGGTGCTGACGCTGATGGTGATGAAGAAGATGGGGGTTTCGTGGGCATTTACCCAAGGCGGGGGTATGTGAGAGAGAGGGGTTCGGCGTGGGGTTGTGGGTGAGAAGTTAGTGGGAGATGGCATTTTCTGGGTGGGTTTAAAGGCAGGCGCGTCCGGAGGCCACGCCCTACCGTTGGAGATTTATCGAGGTTAGTGGAAATCGTGGGATTGGGTGGGGAGGGGGGTTTGGAAGGGGAGGGCTTGGATGTGGTGGGTGTAGAGGGTGAGGGCGTGGTCGATGTGTTGGAGGCGGCCGCGGATGAGGAGGAAGGGTTCCTGGGTGATGGTGAGGCGGTATTTTTCGAAGGTGGGGGCGGGGACGAAAGCGTTGGCGATGCCGGTTTCGTCTTCGAGGGAGATGAACATGTGTCCTTTGGCGGTGCCGGGGCGTTGGCGGCAGATGACTTGGCCCCCTATCGTGATGGTGGCGTTGTTAGAGACTTCGTGAAGGTCAATGGCACGATAGGGGGCCGTTATTGGTTGTTGGTTGTTGGTTGTTAGTTCTTTTTGGTGGGCGCGCCAGTGGGCCATGGGGTGAGGGCCGGTGGTGAGGGCGAGGGTGGAGTAGTCGGCGTGGAGGCGTTCGAGGGGGGACATGGGCCGAAGCGGGGCTTCGGAATTAGGAATGGGGAATTGAGAATTAGGAATGGTTGAGAAGAGGTCGTCGGGATCGGGGAGGTGTTCGGTTTGCCAGAGGGCGTCGCGGCGGTGGTTGATATCGGGGAGATCGTTGAGGGCACCGGATTGAGCGAGGAGGCGGCGTTCTTTTTTATTGGGGCGGACGCGTTTGAGGAAGTCGTGGTGGTTGGTGAAGGGGTGGCAGGCGCGTTGGAGGAGGAGGCGTTCGGCGGTGGCTTCGGGAAGGCTTTTGATTTGGTTGAGGCCGAGGCGGAGGGTGGTGTCATTTTCCACGGAGGCGCCGAATTCGGAGGAGACGACGGAGACGGGGCGGATGCGGATGCCGTGTCGTTTGGCGTCTTTGAGGAGGGTATCGGGGCCGTAGAAGCCCATGGGTTGGTGATTGAGGAGGCCGACATAGAATTCGACGGGGCGATGGGCTTTGAGCCAGGTGGAGGCGTAAGCGATGAGGCCGAAGGAGATGGCGTGGGATTCGGGGAAGCCGTAGAGGGCGAAGGATTGGATGGCGTTGACGATTTTGGTTTGGATCTCGGGATCGACGTCGCGTGTGGACATGGCGGCGCGGAGTTTGGCCATGGCTTTTTGCATGCGTTCTTCGGAGCGGTGGAAGGACATGGCGCGGCGGAGTTCTTCGGCTTCGGAGCCGGTGAAGTCGGCGATGACCATGGCCATCTGGAGGACTTGTTCCTGGAAGAGGGGGACGCCGAGGGTGCGTTCGAGGATGGGGACAAAGAGGTCGTGAATGTAGGTGATCTCTTCTTTGCCATTGCGGCGGTCGAGGTAGGGGTGGGTGAGGTTCCCGACGATGGGGCCGGGTCTGATGATGGCGACCTGGACGGCGACGTCGTAGAAGCAGGCGGGGCGCATGCGGGGGAGGGTGGCCATTTGGGCGCGCGATTCGATTTGGAAAGTGCCGATGGTATCGGCGCGCTGCATCATGGCGAAGGTTTCGGGATCATCTTGTGGGATATGGGCGAGATCGACGGCGCGTTCTTTGCTGCGGGTGTTGCAGAGAGTGATGGTTTCCTCCATGGCGGCGAGCATGCCGAGGCCGAGGAGATCGACCTTGATGATGCCGAGATCATCGCAATCGTCTTTATCCCATTGGACGACGCGACGGTCTTCCATGGAGGCGTTTTCGAGGGGGACGACGGAGTCGAGTCCTTGGTCGGAGATGATCATGCCGCCGGAGTGTTGGCCGAGGTGTCGGGGGAGGCGGTAGACGGACTGGTAGAGTTTGATGAGGGCGGGGAAGCGGGGATGATCTTTAGGGAGGCCGGACTGGGTGATTTGTTCTTTGAGTTTGAGGGTGTGGGGGAAATCGCCGGAGGCGAAGAGGTCGGAGAAGCGGCCGAGGATATCTTCGGAGAGGTTGAGGGCTTTGCCCATGTCGCGCATGGCGGAGCGGCCGCGGTAGGTGATGACGTTCGCGGTCATGGCGGCGCCGCGGGGGGCGTATTTTTCGTAGACGGCCTGGATGATGGATTCGCGTTGATCGCCGGAGGGGAGGTCGAGGTCGATATCGGGCCAGGAGTTTCGGCCTTCGGCGAGGAATCGTTCGAAGAGGAGTTTGTATTTGATGGGGTCGCAGGCGGTGATGCCGAGGGAGTAGCAGACGGCGGAGTTGGCGGCGGAGCCGCGGCCCTGGACGAGGATGTGGTTATCGCGGGCCATGTTGACGATGTCCCAGACGATGAGGAAGTATCCGCAGAAGCCGAGTTTTTCGATGAGGGAGAATTCGTGTTCGAGTTGGCGGCGGACTTTCTTGGTGAAGGATTTGCCGGGGTAACGGTTTTTGGCACCGCGGAGGGTTTCGCGGCGGAGGATTTGGTATTCGGTTTCGTCATTTGGGGAGGGGTAACGGGGGAATTCGTAGCCGAGGTTTTCGAGGGAGAACTCGAGGCGATCGGCGAGGCGGAGGGTATTGGTGAGGGCCTCGGGGAGGTCGTGGTGGAAGAGGTTGTGCATTTCTTCCGGCGATTTGAGGTGACGTTGCGAGTTGCGGGCGAGGAGGAGGCCGGCGTCGTCGAGGTGGGTGTGGTTTTGGAGGCAGGTGAAGGCGTCGAAGAGGAGGCGTCGTTCGGGGGTGTGGAAGGTGGGGCCGTTGGAGGCGAGGAGGGGGAGGCGCAAGTGGTGGGCGAGGTCGCGAAGTTGGTTATTGAGGCGGGTTTCGCCGCGGACGTGGTGGCGGTGGAGTTCGACGTAACAGTTTTCGGGACCGAAGAGGTCGGCGAGGTGTTGGGTGATTTCGAGGGTATGGGTGGGGTGGTTCGGGTATTGGGTGAGGGAGCGGCGGACGGGGCCTTCTTCATCGCCGGTGAGGGCGATGAGGTGTCCGGGGCCGAGGTGTTCGAGGAGTTGGGCGAGTTCGGTGTAGTAGATGCGGGAGTCTTTGCGGGGGTTGATGGTGGGATCGTCAGGGGAGAGGGAGGCAGGCGTTTCTCGCGAAGACGCGAAGACGCGAAGTTTTTTTGAGGCAGGAGAGGGAGGAGTATGAGGGGAGGCAGGGGTGAGGAAGGGGGCGAGGCCTCTTAGTTTGGCGGTGGTGAGGAGTTGGGAGAGGGACTGGTAGCCTTTTCGGGTAGCGACTAGGAGGGGGAGGACGGAGTTGTCTTCGAGGGTGATTTCGGTGCCGACGAGTGCTTTTATAGTGGCAGGGCCACGGCCAGATGGCGGTGCCGGGAGGGTGCCATCGGACGCCAATTCTTTAGAAGCGTAATGGGCGCGGGCGGAGCCGTAGAAGCCGTCGCGATCGGTGAGGGCGAGAGCGGGGAGGCCGAGGGTGGCGGCTTGGCGGATGAGTTCTTCGGGTTGGGAGGCGCCGCGGTGGAAGGAGAAGGCGGAGCGGGCGTGGAGTTCGATGAACATTTTTTTTACCGCTGATCGGCACTAATCTTTGGGGTAGTGAGGGAGGCAGGCGCGTCCGGAGGCCACGCCCTACCTGTGTGTTGGAAGGTGGGAAGGAGGGGCAAGACATGGGGGAGTGTTGGGGGATTGCTTGGGTGGGTGGGGGCTGGTAGGATGAGGTATTGAGATGGAAGTGGAGCGGCGAGAGATATTGCGGCGGATGAGTCCGGAGCAGAAGTTACGGGCGGCGCAGCGGTTGCGGGAGTCGGCGTGGGCGGTGAAGGTGGCGTGGGTTCGGCGGCAGCATGCGGAGTGGTCTGAGGACCGGGTTGAGGGATTGGTGCGGGAGGCGTTTCGGGATGGAGGACGTTAATTTGTTTTTGTTGTTCACCCGGCCGTTGGAAGCGGCGGGGGTGGGATACATGGTGACGGGGTCGGTGGCGGCGATGATTTACGGGGAACCGCGGTTGACACACGATATTGATATGGTGGTGGAGATGTCGCGGGATCGGGCGGGGAAATTGTCGGGGTGGTATTCGGAGGTGGATTTTTATGTGCCGCCGCGAGAGGTGATTGAGGAGGAATTGCGACGGGAGAGAGGGGCGCACTTTAATGTGATTCATCATGAGACGGGATTTAAGGCGGATATGTATCCGGTGGCGGGTGATATGTTGCATCGGTGGGGGATGGCGCATCGGGAGCGGTTGTCGATCGAGGGCGAGGCGATTTGGGTGGCGCCGGCGGGGTATGTGATTTTGCGGAAGCTGGAGTATTTTCGTGAGGGGGGATCGGAGAAGCATCTGGGGGATATTCGGGCGATGCTCGAAGTGTTGGGAGGGGAGGGTATTGACCGGGATGATTTGGAGCGACGGGTGGAGGTGATGGGGTTGGGGGCGGAGTGGGGGAAGGTTCTTCAGGAGGAGTAAGTGCCTTCGAGGAGCCATTGGTGATTGGGGGTGTCGTGGGTGAGGCGATAGAGGTGTTGGTTTTCGTGGTGGATATCCCATTCTTCGCGGGCCCATTGGTAGCGTTGATCCCACCAGTCGCCGGAGTGGCGCCAGGGGCCGCGGTGGTCGAGGATGCGGCCTTTGAATTTTCCGTTGAGGATTTCGATGGGATGGGTGTGGGTATTGGTTTTGATGTTGAGGGGGAGTGGGGGGCGGAAGCGTTTTAATGGGAGGGTGGCGTTGTATGGGGAGGCAGGCGCGTCCGGAGGCCACGCCCTACCCGGCTTCGCCGATTGGGGAGGGGAGGCTTGGTAGGAAGAAGTGGGTTCTTCTTTGAATGATGTCAGGGTGAAGGCATCGGGGCGGTGGGAGGGGAGAAGTTTTGGGGTGCCGACGTGATCGGGGCCGAGGAGAGCTTCGAGACGGGCGAGGGTATCGTAGAAGCGGTTGGGATCGCGGAGGCGTGATTCGAAGAGGTGGAATTGGCAGCCATTGGCGGGGGTGGGGACGGTTTCGAGTTTGAATCCGGTGACGGGAGAAGGAGCGGTAAAGTTTTCGAGGTGGGTGTGGAGGATTTGGAAGAGGAGGTCGACGTCGCGGGTGGGATCGGGAATGTGGAAGGTGTGTTGGTATTGGGTTTGGTCCTGGAAGGAGATGCGGAGGTGGAGGTGACCGGCGAGGAGCCAGGCGGCGCTGAGGCGGGCGGCGATGGTTTCGAGGGCGCGGCGGAAGAGGAAGAGGAGGGGGTCGAGGGATTCGATTTCGTATTCGAGGTCGGCGCGGTGTGAGAAGTCAGTGGGAGGGCGGACGAGGTTGAGGAGGCGCGAGGTTTTGCCGGAGGCGGCTTCGTGGAGGGCGACGGCTTCGGGGCCAAGGCGGTGAGCGGTATCGGTGAGGGGGAGTTGGGTGAAGTCGCCGATGGTGTGGATGCCCCAGAGGGAGAGGATGTGGGTGAGGTCGGGCGAGGGGTTGAGGGTGGAGAGGGGGAGGGGGGCGAGGAATGTTTGGACTTCGTGTTTTTCGGCGCGGATGATTTTGGTTTGTTTGGCGAGGCGGGCGGCGAGGAGGGCGAGTCCGGGGTTTTCGGCGAGGCCGACGCGGGGGTCGTGGAAGCCTCGGCTGCGCATGGCGGCGAGGAATTTTTGGGCGAGTTGATCGGCGTATTTGGGGAGGTGGGAATTGCCGAGGAGGTCGAGGGTGACGATGCCGGGGGCGGTGGATTCGAAGTCGGGGGAGAAGCGTGAGGCGATGTCGAGGAGTTGATTTTGGGCGTTTTGTTCGGCGTCGGGATCGCGATTGAGGAGGTGGAGATGAGGGGAGCGGGCGAGGGCTTGGCTAGCGGTCATGCCGGGGTGGACGCCGTGGTTTTGGGCGGTTTCGGTGAGTTGGAAAACTCGGGCTTTGTCTTTTTCGTGGGCGGCGGCTTCGAGGAGGGCGACGGGGCGGGTGTTGAGGAGGTCGCTTTGGTGGTGGAGAGCGGCTTGGAGCTGGAAATTAGGGAGGTAGAGAGTGGAGAACATGAGAGCGATTAGCGGTTAGCTGTTAGCGATTAGCAGATCGTCTGTGATGGTGTTTTGGTGGTGGCGTTGGTCGCGGGTGATTTTTATTTTGGGGATATGGGTTTGGAGGAGTTGGGGGCGGGAGTGATCGAGGTCATCGAGGGTAAGGGAGGACGTTAGGGTGAGGCGGAGGCGGGTATTGGGGATGATTTTGGGGGAGGGGGTGAAGGCGAGGAGGGTGGTGCCGGTTTTTTCCGTGAGGGCGCGGAGGCGGTGCCAGGTGGAGGCGGGGAGGCGTTGGAATTCGGGGAGGGGATTGAGGAGGAGGTCGAGGAGGATGAGGGGGAGGTTGCCGTCGCGGAGGAGGAGGTCGGCGGCTTTGAGGGCATCGGCGGCGGAGTGGCAGCGGACCCAGAGGAGGCGGTGGAGGGTATGGGGGTGATGGGATTGGGGGTCGAAGGAATCGCTTCCATCGACCAGCGCCAGCGTGCCGCTGGACCCGGATGCCGCTGTGGGCGGCGGGCTCTCGTTGTTCGCCCCTGGCGAACGTGAATTTATTGGGAAAGCCTTTGGCTGCGTGGGTTTGCCGCTGGCTGTGGGGTGATGGGAGGAGGGGGGGGTGTCGGAAGGATGGGGATCGAGGAGGGCGTTGAGGAGGAGG
>JBCCZX010000166.1:0-6851 GCA_039186735.1 Verrucomicrobiota bacterium | reverse complement strand
ACGGCGGCGAGGTCGGCGGCTTGCTGGAGGGTAGCGGTTTTTTCGTCGAGGGCGGAGGTGATGGCGGAGCGGACGGTGTTGAGGGCTTGGCCGAAGGCGGGTTTCTCTTCTTTGGAGAGGTCCTTCATGAGGGCGTTGGCAGCGGAGAGGCGGCCTTTTTTACCAAGGAAGTCGATTTTAGCCTGTTCCAGGGAGGGAGTGTCGGCTGCTTCAGCGATGGCGGCGAGGGCGTCGGATTGGATGGATGCGAGGTCGGCGTTCATCGGAGGGCAGATAGAAGATACTGGAGTGGAAGATTCAAGAGATTTGCGTTTGCTGATTGCGAGAGGGTCCTCTGGCCTTGGTCGTTGCGGTCGTTTTATCAAAACGACCCTACCAGAAAAAGAAGGGCCACCCGGAGGTGGCCCTTTTTGATACCGTGTTTGTTGCTTATCGGGTGTGTGCGTCCCGGTCGGCGGGATATCAAAAGTGTCTTTAGGCGGTTGCTTCGGCCGGTTTTTCGGCAGCCAACTTTTCGGCCTTCATTTTGAGGCCTTCTTTTGCGGCTTCGCAAATGGTGTTGAAGGCTTCGAGGTCGTGGACGGCGAGGTCGGCGAGGACCTTGCGGTCGACTTCAATTTCGGCAGCGTTCAGGCCTTCGATGAAGCGCGAGTAGGTGAGGCCTTGTTCGCGGACTCCGGCGCTGATGCGTTGAATCCAGAGGCGGCGGAATTGGCCTTTGCGCTTTTTGCGGTCGCGATATTCGTATTGGCGCGCCTTGTAGACGGCGTCTTTCGCGTAACGGAAGAGTTTGGAGCGGAATCCGCGGAAGCCTTTGGCGCGAAGAAGAACGCGTTTGCGGCGCTTGCGGGAAGCCGGTCCGTTGGTTGCTCGTGGCATGTTTTGTTTTCTACTTTGAGTGGGCGGTTTTGTTTTGTTCGTCCCCGGCCGTCTCGCTCACTCGGGTTTCCAGCGGAAACAGGCGGCTCGGGGGATTCTGTCGTTTTTACACGAAGGGCATGTTCTTGCGGATGGCTTTGACGTTGGTTTCGTCGGCCAAGGTCGCTTTGCCGAGGTTGCGTTTCCGCTTACGAGACTTCTTCGTAAGGATGTGACGCTTGCCCTGCTTGCGACGCAAGAACTTGCCGGAACCCGTCACCTTGAATCGTTTGGAGACGGATTTCCGTGTTTTGGCTTTGCCTGCGGTTCTTGCCATGGGAGCGCGGAGGCTAGGGAGGAAATCGTCTTTTTCAAGATGATTTTCGGGTTTGGAGGGGGATTTTGGGGCATTTTTGGGAGATTTTCCAAAGATTTGGTTTCTGGGCCTCGCGCAGAGTCGCAAAGCCGCAGAGTTTTTGGTTTCGATTTAAAGGATTGAAGGCGCTTTGACCGAGTCAGGAGTGAGGGGTATCATTCTGTAGATGGGACGGGTTGTGGTCTTTTTCGATGAAGGATGCCTGTTGTGCTCGGGTTCAGTGCGGTGGTTGCACAAGCGGGACAAGAGGGAGAAGCTCTGGTTTGCGGGGTTGGGGAGTGAGTTTGCGTCGGTAAAACGGGACGAGTTCGGGTTGCCGGAGCCTGGAGAGGGGGCGGAGACCTTCGCGGTGCTGGATGAAGGCGGGAAGGAGGTGTTCTTTCGAAGTGATGGGATTTGGCGGGTGCTGGGCGAGATTGGAGGCATTTGGGGAGGTGTGGGAGCGATTTACCGATGGGTTCCTAAGATGATTCGCGATTGGGAGTATCGATTGGTTGCACGGAATCGGCGGAAGTGGTTCGGGACTACGGAGATTTGTGAAGTTCCGCCGGGGAGTTTGCGGGGACGGGTGTTGGATTAGAAGTGAGTGTTGATGTCTGAAGGCTGATTTTGCTGATTGCTGGTAGTCCGCTTGGGCTGGCTTTCCGGTAGGGTCATTTCGATGAAATGACCGGGTGGAGGTTGAGGTCGTTTTATCGAAATGACCCTACCAATTAGTCCTTTGATGACTTGGGGTCGAGGGCGTCGCGGAGGCCGTCGCCGAGGAAGTTGAAGGCGAAGAGGGTGAGAGAGAAGATGAGGGCGGGGAAGAGGAGGACGAGGGGTTTGGTTTCGAGGAAGTTGGCGCCTTCCTTGATGAGGATGCCCCAGGAGGAGTTGGGAGGTTCGACGCCGAGGCCGATGAAGGAGAGGGTGGCTTCGTAGAGGATGAAGGAGGGGATGGTGAGGGTGGCGTAGATGATGATGGGGCCCAGCATATTGGGGAGGATGTGGCGGAAGAGGATGCGGGCGTGGGAGAGGCCGAGGGAGCGGGCAGCTTCGACGAATTCTTGTTTACTGAGGCTGGCGGCAGCGGTGCGGACGATGCGGCCCATGGTGAGCCAACCGAAGGCGGCGATGGCAAGGATGAGGGGGACGAGGTTGGCGAAGCGGAGAACGAAGTCGGAGTCCATTTTGAGGTCGTCGATGAACCAGCGGGCGATTTCATCGACCTGGCCGGAGATGAGTTCACGGAAGAGGATGACGATGATGAGGAAGGGCATGGCGAGGAGGCCATCGACGATGCGCATCATGATGCCTTCGGTGCGGCCGCCGACGTAACCGGCGATGCCGCCGTAGGTGACGCCGAGAGTGATGGTTAGGATGGTGGCGAGAATGGCGACGAGAAGGGAGATTTGGCCACCTTCGAGGATGCGCATGAGCAGGTCGCGGCCGAGTTGATCAGTGCCGAGGAGGCCGGATTGTCCGGGGCTGGCGAAGCGGTTGGCGAGGTCTTGGTCGTTTCCGTTGAGTCCGGTGGTGGCGAGGATGGGGGTGAGGAGAAAGCAGGCGAGGAGGATGAGGAGGACGATGATGCCGCCAGCCATGGCGAGTTTGTTTTTTTGGAGGCGGACGAAGGCGTCGGACCAGAGGGAGGAGCCTTTTTCGATGGCAGGTGTGGCTGTGTGGTCTGCGGTAGTGGTGGTCATGTTTTGTTGGGAGAATCCAGAGGTTCTGGTGGAGCCGGACGGAGCGGGAGTGAGTTGATTCGATTGCTTGGTGATTTTTGGCTTGGGTTGTGGTGGCGACCGTCAAGGTTGCCGCTCCACTCAGGTTTCGCGGATTTGGGGTGGATTGCTTTTTTTGCTGTGTGCTTCGGTTGGATGTGCGGAGCTGGTGTCCCGCGCTCTTTTCGGGTTAGGTTTTACGGAGTTTGGGGTCCATGAAGATGAGGGCGAGGTCGGAGAGGAGGTTGGCGAGGCCCATGAGGATGCCGTAGAAGAGAACGAGTCCGAGGACGAGGTTGTAGTCTTTGGAAGTGATGCCGGTGACGAAGTGTTGGCCCATGCCGGGGACGAGAAAGATGTTTTCGACGACGAAGGAGCCGGTGATGATGGCGGCGAAGGCGGGGCCGAGGTAGGTGACAGCGGGCATGAGGGCGGGGCGGAGGGCGTGTTTGCTGATGATTTGGAGAGGCGAGACGCCTTTGGCGCGGGCGGTGCGGATGTAGTCTTGGGAGAGGACGTCGAGCATGCCCCCGCGAGTGAGACGGGCGAGGTAGGCGGCTACACCGAAGCAGAGGGTGATGGCGGGGAGGATGATGTCGGAGGGGCGGGACCAGCCGGCGACGTTGAGGAAGGAGAGGTTCTTGGCGACGTTGATCTGGAAGAGGGGGCCGAGGACGAAGGGAGCGATGCAAATACCGGCCATGGCAAAGATCATGGCGAGGTAGTCGGGGAGTTTGTTTTGATAGAGGGCAGCAACGGTGCCGAGGGGGATGCCGATGAGGATGCCGAGGATGAGAGCGACGAGGCCGAGGCGAAGGGAGACAGGGAAGGCTTGGGCGATGAGCTCGGAGACCTTGCGGCCTTTCATGGAGAGGGAGTCGCCGAAGTCGCCATGGACGAGGATATTTTTCCAGTAGTTCAGGTATTGGATGGGAAGGGGTTTATCGAGGCCGTAGTAGGCTTCGAGGGCGGCTTGCTCTTCGGGGGAGGTGCCTTTGTCGTCGGCGAAGGGGTTGCCGGGGATGGCGCGGACGGCGAAGAAGGTGAAGGTGACGAGGGCGAAGACGACGACCACGGTTTGGATGAGGCGGGAGAGGATGGTCTTAGTCATGAAGGATGAGGTCTAAAAGATGAGCTTCTTGGATCAGTGAGTTCGGAGATGGATGATGGAGGGGATTCATGGTTCATAGGTCAAAACTCGGTTTTTAGGGCTCCAGCTTTAGATGTTTGAAGGGGGGATTTTTTTGGAGAAGGGGGTGCCAGTTTTTGACTTCGGGGCGGAGGAGGTAGGCACTGGTCCAGTAGTAGACGGGCATGATGGGGACTTCCTGCATGAGGAGGGTTTCGGCTTGGGCGAGGATGGAGAAGCGCTGGGCGGGGTCGGCGGTGTTTTCGGCCTTGTGGAGAAGGTCTTCGTAGATCTGCGAGGACCAGCCGGTGCGGTTGTTTCCGCCGTCGGTGACCCACATTTCGAGAAAGGTTGTAGGGTCGAGGTAGTCACCGATCCAGTTGGCGGTGCAGAGGTCGTAGTCGATGTCGTTCTGAAGTTGGATGTAGGTGGCCCATTCCCGCTGGATGATGCGCACGTTGATGCCGAGGTGCTTTTTCCACATCGATTGAATGGCTTCGGCGATGACTTTGTTGGTGTCGGAGTTGGCGATGAGGACGGAGATGTCGGGAAAGCCCGAGTTGTTGGCATATCCGGATTCGGCAAGGAGTTGGCGGGCTTTATCGGGATCGAAATGCACGATTTGCGGAGCCTGGTAGTTGCCGAAGGGGGGAGTGATGCCGCCGGCGGGTTGTTGGCCAGCGCCGAGGATTTTCTCGCAAATGACCTCTTGTTCGATGGCATAGGCGAGGGCGAGACGGACCTTGGGGTTGTTGAGGGGCGGGCGTTTGGTGTTGGCGCGGATGAAGGCAGTACCGACGTAGGGTTGGGTGACGAGTTCGTCGGGGTGTTCCTTGCGGGCGAAGGGGAGGAGTTCGGGGCTGATGCGGTCGGTAACGTGAAGTTGTTGGTCCGAAAACATGCGGGTCTCGGTGTAGTAATTGCTGATGGGGAGGTAGCGGATGCCGTTGAGGGAAACGTTACGGGAATCCCAGTAGTTTGGGTTGCGTTCGACTTCGACGAAGTTGTTGGTTTTCCAGGTTTTGAGCTGGAAGGGCCCGTTGGAGACCATGTTGCCTTGTTTGGTCCACGGGGAGGCGAAGGCGGTGTTGATTTTTCCGTGGCGGAGGACGATGTGTTTGGGGACGGGATACCAGGTTTGGTGTTTGGTGATTTCGGGGAGGAAGGGGACAGGGCCGCGGAGGTCGACTTGGAGGGTGTAGTCGTTGATGGCGTGGACGCCGACTTGTTCGAAATCGGCGAGTTTGCCTTTGTGGTAAGCCTCGGCGTTTTCGATGAAGTAGAGCATTTCGGAGTATTTGGCGGGCCAGTTGGGGTCGGGGGAGAGGAGGCGGCGGTAGGCGAAGACGAAGTCGTGAGCGGTGACGGGGGTGCCGTCGGACCATTTGCCGTCGGGTTGGAGATGGAACGTCCACTGGGTGAAGTCGTCGGATGGGGTCCAGGAGGAGGCGGCCCCGGGGAGGGATTGGCCGTCTTGGGAGGGGTGTCCGGAGCAGAGGCCTTCGAAGAGGGCGCGGAGGACGTTGGATTCGAGGACGCCGGAGACGAGGTGGGGGTCCAGGGCTTTGGGTTCGCTCGAGTTGCCCATGAGGAGAATGCCGGCTTCGTTGGCGCGTTCGACGTCACTGCGGGTGTCGCAGCCGACGAGCAGGAGGAGGGAGGTGAGGAGGGCGAAGAGTCTCACGGTTTGAGGAGTTTTGTGTGGGAATGCGGGGATGGGGAGGGTTTTTTCTGTGTGTTGGGAAGAGGAGGGAGGGTTGGGTTTGAGTTTTCAGTGCTTTGGCGGTGGTGGGATGTTTGCGAGATTGGGCAGGAGGTGTTTTGCGTGCCAAGTTGGTGGGTGTTTGTTTCGCATCGGTGACGAAAGCGGCGATTCTCGCCGGACTCCAAAGTTCTTGGGGTTGTGGGAGCGACAATAAAGGTCGCCGCTCCATACGCGATGGTGACTTGATCGGATGGCGAGCAGGGTTATCAAACAGAAGCTGATTTTCCATGAAGGACTACTTTATTCGCCGCTTGCTCCTGGTCCCGGTGACCATGTTGGGGGTGACGTTTTTGGTGTTCATGATCACGCGGGTGGTGCCTGGGGGGCCTTTGGAACAGCAGTTGCAAGCGGCGCAGGCGGCAGCAGCGGAGAGTGGAGGAAATTCGAGCGGGGAGCAGGGTGCGTTGGACGAGGAGTCGATCGAGGCCTTGGAGGAGGAGTATGGGTATGATTTGCCGCATGTGGTGGCTTACTTGCAGTGGTTGGGGGTGGTGCCGCGAGAGCGCTTGAAGTCGAAGAAGGAATTTGGGGCCGGGGGGGTGGATCGGATTGGTGGAGCGGTGGTGAAAGATCCGGAAACGGAGGCGCTTTTGGTTTTGAAAGGGGTCGGGCGCGAGGTTTTGGTGAAGGCGGAGAAGAAGACGAAGGCGGTCAAAAACACGGAGTGGGTGGAGAAAGAAGGGAAGATTGTTCGGGACCGGGTGGAGAGGGAGGTGGAGGAGTGGGTGGTGAAAAAAGTGAGTTTTGTGGATGATGGCTCGGAGGCGAAAGACTGGAAGGTGGAGATCGAGTCGCCGCATGATCGTTTGGTGCGGTGGGCGGAGCGGAACCGGAAGCCAATCGAGGCGGCTCCCAGGACATATGCGGCGCGAGCGGTGGCTTATCGGCCGAAATTTGCGGGGCTTTTGCAGGGGGATTTGGGGACTTCGCGGTCGTTTGGGGATCCGGTGTGGACTTTGATTCGGGAGCGGATTCCGATCGCGCTGTATTTCGGGATTCTGACGACGATTATCACTT
>JBCCZX010000165.1:0-6852 GCA_039186735.1 Verrucomicrobiota bacterium | reverse complement strand
GCGCAAAATATTGGGGAAGGAAGCACAGTAGGGATGAAATTGTTGGGCGCAGAGTCTCGTGAGGAGTCGATGGCGATTCTTGATCAAATGGAGATAGATCAAGAGGCAAGGAAAGAAGCGATGCGTGAGTTTCTCAACAGTGAGAAGGACTTCGAGACTTATGAGAAGTATGCCGCCCGGCAATCTGAGTATCAGCAGTTGGGGGGAATTCGTTCTGTGATGGATGAGATTGGAGAGCCTCTGAGTTTCGAGCAAGAGGAGCGTCTTGTGGATGCGATGTATGCGGCCCGCGTAGAGTCGGGGATGGTGGAAAATTGGGAAGGTCGGGCGGGATTTCTGCAGCATGGTCGCCCGGGAACGTCCGACCGATTCGAGACTGATTGGAATGAGATGCAGTCTGACATGGAGGGTGATTTGCAGTCGATTTTGAGTGGGGCACAGAGAGAAGCCTTCCTGTCCCAGCAAGAGCAGACCAAGGGTTGGGTTTTGATGCAGATTCGTATGGTTGAAGGGATGATTGAGGCTGCGAGGAAGGAGAATCGTGGAAATTGATGGGGGCTTGAGATTTTGGGATTTTGACGTAAGTTGTCGCGTATGAGCGACCAGCCGAAGATTGTTTGTTATTTGAAGACCTATTGTGGGTGGAGTGAGGGTGTGCGGGCTGTGCTACGAAAGTATAATTTGGAGTGGGAAGAGAAGGATATCATCAAGAATCCGGCGATGAGAGTGGAGATGGAAATGAAGAGCGGGCAGCCGCTTTCGCCTTGTGTGGAAGTGAATGGAGAAATGCTTGCTGATGTGAGTGGGGAAGAGGTTGAAGAGTGGATGGTTGAGAAAGGGTTGCTGCAGCGAAGCGACGAGACTCCAGATGCTCCGATTGATTCGTCTTGTTCTCCCGAGCAACATGAGGCTCAAGCGCGAGCAGAAGCGGAGGCCAAAGGGGTACCGGGGAAAGTGGTCTTTTTGGATTAAGTCTTTGAGACGTTGTGATGGAGAGTCCCCTCCTCATCGTGGACGGGCATAATGCACTGTATGGGCTCGAGCATTTCTCCAAAGAAAGAGAGAGATTTCCTTCGAAGACGAGGCGAGAGTTGGTTGATTGGTTGTCGCGATTTCAATCGATCAGCGAGTATGCTGTGATCGTGGTATTCGACGGGCGACAAAGGCAGAGAGCGGTGGAGGGGGGAGATGAGGGGGAGGCGCTTGTGATTTATTCCCGGGAGGGAGAGTCTGCTGATGCGGTGATTGAGCGGTTGGCGATGAGTCAGGCCAAGAAGAGGCGGGTTGTGGTTGCGAGCGATGATCGCTTGATCGCTCATTGTGTGGTGGATTCGGGAGGAGAGGCCCTTCGTTTGGTAGGTTTAGTGGAGCTTGTTGATGGTGAATTGGCGAAGTGGCGGGGAGACTGGGGAATCAAGGGGTCGTGCCGTTGACTGCAGCAAAGCCGGCAAAAAAGGCGACGCCGACGATGAGGAGAATGTACATGGCGATCACAAGCAGGACCATGATTCCGACGAATTTCCAGAAGCTACGCTGAGCATCGAGGGCGGCTTCGAGATCGTTGATGGATTGAGAATCGACGAAATTTTTGATGTGGCTTCCGTATTTCCAAAGTTTGAGGGAGGGAAAGAGGTAGAAAAACGCAAAGACTCCGTAGGCAATTCCCATGCCTATGGTCATAGGTCCGGTGAAAGCGGGGCTGCTCCCTCCGGCGGCGCCCGTTGCAAACATGGTTCCTCCGGAGATAACAACCAAGATTGCGGCCAAGATCATCAATCCTGAAAGGATGAATCCGATTATGGAGCAGAGTCTGACCCAGGGTTTGGTTGCGCTCAGTGATTGAAAAATAGCAGGAGTGAGCTCACTGGCCTTTGTGAGAGGAGGGCTTTGTGAGGGACTTGAGTAGGGATTCTCCATGTAGGGGACCATGGGTGAGGTGATTTAGTCTGACAAGGTTTCGGAATACCCTTTTTCTGCGGCGAATTCGCGGACGTCCTGGGTGATTTTCATGCTACAAAAGGTCGGGCCACACATGGAGCAGAAGTGGGCGGTTTTGGCCCCTTCGGCGGGGAGTGTTTCGTCGTGGAAGGCGATGGCGCGGGCCGGGTCGAGACCGAGTGCGAATTGGTCACGCCAGCGGAACTCGAAGCGAGCTTTTGAGATGGCGTTGTCTCGCTCTTGGGCGGCGGGGTGGCCTTTCGCCAGGTCGGCTGCGTGGGCGGCAATCTTGTAGGTGATGACTCCTTCGCGGACGTCGTCCCGGTTGGGTAGGCCGAGGTGTTCTTTGGGGGTGACGTAGCAGAGCATGGCACAACCATGCCAACCGATGTGGGCGGCGCCGATGCCACTGGTGATGTGATCGTAGCCGGGGGCGATATCGGTGGTGAGTGGTCCGAGGGTGTAGAAGGGGGCTTCGTGACACCATTCGATTTGTTTTTGCATGTTTTCTTGGACGAGGTGGAGGGGGACGTGACCAGGTCCTTCATTCATCACTTGGCAGCCTTTATCCCAGGCTCGTTTCGTGAGTTCACCCTGGACTTCGAGTTCGGCGAGTTGGGGGTAATCGTTGGCGTCGGCGATGGAGCCAGGACGGAGGCCGTCGCCGATGGAGAAGGAGACATCGTAGGTCGCGCAGATGTCGCAGATGTCATCCCAGTGGGTGTAGAGAAAATTTTCCTTGCCATGGTGGATGGACCATTTGGCCATGATGGAGCCGCCGCGAGAGACGATGCCGGTCATGCGTTTGGCGGTGGGAGCGACGAAGCGGAGGAGGACAGCCGCGTGGATGGTGAAGTAGTCGACGCCTTGTTCGGCCTGCTCAATGAGGGTATCGCGGAAGAGTTCCCAAGTGAGGTCTTCGATGCGGCCGTTGACTTTTTCGAGGGCTTGATAGATGGGAACAGTGCCAATAGGGACGGGGGAGTTGCGGATGATCCATTCGCGGGTGGCGTGGATGTTTTTACCGGTCGAAAGGTCCATAACGGTGTCGGCTCCCCATTTGGTGGCCCAACGCATTTTTTCGACTTCTTCGTCGATAGTGGAAGCGACGGCGGAGTTGCCGATGTTGGCGTTGATTTTGACCAAGAAGTTGCGACCGATGGCCATGGGTTCGTTCTCGGGGTGGTTGACGTTGGCGGGGATGATGGCACGGCCGCGAGCGACTTCGGAGCGGACGAATTCGGGAGTGATCAGGGAGGGAATTTGGGCACCGAAGGATTGGCCGGGGTGTTGATGATCGATGCGGTTGCGGGCGACTTGCGTGTGCGGATTGATCTCGCTTGGTCGGGGCATGAGGTAGCCTTCGGGAGTGCCGGAGGGTTGATTGAGTTTGGCACGCGCTTCGGCGAGTTCTGCTTCGAGGTGAGCGATTTTTTCTTCGAGAGAAGACGTTTCTTCAGGAGCAGGAGAAGTTTTTGTCGGATAGGAATCAGCGACCGTTTTGAAGGCCTCGAGGCGCCCGAGATTTTCGCGGATGGCGACGAATTCCATTTCGGGGGTGATGATGCCTTGTTCGGCGTACCACTTTTGGGTGACGGGGTGTGAGGTGGCGCGGAGAGGCTTTCGTTTGAGGCCGGGATATTCTTTGAGTTTGTTTTTTGCGGCCTTTCTTTCGTTATACCTTTCCGCGTGGGAGTTGGAGAGGTAGCCATTGTCCTCTGGTTTGATAGCGCGACCATGGTATTCCTCGACGTCTTTACGAGCGAGAATCCAGTCGCGGCGGAGAGGAGGGAGGCCTTGGGTGACGTCTCCCTCGAAGCTGGGATCGCCCCAAGGTCCGGAGCAGTCGTAGACACGAATGGGAGGATTGTGTTCGGTTTGGCCGTCTGAGTGAGTGGTTTGTTCTTGGCGAATTTCGCGCATGGGGACGCGGACACCGGGATGGAGTTCGCCGTTGAGGTAGATGCGGGAAGAGTTTGGGAATTTGGTGGGGTCTGCTTCGATGGCTGCGATTTCTTCGGAGTTGTCGATGTCTTCGACAAAGTTTCCGGTGTAGTCGGAGCGTTGATGGGCACTTTCGGGACTGAGGGTCTGGTTATTGGTAGCCATTGATTTCGAGTTGATTGAGGTCTTATGGAACGCAAAACGCCATGCTGAGGGCATGGCGTCAATAAAGGAGGGACTGAGGTCGACTTCCTTCGGCGGCGCTATCCGCATCAGGTTCGGAGGGTTTTTCCCACGAGCGTTGGGAAATCTCGGCTCACCGCGAGTAAGCACCCCTGTCATCGCCAGTTTCGTGTTGGGGGCGTGAAAGTCAAGTTAGGGGTGATTTTTGTCAGGTCGTGCGAATTTTCGCTGAAACGAGCGCGCATTTTTTATAACTTATTTATTTATAAGTCAGTTTATTCTTGTAATTGGAAAAATAACGTTGACCAAATTATATTAAAGCCTATATATCGGAACTGTTCGGCTCTCTGGGTTCGAACTCCAGCCTCCGATGAAAACTGCACTTTTCAACCTTTTGGCTTTGCTCGCCTTGCTCGCGAGTGGGCATGGCCAGCTGTCCCTCGGGTCGCTCGACATCCCTCCGACGGGATCGCTTGAAGCCAGTCCGCGACTGGTTCGAGCGGGCACTTTTCCCAATCTTGATTGGGAAATCAATCATCCGGAAGTGATCGATGTGGTCACTATTCCTCCGACGAATGAAATCATTCCCAAGTCTGATCTTACGATGAAGGTGCGTGTGTTGGGTTCGGCGGTTTCGGACAGTCGGCGTTATTACGACACTCAGTTGTGGTATAAAATCAATGGAGGATGGAACTGGTCGTTCCTTTTTCAGGGGCAGCACCTTGAAGTTGATCCGGGAGAGGTTGTGCTTTCGCGAGTCGTTGAGGAGAATGATGTGATTCAATTTGGGGGACGTTATTACAATCGGTATTGGCAGACTTTTTTCTATTCGGGAACGGACACGCCGAATGTGCTTGCGCTTAAGAATGGGGAAGCGGTCCCGGAGACGCATGCGCCTTCGTATTACCAGTCAACGGTCGAATCTTTCTTGGCCCCATACTTGGACGAGAACCGTCGTATCTCGATTGGGCCGCGTGATGTGATCTTGCTCTTCGAGTTGACGCATACGGACACGACACACTGGGGTTTTGATATGCAGGACTTGGTGGTGCTGGTGACTTTTGAATAGACGCTCAAAAAAGGAATGAATTTCGGATTTGTTGTAGCCATAGTTTTCGTGTTTTTCGTTGGCGCCTTGCGGGGGGAGGAAACGCAGGAAAAGCGGGTGATTCGCGACCTTGTGAGTCGGGCGGAACTTGAGGAGCGGAGGGCAAAGCGGAGTGAGGCGTATGCGCGCTTTGAGAAGGCCAAGGAGCATTCGGGAATGAGGCATCCTTCGCAAGCGAGCTTGATCGAGCGTTCGATTATTTTGACGTCAGGTTCTCATTGGACGATTGTTCCGAAGGGGGCGGTGATTCTTGTGCCCGAACGTTATGAGGGCCGGGTGGATGTGGCGCGTTCTGGTCAACTGATGAAATTTCCGGATTTTCTCAGGGTCAACCGAGGATGGCTATCGAGTTACGAGGTGACTTTGGAGCAGGCGAGAGGGAATGAAGGATTTGAGGATGAGGTGAGGCAGGCCCTGGAGGCAGCGGGTCGGGTGGTTGTTGCGACACGTCACGGCGGGCCGATTACGATCCTCGAAGGCAAGCGGAAGGAGGTTGTGGTTTCGGGGTCATGAAGTGGAATCGAACGAGTTGGGGTCATGGAGCAGTGGCGGTGCTGCTGTTGGGTGGGCTGTTGTCGGAGGTGAGAGGGCAGACTTGGTTGAATTGGATTCGACAGATTCAGACGGAAGAGAATGGGCAGATTGCCCGGGATTTGTATGTGGGTATTGAGGGAACCGAGGTGGCGCAGGATCCGGTGCCAGAGGGTGGGGCGCTGTTTGAGCTTTGGACTTTGAGAGATGATCCGTTTGGAGAGTGGCTGTTGGATCAGTCGACTGTTGGTGCGTATTTGCCGCGGGCGTCAGTAACGGTCGTAACGGAGGATCCGTATCCGAATGCGAATCGGACGCGAGCGGATCGTCCGTTTACAGTGAGGGTTGAGATGGAAGGTTTGATTGAGGATCCGGATGTTCAGCAGGCGGCGCGGGAAGTGTTGTTTCAGCAGTTTGCGCAGAGTTATCCAGAAGGTTCGTTTAGTTTGCCTGGAGGAGAAGTGACGAACGACGTCCATTTTGAGACGTATCTCTCGGATAATGGCGAGCACGAACTCGAGTTTACCATTACGGCTTTGGACGGAGGGAATCCGTTGAAAGTGGCGGGTGAGGAGCACTTTTTTATTCAAGCGCTAGAAGACTATGGGGTGGATCCGGTGGTGATTGCACGAGATGAGATTCAGATTTGGCCGGTGGCCGATGGATCGATTGAAGGAGTGGAGGATGGCGATCGGGTGGGGATTAGTCCCCGCGACCTGACCATGACGGTCAATGATGCTTACCCTGGTTCGGTGATTTATTGCCACGCGTATGAGGGAGCGCCAAATTTGGGAACGGAGGGGATTTTGGTGCCAGGTTCGCATAAGAATGTGACGGCGACTTTCGCCACGGACCATGAATTCATTCTTTCGGATTGGACGGGGGTCTTCCCAGAGGACGGTTATTATACCTTGGAATTGCTCACGGAGACTCCGTTTGGGACGGAGCGCTTGGACTTCGTGAGCTTTTATGTGGATGCGACGCTGAATGTGCGGGGGTCTTTGCAGGGCTTAGAGAATTAATTTTTAAAGCAGGGAGTGTATCTGGGCTTTATTTTTTATAAGTGTATGAATAAGAGGCAGAAATAATCTGGTTTTCTTAAAAAACAAATTGACTGAAGCTCTGGTCAGGTTATAAGGGAACCGAAT